>NZ_NXIE01000001.1:600000-827202 GCF_004116625.1 Halarcobacter mediterraneus
TTCCATTTATAAATAAAAAACCTTCATAAACTTTTTGTCCTAAAAAATTATCTGGTTTTTTTCTATATTCATAACTAACTGCTTGAATAATAAAACAAAATAAAATTGCCATCCAAACCCAATATGCACCTCCAAAACTTGTAGAATAAAACAGAGGGAAAGCAGCAAATAAAGCTCCACCAAATAAAACTAAAGTGGTAAACCCTAATTCCCATTTTCTACCAAGAGAATTAATAAGCATAGTTTTTAAAACTTCATCTCCTTTTGATAACTTTCCTATTAAAGTTTGTCCTCCTTGAACAAACATAATAAAAGCAAAAAGTCCCCCAAGTAAAGAGATTATTATCCACCAATATTGTTGTAATTGTAATAGTGTTAATTCTTCAAACATCTTAGTGACCTCCATTTGGACCAATTTTTATCTGCTTTAACATGATTTTTATCTCTGCAATTAAAAGTGCAGTAAATAAAAAAGCAAATAAGAAAAAGGTAATTTGAACATTTGTACTTGAAATATTTGTAACAGCAACTCCTACAGGCATTAAATCCTGTATAGCCCAAGGCTGACGCCCTACTTCAGCTACAACCCATCCTGCTTCACTTGCTATATATCCTAAAGGAATAGAAAAAACTGCACTTTTTAATAAAAGTTTATATTCCATAATCTCTTTTTTCAAAGTAAAATATAATAAAAGAGCAAAAAGAACTAAAAACCAAGTTCCAAGAGCAACCATTAAGTGAAAAGTATAAAAAGTAATAGCAATAGGAGGAACAATATCTTCAGGTTTTTTAAGATGCCCATAACCAAAATATTGCATATTTTCTTCTAAAATACTCTGATATTCATTTGCCTTTAGCATATCATTATTTCTTTTTGCTTCTTTATAGTTTTTTAGTGCTTCTATTGCAATCTTTCCTTTATCAATTTTGGATTGGGCTGATTCTATATTATATTTTTCATTTCCATAAACCAAATCTTTAAGTCCAGGAACAAAGGCGTTTATATCATGATATCCCAATAAAGAAAGAACATAAGGTGCTTCAAATTCAAATAAAAAAACTTCTTCTTCATTATCTAATGTCTTTTTAGGATTTAAAGCTCCAACAGCAACAATTCCTGCTTGTTCTCTTCCTTCATACAAACCTTCCATTGCTGCTAATTTAACTGGTTGCTTAAGTGCAACTTGATGAGCTGATTCATCTCCTGTTAAGATAATAAAAATTGAAGTAATTAAACCAAAAGTTGCACCAACAATCATAGATCTTTTTGCAAAAAGAGTATCTCTTTTTTTAAGTAAATACCAAGCAGAAATCCCCACTACAAAAAGTGAAGCAACTATATATCCACTTGCAATAGTATGTAAAAACTTTGAAACTGCAACAGGAGAAAAAAGTACATCCCAAAAATTATCCATTTCATTTCTTACAGTATCAGGATTAAACTTCATTCCTGTGGGAAACTGCATCCAACCATTTGCTACTAAAATCCAAAGAGCACTAAGATTAGAACCAATAGCAACTAACCAAGTTGATAAAAGATGAAACCCTCGTGAAACTTTATCCCAACCAAAAAACATTACTGCAAAAAATGTTGATTCCATAAAGAAAGCTAAAATACCCTCTACAGCCAATGGTGCTCCAAAAATATCTCCAACAAACCAAGAATAATTTGCCCAATTTGTTCCAAACTCAAACTCCATTATAATTCCAGTTGCAACTCCTATAGCAAAATTAATTGCAAATAAAGTCATCCAAAACTTTGTAGTTCTTTTCCAAAAAACATCACCTGTTTTTACATAAATTGTTTCCATAAATGCAATTATAAATCCAAGTCCTAAAGTTAAAGGAACAAAAAGCCAGTGATAAATTGCTGTTAAGGCAAATTGAGCCCTGGACCAATCAACTAAACTCTCTTCCATTTTTACTCCTTTGTTATATTCTTATAAACAAAATCTATTTTTTCCTCTTTTGTTATATATTCAGTTTTAATAGTTTTGTCATGAATAAAATATTTTAAAAATATTAAAATCACTGCTAATTTTATGAAAACAATTTTCCATAAAGTTTTTCCCAGTGTCATATTTTTAAAGCCATCAATATACATATAAATAAATTTTTTACATTTGTTCATCTTATAATCCTATTATAATTTAAACTTATGAAAGTAATTATACTCCCACAAAATTAATTTTTAGTTAATTTTAAAATAAGATTTACTTATATAAGTAGAATATTATTCAAATTAGTTTTGAATAATATTTTAAGTTTAAAAGCTATTGTCTTAGAAGTTTAGTATTTATTACAGCAATATCATTTAAAGAACTAAAAATTAAAGCTGTTGCATCTTCAATCTCTTTTGCTGCTTCTTTTAAGTGTTTATTGTTTACTTTTTGAGCATTTAAGTCTACATAATTTTGAACTTTTAAATGTACATTTTTATGTCTTTCTTTTAAAGTATTCCATTCATTTGTTTTAGTAAAAGCTTCATTTTCTTTTTCTTGATTTTTCATCCAAGTTCCCAATTCACATAAAGATTCATTTTTCACTTCTATTTGTTTATAAGAGTCAAGTTCTTTAAAATAGTTTCTTTTAAAGTTTATATGGTCATTTTTATATTTTGAGATTTTTTGAATTAATTGAATATCATCTACCATATAATAATACTTATCATTTATTTCTGCTTGGGAAGTTATACCTAATAATCTAGTAGATAAAGAGGCTACTTCTTTAGAAAGATTATCAATATTTGTAGAAGTACTTGCATTTTTTTGTGTCATTTCATCTAGCTGAGCAACGGCATCATTTATTTGAAGCATTCCTACTTCTTGTTCTTTTATTGCAGTACTTACATTATCAATAATATCTTTTGTTTGAATTATTTTTTCAGATAATTGGGTATAACCACTTATCATTTCATTTGCAACATTTTTTCCTTCATTTGATTTTATTGCTGCATCTTCAACTAAATCTTTTATTTCTTTTGCTGCTTCAGCAGATCTATTTGCTAAATTTCTAACTTCTTGTGCTACAACTGCAAAACCTTTTCCAGCTTCTCCAGCTGTTGCTGCTTCTACTGCTGCATTTAGTGATAGAATATTTGTTTGAAATGCTATTTGGTCTATTACTGAGATTGCTTCATTTATTGCTGTTACCTTATCATTTATTTCATCCATGGAATCTGAAGTTTTATTAGCAAGCTTATTACCACTATTTGCACTTGAATTTAATTCATCAGCGATGCTTAACATCTTTGTAACATCATTTGAACTTGATTTCATATTGCTTGTGATTTGCTCTACTGCTGCTGCTGTTTGTTCTAAGTTTGAAGCTTGCTCATTTGCACTATTTGATAAAGATTGTGAAGAACGAGTTAAAATAGAAGTATTTTCTTCTAATTCTTTTCCTGCATTTGTTATCATCGCAATTAACTGAGAAGTTGCTTGTCCTAAAAGAACAGAACCTGTTGATAAAGTTCCAAAATCCCCATACATACCTATTTTTTCTTCTTCTTTTAATCTAAAATTATACTTACCGTTTGCATAACTATCTAAAACTTTATTTATATTATCAACTTTTTGTTTTGTATAAGTAATCACTTTATTAATAATTTCTTTTAAAGATTCAACCTCTTTTGTTGCACCCACTTGATGAATACGATACTCAAAGAAACCATTTGATACTTTTGTCATAATATCACTTATTTCTTCAACAACTTTTTTATCTTGCTCCATTATTTCTTCAATTTTTTTAATTTGTGTATTCATATCTTTTGTCATTAAGGCAAACTCGTCATTGCCTTTTACTTCAACTGGTTTGATATGTTCTTTTTCTCTAATTACATATAAAAAAAATGAATCTAATTGTGATTTAAAACTCTTTAAAGATTTTACTATCTTTCTTGTCATTAAAATGCTTATAAAAAATACAAGAGCAATCATAAAAGAGATAAAAGAAATCATCACAACAAAATCTTGGTTTATCTTACTATTCTTAACTTCAATATAATTTTTTATTTCATAAGATAAAGTATCACTTAAATTTGAGAAAAAATTAATTCTTCTTGTAGATACTTCAAACCATTTCTTATCATCTGCCCCATACATATTACTTGTAAGTTTTTCTAATGCTATAGTTGCTTTTTTATTGTCAATTTGAATTAAAGAGTTAATTTCTAAAATGTTTTTATTAGCATTATGGGCCTCCATAATATCTAAAGAACTTCCCATATAGTTATCAAAAACTCTTTTTATATCTTTTAAAAGTCTTTTTTCTTCTTTTGAAATATCTTTTATTCTTCTATATTTGTTTACATTTCGTAAGATTCTTGTATGAAACTTTTGAATTGTATTCATATATTTATCATCACCGCTTAATATATAGTCTTTAAAACTATGAACCAAACCTCCATATCCAGCATATTTTTGAATATCAGATAAAATACTATCTTTATGACTTTTATTAAAAATTATATTTCTAAATTTTTTTATTTCTTTACAATCTTTACATTCAAACTGTTTATCCAATAACTTTGCTTGTTCTTCATTTGAAACATTTTTAAAAAGTTGCAAAAAAGTTTCTTGGGAAGAGACAACAGAAGAAAATTCAAAATAATCATCATTTGATAGTTGCTGCTTTTCAAAAATCTTTCTTACAATTCTTCTTTCTTGTGAAGCTTTTTCTGTGACATTTGCAATTGAAATATAAGCTTGTAATTTTTTTGATAAAACTCCATCATTGCTATAACTTAATATCTCATCCATAAAAGACAAAATTGTATTTATTGCTTTATCATAATAAGAAATTAAATCTTCATCACTAATGGCAATTTCATCTACTTTTTTTCTTATAGAATTTAATTTATTAAGACTTTCTTTTAATTCTTGAATTTTTTCTACAACTTTGGGGGAATAAGCAGAGATATTAAAAACTTTTGCATATTCATTTAACTGTATTAGTTTTTCATCACTTGCTTGTCGTAAGTTTATAAGCTCATTTTCATACTCTTTTCCATAGGTTTCTGTAAACATTAAACTTATTTCTCGTTCTTCTTGAAGTTTACTTAACAAAGCATTTGAATATATAGATAGTTGTAAATACTCCTTTGTTTTAAACATAGACTCTTTTTGTTCTAATTTATTTAATAAAGTATTTACTGATAAAAAAAGAATTGTAATAATGGGAAGAGCTAAAATCAAAAAGATTTTATTTTGTAAAGAAAACTTATTCATTATCTTTGACCTTAAAATTATTTTTTGGTCATCATAATATAGACTTTTGATTACATCGAAGTTACATAAGGCTTTTTTCTGAAATAAAAAATTATTACTGTTACTGTTTTAATCTATCTTTTGCTGATTTTATTTCATATTTATATTTATAAATCATATAATCAACTAAATTTGTTCCTTTATTTCTTGAAAAGAAAAATAAGATTTCGATTATTCTAATAACTGATTTAAAAAAACCTGCAAAAGGAATTAAATAAGTAATAACACTTTCTAATCTTTTATTAGGATAGTATTTTTCAAACTCTGTTTTTAATTCACTTAAAACTTCATCTTCTTCCATAAGTTCTTCAGCTGTTTTTTCACTCATTACTTTAAAAGCTATAGTTAAGTTTACTAAAAACATAAAAACATTTAAATTCCAACCTATAAAAAATATTTCAAAATAAGACATTTTTATTTCTCCATTTAATTATTAAATTTAATTCTAGCAAAATAATCATTAAGTTTATTTGCATTTAGTTTTTTTCATATATTCTTTTTGTATAATACATTTTTTAAAGGAACTCCATGAAATTATTAGAAACAAATATTACTCAAACTATTGAAGAAATCTACTTAGTAGAAACTTTTAATCTAAATAATAAAACTATTTTAGAACTTGGTTGTGGAAATGCTACTATGACAAAAAAAATCGCTTCAAATGGTTTTGATAGAAAAATTATTGCCTGTGAAGTAGATGAAATACAACATAAAAAAAATTTAGAAGAAAAAATTGAAAATATAGAATTTATCTTAACAGGAGCAGAAAATTTACCCTTAGAAGATGAATCAATAGATTTTATCTTAATGTTTAAATCTTTTCATCATATTCCAAAAGAGTATATGAAAAAAGCACTTGATGAAATAAAAAGAGTTTTAAAACCAAATGCTCTTGCTTATATTAGTGAACCTCTTTATCAAGGTCATCAAAATGAACTTGTTTCTATTTTTCATGATGAAAAAGAAGTAAGAATTCAAGCTTTTGAAGCTATAAAAAATGCTGTTGAAAAAGAAGAGTTTAAACTTTTTCAAGAAATATTTTTTCAAACAGAAGTTTCCTATGAAAATTTTGAAGACTTTGAAAAAAAACAAATGAATCTTAGTTATAACGATAATCAAATAACAGAAGAATTAAAAAATAAAGTAAAAAAAAGATATGAAAGTTTTGGAGGAGGAAAACAAACCTTCTTAAAACCATTTAGAGTTGATATATTACAAAAGGTATAAAAAAACATGGAAGAAATCATTACACAAGAAGAATATAATAAAAATATACAAACCCTTATTTCATGGGCTCATGCTTATTATGTGGAAGATAATCCACAAGCTACTGATGAAGAATATGACAAATTAGCAAGAACTTGTTTAGCTTATGAACAAACTTATCCACAAAATTCCCACCCAAACTCTCCAAATAAAAGAGTTGGTGGAGTTATTTTAGAAGGCTTTGAAAAAGCAAGTCACCTTTCAAGAATGTGGTCACAAGAAGATGTATTTGATACTGAAGAGTTAGAAGATTGGATCAATAGAGCAAAAAAAGTAAATACAAATTTAGAGTTTATGTGTGAGCCAAAATTTGATGGGGCGTCATTAAACCTTATTTATGAAAATGGTATTTTAAAACAAGCAATTACAAGAGGTGATGGAAATGTGGGAGAAGATGTTACAAATAATGTTAAAACTATCCACTCTATTCCCCTTCAAATAGAAGAAAAATCTCTTTTAGAAATAAGAGGTGAAATAGTTATAAAAAAAGCTGATTTTGAGAAAATCAATGAGCTTAGACTAAAAAATGAAGAACAACCTTTTGCAAATCCAAGAAATGCAGCTTCTGGAAGCTTAAGACAACTAGACCCAAGTATTACAGCCTCAAGAAAATTATTTTTTAATGTTTGGGGAGTAGGACAAAACTCTTTAAACTTCAAAAAAATCTCAGAAAAAATGGACTATATCTATTCTTTAGGTTTTGTAAAACCTCCCTTACAAATAGTTGTTAAAGATGTTGAAGGTATAGAAAAAGTTTATCATGAAATAATTGCTTCAAGAAATGATATTCCTATGATGTTAGATGGAATGGTTGTAAAAATTGATGATATAGAAACCCAAGAGGAACTAGGATATACAGTTAAATTTCCTAGATGGTCATGTGCTTATAAATTTCCAGCAGTTGAGAAAACAACAAAAATAAAAGATATTATTCAACAAGTTGGAAGAACAGGAGTTATTACTCCTGTTGCAGTAGTAGAACCCACGCATATAGACGGAAGTATGGTAGAAAGAGCTTCTTTACACAACTATGATGAAATCCAAAGACTTGACTTAAGAATCAATGATGAAGTAATTATTATAAAAAGTGGAGATATTATTCCAAAAATTACAAAAGTATTTCATGATAGAAGAGATGGTACACAAGAAAAAGTTCAAAGACCAACAAAATGTCCTAAATGTGGAAGTGAACTTCACGATGAAGGTACTTTAATTAAGTGCCAAAATCTTGACTGCCCAGCAATTGTTACAAACTCTATAATCTATTTTGCAAATAAAAACTGTATGAACATTGATGGTTTAGGAAATAAAATTGTAGAACTACTTGTAAATGAAAAAAAGATTTATGATATTTTAGACCTTTACTCTTTAAAATATGAAGACTTACAAGACTTAGAAGGCTTTAAAGAAAAGAAGATTTCTAATCTTTTAAATGCAATTGAAAATACAAAAGGAACTGAACTTCATAGAGTTATAAATGCTTTAGGAATAGAACATATTGGAGAAGTAGCTTCAAAACAAATCTGCTTAGAGTTTGGATTAGAAGTAATAAATATAGATCTAGACTCACTTATAGCTCTTGATGGTATTGGGGAACAAATGGCTAAATCATTTGTTGATTTTATGAGAGTAAATAAAGAGCTTGTAAGTAAACTAATTGAAATAATAAACCCAAAAGTTGAAGTAAAACAAGAAGTAAGTGAAAATGCTTTCAAAGGAAAAACTGTAGTTTTAACAGGAACAATGAGTAAAAGTAGAGGTATTATAAAAAAAGATCTTGAAGCACTTGGAGCAAAGGTAAGTTCATCTGTATCTAAAAAAACAGATTACTTAATCTACGGAGAAGATGCAGGAAGTAAATACGACAAAGCTGTAGATTTAGGAGTAAGTACTCTTACTGAAGAACAAATGTTAGAAATGATTTAATCATTTTTAACATTTTTTTCAATTAATTCTTGTAAATCTACTAAATCATCATCTTCAATAAGAGTTTTTCGATATTTATTCTCTAATTTATTCATCATTTTATCTATTTTTTCTTCTTGAGAAAAAACAATTTGCTTTTTTTGACTAAATAAATTAATAAAGATTTTCAACTTTGAGCATAAAATTTCTTCATCCACTGGTTTTGATATAAAATCAACAATATTTGAAGATAAACTATATGCTTTTTTCTGATATTCAGAAGTATTATATATTCCTGTAATTAATATAATAGGAATATGTTTTGTTGACTCTACTTCTTGTAAATACTCAACAAACTGAAAACCATCTACTTCTGGCATTTGAACATCACTTAAGATTAAATCTATTTCATTTTTAATTATTATAACTAAAGCATCTTTTACACAAGTGGCTTCAAAAATTTCAATATCTAAAAAACTATCTTCTAAAAGAAGCTTTAAAGCGTACACATTTTCATAAATATCATCTAGTACTAAAATCTTAAACTTATTCATAATACATCCTTTTCTCAATTTTTATTATAACTAGACATAGTATTAAAATAGTATTATAAGTTTTTATTAGGTTTATATTGTTACTTTTTACTATAATTAATAAAGATAAGAAAAAAAAATAGCAAATCTATCTATATTTTTTTCTTTTATTTCATATAATAAATTTAATAAAATACCAAGAGGTTATATAAAATGGGTAAAAATGATAAATCACTAACAATGACAATGCTAATGACACCAGACAAAGCAAACTTTACGGGAAATACAGTTCATGGTGGAGAAATATTAAAAATGCTTGACCATGTAGCTTATGCCTGTGCTGCTAGATATTGTGGAACTTATGTAGTTACCTTGTCTGTTGATATGGTTTTATTCAAAGACCCTATTAAAATAGGTTCTTTAGTAACTTTCCATGCTTCTGTAAACTATACAGGTAGAACTTCAATGGAAATTGGAATAAAAGTTATATCAGAAGATTTTAAAGACCATACTTTAAAAAATACAAATGTATGTTACTTTACTATGGTTGCAGTAAATGAAGATGTTAAACCAGTTCCTGTTCCTAAACTAGAACCTATAACGGAAGATGAAAAAAGAAGATATAACGACGCTATAAAAAGAAGAGAAAGAAGGATGTCTTCTAAACATTCAAAACATCACTAATTAAAAAAAGAGTCTTTTAAGACTCTTTTGATTCGATATATTCTTCGTAAGTTCCTTTAAAATCTACGATAGAACCATCATCTTGAATTTCAATAATTCTATTTGCATAAGCATCAAGTAGTTCCCTATCATGAGATACACAAATTACAGACCCTGGATATTCTAAAAGTCCTTCTCCAAGTGCAATAATTGCTTCAAGGTCTAAGTGGTTTGTTGGTTCATCTAGTACCATAAAGTTTGGTTGCTCTAACATGATTTTAGATAACCACATTCTATGTTTTTCTCCCCCTGAACAAGATTCCACTTTTTTCTCTTGCTCTTGACCATTAAATAACATTCTTCCAAGGCAGTTTCTAATTTCATTGATATCTGCATCTCTATCAAAACTTCTTAACCAATCATATAATGTCATATCACCTTTAATAATATCAGTTGCATTTTGAGGAAAGTATCCATTTTGAATAGTAGCACCCCAATGAACTTCTCCTGAATCAGGTTTAACATTTCCAACTAATATTTCACATAAAGTTGTTTTTCCAATACCATTTGGACCAATCAGTGCTATTTTATCACCTTTTTCAACTGAAAAAGAGATATCATTTAATACTTGCTCATCATATGATTTAGAGATATTTTTTACAGTTAATAACTCTTTTCCTACTTCTCTTTTTTGTCTAAAAATAATTGAAGGGTCTCTTCTACTTGAGATTTCAATTTTTCCCATATCTAATTTATCTAATTGTTTTTGTCTAGAAGTAGCTTGTTTTGCTTTTGAAGCATTTGCTGAGAATCTTGCAATAAATTTTTCAAGTTCTTCTTTCTCTTTTTGCTTTTTACTCATATCTGCTTGAGCTTGTTTTGCTAATACAGTTGAGGCAATATACCAATCATCATATGTTCCTGTAAATTCTCTTATTTGTTTATAGTCAACATCTAAAATATGAGTACATACTGCATTTAAGAAGTGTCTATCGTGAGAGATAACAACCATTGTACCATCATGGTGTTGTAGTTGATTTTCTAACCATCCAATTGTTTCAATATCTAAGTTATTCGTAGGCTCATCTAAGAATAATACATCTGGTTTTGGGTATAAAACTTGTGCTAAAAGAATCTTGAATTTATCTCCACCAGTTAATGATGACATTAAATCAGTATGTTGTGATGCAGGAAAACCTAAATCTTCCAAAATCTTTGTAATTTTTACATCATACTCATAAGTTGGATCTTCTTCTACACAAACGATTTCTAACTCGGCAAGTCTATTATTTACTTCATCAGTAAACTCTGGACTCATATATAACTCTTCTTTTTCTTTTATTGCATTATATAATCTTTTATTACCTAATAAAACTGTATCAAATAATGTATACTCTTCATAAGCAAATTGGTTTTGACTTAATGTTCCAACTTTTTTACCATTTTGAATTTGAACTTCACCTTCAGTAGCATCATCTTCACCTGAAAGTATTTTAAGAAAAGTTGATTTACCAGCACCATTAGCACCAATAAGACCATATCTCTTCCCTGTATCTAATTTTAAATTTATATCTTGAAATAACACTCTTGGTCCGAATGCTTTTTTAAGATTTACAACTTGAACCATAAAACTAACCTTTTTTTACTTGATTTTGGGCGATTATATCTAAACTTCAATATAATATCAACTAAGATTTTACTTTTGTTTTGGAAAAGAGAAAATACTTTAAAACTTCTACTATAAATATAATAATAAATGAAATAAATATAATCAATGTCCAAGCATTTAAGCTTATTGGCGTTGTTCCAAAAGCACTATTCATCAAAGAATTATTTGTAAATATTATTTGTAATATCACCATAATTCCTACACCATATAAAAGGTTTTTATTATCAAAAGGATTTATTTTAAAAGTTGACTTATGTAAATTTTTACAAGTAAAAAGATAAAATATTTCTATAAAAACAAAAATATTAACAGCAACAGTTCTTGCATAATCTTCTGTCATTCCTTTTAAAATATAATATTCAAAAATTGTTGTTGAAGTAATAAGCATATAAATAGCCACACCTAACATCATTATAAATAACTCTTTTGACAAAATAGGTGTAGAAGGATTACGTGGAGGTCTTATCATAATATCTTCTTCTTTTTTCTCAAAAACTAACATAAGTCCTAAGAATATTGCTGTTGTCATATTTATCCACAGAATCTGAACAGGTAAAATTGGTAAACTAAATCCAAGCATTACAGAAAAAAGTATTACTAAACCTTCTCCTAAATTTGTAGGAAGAGTCCAAGTAATAAACTTAATTAAATTATCAAAAACATTTCTTCCTTCTTTAACTGCGGTAGCAATAGAACTAAAGTTATCATCAGTTAAAAGCATATCAGCAGCTTCTTTTGCTACTTCAGTACCTGATTTCCCCATAGCTATTCCAATATCTGCTTGTTTTAAAGCAGGAGCATCATTTACACCATCACCTGTCATAGCAACAACTTCTTGTCTTGCTTGTAAAGCATCAACTATTCTTAATTTTTGTTCTGGTTCAACTCTTGCAAAAACTTTTACTGTTTTTAACTTTTCAATAAGTTGTTCATCTGATAAATTATGTAGCTCTTTAGCATTTAAAGTTACATCTTCAAAACTATCATCAACTTTTAGAATTCCCATCATTTTTGCTATAGAGAAAGCTGTTAAAGCATGATCTCCTGTAATCATAATGATATTTATTCCAGCTGTTTTACAAGCTTTTACTGATTGTATTGCTTCTTGTCTTGGTGGATCAATCATTGCAACTAAACCTAAGAAAACAAACTCTTCTTTTAGTATATTTTCTTCAATTTTGTCTATGTTTGTCTCTTTTTTTGCAATTGCTAAAACCCTTAGTCCTTGTGAAGCTAAGCTTACTGCTTCTTCTTCTATCTTTTTCAAATCTATTTTTTCTATACTATTTTCACTTAGCATTGTTTGACATAGAGGTAAGACTTTTTCAATTGAACCTTTTATATGTATCTCATTTATATCTTTTTTTACATTTTTATTTAAAGTTGCCATATATTGTCTATCAGATTCAAAAGGCAAAATATCTAATCTCTTATAAGTTTTATTGATTTCATATTCATCAATTTTCATTTTAAGTGCTGCTACAATTAAAGCACCCTCTGTTGGGTCTCCACTGATTTCATATTCTTTGTTTTTTTCTACTAAATAAGCTTCATTACATAAATAAGAAGACAGTAAAGTTTCATATACTGAGTTTGGTATTTTTTCTAAAACTTTTTTATCTAAAAGTACATCTCCCTTAGGTTCATACCCTACTCCATTTACTTCATATAAATTATCTGAAGTAAAGATTTTAGTAACAAACATTTTATTTTGGGTTAAGGTTCCTGTTTTATCAGAACAAATTGTAGTCACACTTCCTAAAGTTTCAACAGCAGGAAGTTTTCTTATAATTGCATTCTTCTTAGCCATTTTATGTACACCAATAGCTAAAGTAATAGTAACAGCAGCAGGAAGTCCTTCAGGAATTGCTCCAACTGCAAGTGCTACTGAAGCCATAAACATTTCAACAAAACTATAATCTCGTAGAACTCCAACAAATAAAGTAAAAGCTGCTAATACTAAAATAATATATAACAATAATTTACTAAATTGAGATATTTTTTTTGTAAGGGGAGTTTCTAAAGATACTGTTTCACTAATCAAATGAGCTATTTTACCAACTTGTGTATGTCCAGCAGTTGCTACAACGATTCCTTTAGCTCTGCCATATGTTACAAAAGTTCCTGAATAAATCATATTATTTCTATCATTAAGTAGTGTATTTTCTTCAATTTTCTCAATTTCTTTATTTACCGGTAAAGATTCTCCTGTTAGCATAGATTCATCTACTTTTAAATCATTTACATCTATAAGTCTCATATCAGCAGGAACTTTAAAACCTGACTCTAAAAGAACAATATCTCCAGGTACTAAATGTTTTGAAGATATCTCATGCTTTTTACCTTCTCTTATTACAATAGCATTAGTATCAACTAGATTTTTTAATGATTCAATAGCTTCTTGAGCTTTTATTTCTTGTACAAAACCTACAATTACATTTATAATAATAACAGCAAAAATAACTGCACTATCAATATATTCTCCTAAAAAAAATGTTATTAAAGAAGCAGCTAATAAAATATATATCAAAGCATTGTGAAATTGCATAAAAAACTTTTTTAATTTTGTTTCTTTTTGCTGTTGTTTAATTTCATTTAATCCAAAAAAATCTTCTCTATGTTTTATATCTAAAGGAGATAAGCCTTCTTGTATATCACTTTCAAAAAGTTCTGCAGTTTTTTCAGTACTTAGTGCATGCCAATTTTCATTTAACAAATGATTCATATTTACTACTCCTATAATACATTTTATATAAAAAATATAAATATTTATTATATTATAGAAACTACACTTATAAAGTATTTAGGCTTAAGTATAAAAAAGATTAAAAAGCTATGAACTTGAATTTAAATTAAAAATTCAGGCTCATGATAATAAAAACCTTGAGAATAGTTTATACCTAAAGATTTAACTATTTCATCAACTTCTTTATTATGAATAAATTCTGCTACAGTTTCAATATTAAGAACTTTTGCAAAATTTACAATAGTAGAAACTGTTAATTTCAAGTTATCATTTACATGAATATTCTTTATTAAAGAACCATCAATTTTTAAAATATCTACATTTAATTTAATTATATATTCAAAATTTGAATACCCCGTTCCAAAATCATCAATTGCAACTTTACAACCTAGAGCCTGAACTTCTTTAATAAAATCTCCAACTTCATCAAATCGTTCTATTCCTTCAGATTCTACAATTTCAAGAATTACTCTATTTGCAGTATTTGTTTCCTTTAACTTCTCAATTAAATAATCAATAATTCTTCTATCTTTAATGTCTTCTATCATTAAATTTATAGAAAAAGTCACATCTTTATCTTTAAAGTAATTACAAGCTTTATCTATAACAATTTTTGTCATCTGAGGATATAGTCTTGCTTTTTTTGCATGATTTAAAAATTTAAAAGGAGAAACTATAGTTCCATCTTCTTGTCTTAGTCTCATTAAAACTTCATACTTGAAATCATCACTTTTATTACTTACTATTTTTTGACCATATATCAAAATATTATCTGTTTCTATTGCTCTTTTTATATCTTTTGTTAAAGCAATATTTTCTTTAAGTTCTTTATATATAGGCATATTTTCATCAAAAACAACAATATCCTTATGGGTTTGTTTTGCCCATTGTAAAGCTACTTCTGCTTGAGTTAAAAGCTTATTTCCACTCTCTGCTGATATCCCAACACAATATGAAATATCAAATTCATAGTCATTTATTTTATATTTTTGAAAATCTAAATTATAAATAAAACTATCACAAGTTTTAAGTAGTTCCTCTTCTTCTAAATTCCCAAAAGCTAAAAATGCAAAAATATCACCTGAAAGCCTATATACTTTTAGATTAGTTGATCTATATTTTTTTAATCTTTTTGATAACTCTTTTAAAATTTCATCACCAATTTCAAAACCATAAGAATCATTTATATCTTTAAATCTATCAATATTTATAATTGCAAGTTTTGGTTTAACAAACTTTTTAATATCGTCTAAAAGTCTTTGTCTATTTGGTAAAGAAGTTAAATCATCAGTAAACTGTTCATAAATAAGTTTATCTTTTTCAAACACAGGTGTAAGGTCATTTCTTATTCCAATAAATTCTACTATTTCATCATTTTTATCTAAAATAGGAACAATAGTTGTATCAACAAAGTATGATTCTCCATCTTTATTTCTATTTTCAATAACACCTTTAAAAGTTTTTTTCTTTAGAACTGTTTGCCAAAGATTTTTAAAAAACTCTTTTTTTGTATTTGGATGTCTTATTATATTATGACTTTGACCTATTAACTCTTCTTTTTTATAACCTGAAATTTTACAAAAGTTATCATTTACATAAGTGATAATACCTTTTTTATCTGTTTTTGAAACAATAGAACTTTCGTCTAATGCTTTTCTAAATTCTTCTAATAAAAAGATTTTATCTATTAGTTCTTCCCATTCATGATTAGTATTTAAAATACTATTAATTTCAGTAAAATACTTATTTTTATTTTCTAATCTTAAATTTTGTTCTTCTAAACTTTTTTTATACTCTTTTTCTTTTTGAATATCTCGAAAGGCTGTAAAAAGCATTTCTTTACCATCAATAGTTACTGTTTTTAAAGTAACCTCTACAATAAACTCTTCTTCTCTTAAGTTTTGATGAACCCATTCAAATTGTATGAATCCAATTTCAGAACACTCTTTAATTAATTCATTTGCTTTTTCTTGAGACTTTCTTCCATCTGGTTGATATTCTGGGGATATTTGAGAAGGGTGAACTTTATATAAATCGGATTTCGTGTTAACTTTGAAAATTTCTACACTTGCTTCATTTGCTTCTACAATGACATTATTATAAACCAAAAACATAGGGATGTGTGCACTTTCAAAAAGTTTTTTATAATGAGATTCACTAATATAACTCAAAAAATATCCTTTTATTAAAATCATACATGATAAGGACTATTATAACATCGCAAAGATAACATCTTAATAAAACCTTAACTTTTGTCTTACTTTTTATAAGATTACATAAAGTTACTACAAAAAATACTTTAATATTATATCATTATACATTAATAAAGGGGTCGGTTATGAAAAATTCAAATAAAAGAATCTGGTTAGTTGGAGGAAGTAGTGGTATAGGACTAGAATTAACAAAAATCTTTTTAGAAAATGAATTCAGAATAATAGTTAGTTCAAGAACTGCTTCAAGTAGTGAAGAACTTTTAAAGTTAAAAGACTCTTACAAAGAAAACATTTATTTACTAGATTTTGATGTGGAAGATACTGAAAATATTGAAACTAAGATAAAAGAAGTTTGGCAAGTTTTTGATGGCTTAGACATTTGGTTTTACAATGCAGGGGCTTATGAAGTTATGGATATGAAATCATGGGATTATAAAAAGTTTGCTTTAATGAATAGTACAAACTATTTAGGTGTTATTAATATCATGACAAATATCTCAAAATATTTTATAAAACAAAAAAGTGGTAAATGGATTTGGAATTTAAGTCTTTCAACATACTTTGGACTTCCAAATGGTGGTGGTTATTCTGCACCTAAAACAGCTTTATTAAATCTTGCACAGTCAATTCATCCTGAATTACAACAAGAGAATATCGATTTACAAATTATAAATCATGGTTTTGTTAAAACTAGACTTACTAGTAAAAATAGTTTTGATATGCCTCAACTTATGGAACCAAAATATGCAGCAGAAGAGATTTTCAAAGGTATTACAAAAGATAAGCGATTTGAAGTAAGATTTCCTACAAAACTAAGATTGTTTTTACAGTTTTTAAGTTTGATTCCATATAAATTTTCTCTAGCTATTACAAAAAGGTTGATAAAATGAAAGCACAAGACTATGCCTCATTCTTTGAATCTATAGACAAAGATACTCCCTTAAAAGAGTATGCAAAGTTTTTTGACTTAAATGCTAAATTTAAAGACCCTTTTCATGAAGTAAAAGGATTACAAAATATTTTTAGAGTTTTTTTGAATATGTATAAAAAACTTGATGAGCCTAAGTTTAAAGTAGATGAGATAGTTGAAAGTCGAAATATTGCTTATATAAAATGGACTTTTACTTTTAAATTTAAAAAAGAAGAAAACCTACAAAGCTTTGAAGGAGTTAGTAGAGTTATTTTTAATTCTGATGATAAAGTAATTTTGCATGAAGATTTTTGGGATGCTGCTTCAAATCTATATGAAAAACTACCTGTGATATCATTTTTAATTAAATTTGTAAAAAGAAAAATCAATGGCTAAATCAAACTTACTCTATTATAGTCTTCTTGCAGTACCTTTAGCAATACTTGGATTACCTTTATATATTTATTTGCCAACATTTTACGCAAAAGATATTGGCATAGATATGGCTTTAGTAGGAGGAGTTCTTTTTTTAGCAAGATTTTTTGATGTATTTTTAGACCCTTATTTAGGATACTTAAGTGATAGAAGTAAACAAAAATACAATTCTAGAAAACCTTTAGTAGCTATTGGTACTATTTTACTAATAATAAGTTTTTATTTACTAATTAATCCAAAAGAAGAGTATGCAAGCATTTGGTTATTTGCTTTTTCTTTTTTAGTATATATTGCATGGAGTATGGTAAATATTCCATACCTTACATGGTCTGCTGAAATAACAAATGATTACTATTATAAAACAAAACTAAATAGTGTTAGAGAAATAGGAACAATAGTTGGTGTTCTTATTGCTCTTTTACTTCCTTTTTTATTTTCTATTTCAAGTAATACAAAAGAAGTATTAGACTTACTATTTGTTATTTTTATTATACTTTTTACTTGTTTTACAATAATTTCATTATTTAAAATAAAAACAGTAACAAGTGAAAACATTGAAAACTTTAAATTTTCATATTTAAAAATTATTTATAAAGAATTGCCAAAAATTAAATCTTTACAAATAGGATACTTTTTTAATAACCTTGCAAACGCTATTCCTGCAACTTTATTTTTACTTTTTATTGAGTTTGTAATAAAAGAACCAAAATCAAGTGGATTACTTCTTATTGTATATTTTCTTTCTGGGGTTTTAGCTCTTCCTGTGTGGACTGCTATTTCAAAAAAAACAAGTAAAAAAAGAGTCTGGATTTATTCTATTGTTTTAGCATCAGCTTCTTTTATTTTTGTTCCATTCCTAGGAGAAAATGATTTTGTTCCTTTTCTAATAATTTGCATAATCTCAGGTTTTTCTTTAGGTGCAGATTTAGCTTTCCCTACTTCTATTCATTCTGATATAAGCCAAAAAGCAGAAGAGATTAAAAACAACTGTTCTGGATTACTTTTTGGACTTTGGGCTATGATTACAAAACTATCCCTTGCTTTAAGTGTTGCAATATCTTTTGGTATTTTAGGGCTTTTTGATTTTAATGAAAACAACCCAAGTGATAATTCTATTTTAACCCTTACTCTACTTTATGGACTAGCACCTGTTATTTTAAAAATTACTGCAATTATTTTTATTAATAAATACAAAGAAGATAAACAATAATTTATTAACTAACATTTTTTTTATACAAAAATCCTTCAATAACATATAAAATGTATATTGAAAGGAGTTTTAAATGAAATTATTATTTTTTACACTTATATTTGTTTCCCTACAATTATTTGCACAAACTCCTATTCAAATAAACACACCAAAGCCTGTAGAATATGTTAGTCCTAAAAAATTTTCAGGGCTTTGGTACGAAATAGCTAGAACTTATAATAAATTTGAAGAAAACTGTGTAGCTGCTACAGTTGAATATAAACCAATAAATGACAATAAATTAAAAGTTTTTAATAGATGTTTTGAATATGAAATTGGTGGAGAACTTATTTCTTACAATGGAATTGTTGAACCACTATTAGAAAATAATTTAGCAGTACTTGATAAAACCTATTATTGGATTTTTTCTAAAGAGTATAGAATTATCTATTTAGATAAATCTTATCAAACAGCAATTATGAGCGATGAATCTATGAAAAACCTATGGATTATGCATAGAAACCCATTTATGGAAGAAAAAAAAATTAAATAAGCTTATTAAATTTATAGATAATTATATGGACACATCAAAATTAATATTTACAAAACAAGATAAAAATGGAAGATACAAATGAAAGAAAAAAGATTAAAAATAGCAGTTCTAGGAGCTGGAATTAGTGGCTTAGGCTCTGCATATTTATTAAGCAAAAAACATCACGTTGACCTTTATGAAAAAAGTTCAAGACTAGGTGGTCATGCTAGAACTACTTTTGTGAAAGAAGATAAAAAAGAGTTTGGTGTTGATACTGGATTTTTAGTATTTAACCATGAAACTTACCCTTTATTAACAAAACTATTTAGACAGTTAGATGTAAAAATTGAGAACTCTGATATGAGTTTTGCATTTTGGGATACAAAATCTAATACAGCTTACAATGGTCAAGATTTAAAAGGGATGTTCTTCCAAAAGAAAAATCTATTTAACCCAAGTCATTACATTATGATTAAAGATATTTTGAAATTTAATAAAAAAGCAAATGAAGATTTACAAAACGATAGTGAAGACTTAGACTTAAGCTTAGGAGAGTATTTAAAGCCCTATTCAAAATATTTTAAAGACAGATATATTATTCCGATGGGAGCATCAATTTGGTCAACACCTACTAAAAAAATGAATGAATTTCCAGCAAGAGCTTTTTTAAACTTTTTTAAAAATCATGGCTTATTAGGAGTTGATACTCACCATCAATGGCTTACTGTAAGTGGTGGTTCTATAAACTATGTCAATAAAATTGCCCTTGAGGTATCGGGGAAAATATATACTAACTCTACAATTAAATATATAAGAAGAGAAAAAGATAAAGTTATTTTAGTACATGAAGATTCAAGTGAATCAGTTTATGATAAAGTAATTTTAGCAATGCATGCCCCTGATGCATTTGCAATGTTAGAAAAACCAAGCAAAGATGAAACAGATATTTTATTAAGTTTTAAATACAAAGATAACGATGCTGTTTTACATACTGATACAAAAGCTTTATTCCCTAATAAAAAAGCCTATGCCGCTTGGAATTACAAAACAGATGGAAAAGAAGACAATGTAACTCTTTCTTATTGGTTAAATACTTTACAAAATCTAAAAAAAGAAAAAGAGTATTTTGTCTCTTTAAATGAAACACAAAATTTAGATAATATAATTGAAAAGATTAACTATTCCCATCCTCAATTTGATTTAAAAGCCATAAAGGCACAAGAGAAAAGAGAGCTTATAAATGGGAAAAATAATACTTATTATGCAGGAGCATATTGGAGATATGGTTTCCATGAAGATGGATTATATAGTGCAAATACTATAGCAAAAGAGTTTGGGTGCCAATTATGAAACATTTAATTTTTGATGGAATGATTTATCATAAAAGATTTCTTCCTAAAGAGCATAGTTTTAAATATAAATTTTTTATGCTTGATATTGATTTATCATCTATTAAAGATATTAAAAATAAAGTTTTTTCATATAATAAATTTAACCTATTCTCATTTTATTCAAAAGACCACTTCGGAAATAAAGAAGACTTTTTAAAAAATATAGATTTCTTACTAAAAAGTTTTGCAATTAAACCAACACAAAAGATGAGATTCTTAACTCTTCCAAGAATTGCAGGTTTTGTTTTTAATCCAATTAGTGCATTAATTCTTTTTGAAGACAATAAACCAAGCTTTCTTATTGCAGAAGTGCATAATTACAATGGAGGAAGAGTAATCTACCCTGTAGAGCTTACAAGCTCAAATAACAAAATTTATAAAGGTAGAACTAAAAAAGATATGTATGTTTCTCCATTTTTCAAAAGAGATGGGGATTATGAATTTACATTAGTTTATAATGAAAAAGATTTAAATCTAAGTATAACTCTTTTTGAAGATGAAAAGAAAAAATTAACATCTAATTTTACAGCAAAAGCTAAAGAGTTTACAACTAAAAATTTAAGAAGTATATTCTTTAAACATACATTCTTAACTTTTTGGGTTGTTACAAGAACAATATATCAAAGTATAAAACTTAAATTATTAGGTTTAAAATGGAATAAACCAATTGAAAAAGATACAGTAAGGAGATACTGATGGAAACTTTATGGAACAAAATAGGAGATAAATTTCTATCTAAGATAAAAAGAGGTGATTTAGAAGTTCACTTTAGTAATGGTAAAGTTAAAACCTATGGAGACAAGACTTATCCAAAAGCAACATTAGTTTTAAATAATGGAAATCTTTTTAAAAGATTAACTTTCTATGGAGATATTGGTTTTGCAGAAAGCTATATGGACAAAGATTTTGATTGCGATGATTTAACTTCATTAATAAAAATTGCTCTTTTAAATTCAAATGAACTTCAAACAAAAAGTGAAGATGAAAAGAGTTTTAGTTTATATAATCTATTTCCATTTTTTAATAAAATGAAACATCTTCTTAGAAAAAATTCTAAAACAAGAGCACAGAAAAATATTCAAGAACACTATGATTTATCAAATGATTTCTTTAAACTTATGCTTGATGATACGATGATGTACTCTGCTGCAGTTTTTCAAAATGAAAATGAAGATTTATTTGAAGCCCAAAATAGAAAGCTTGATATTTTAGCAAAAAAGCTTAATCTAAAAAAAGGTTCAAAGGTTCTAGAAATTGGTTCTGGTTGGGGAGCTATGGCTATGCATTTAGTGAAAAAATATGAATGTGAAGTAACTACTTTAACCCTTTCAAAAGAACAAAAAAAGCTTTGTGAAGATAGATTTAAAGAGCATAAAATAGAAGAGTCAATAAACATTATGCTTAAAGACTATAGAGATATGCAAGGGCAATTTGATGCAATTATTGCAGTTGAAATGTTTGAAGCTGTTGGGCGTGAGTATTTTGATGTTTTCTTTAAAAAATGCCAAAGTTTATTAAACCCAAGTGGTGTTTTAGTTATGCAAATAATTACTATGCCTGACCAAAGATATGATTCATATTCAAAAGGAACAGACTTTATTCAAAAGTATATTTTCCCAGGAGGACATCTTCCTAGTGTTGGAAAAATACTTGAAACAACAACTAAACATACAAAATTAAATTTACTTCATATGGAAGAGTTCACTGAACATTATGCAAAAACACTAAATGTTTGGCATAAAAACTTTTTAGACAATCTTGATGAAGTTCAAAAGTTAGGTTTTGATGAATACTTTATCAGAATGTGGAAGATGTATCTTTGTTATTGTGAAGCTGGATTCTTAACAAGAAATATCAATCTTGTTCAACTAGTATTTACAAGATATGAAAACATAAATTTAAATAAAGGACTTGTGGCATGAAAAATTTAAATAGATTTTTTAGCATATTTTTAATTGCTTTAGCAATTTTATTTTTTACAGGATGTAGCAAAATGCAAATAGAAGATTTTAAAAACAAAAGCCCAGAGTTTGTACCTCAAGAATATTTTAACGGTAAACTAACAGCTTATGGGTTAGTAAAAGATAGAAGTGGAAAAATCATCAGAACTTTTAAGGGAACTCTTATTGGTTCTTGGGATGAAAATGGTGTTGGAACTTTAAATGAAGAGTTTCTTTATGATGATGGAGAGGAGCTTACAAGAGTTTGGAAGTTAGTACCTACTGGTGAAAAAACTTTTGATGCAACTGCAGGAGATATAGTAGGAACTGCTAAAATGCAAGCTTTAGGGAATACAGTTATGATGGATTATGTAATGAGAGTTCCTTATAATGATAGCACTATAGATATTAGTGTAAAAGACTGGCTTCATTTACAAGAAGATGGTGTAATTATAAACCACTCAAAAATGAAAAAGTTTGGCTTTACAGTTGGAGAACTAGTTATTACAATAATAAAAGATTTTCCTAATTGACATATTTATCCTACAAAAAAACATTATATTAACATAAAATAGTCCCTAAAGAACTTGAATATAAGATTTTGTTTATTTCCCTACTTTAAAATCTTTCAAGTTCTTTTCTATTCTAATTACTTTTTAATATAAGATTCAAGACAATATCATAAATGAAAATCTAAGGATAATAATGAAAATCGTTTTAACAATTGCTGGAAGTGACAGTAGTGGTGGAGCTGGTATTCAAGCTGATTTAAAAACATTTGAAGCTTTTGGAGTATTTGCTTGCAGTGCTTTGACTGTTTTAACAGCCCAAAACACTCAAGGAGTAAGTAATATTCAAGAAATCTCACCAGAGTTTGTACAAGAACAAATACAGAAAGTTTTAGAAGATTTTGATATAAGTGCTATAAAAATAGGAATGCTTTTTTCAAATGAAATTATTGATATTGTAAGAGAAACTATCAAAGATTTAAATATTCCCATAATTTTTGATCCAGTATTTATTTCAAAAGCAGGTTCAAAACTTCTAAATGATGATGCAATTGAAAACTTAAAATCTTTATTCCCTTATGCTAATATCATTACTCCAAACCTTTATGAGGCAAAAGAGTTATTTGATTATGATTTATTAAATGAAAAAGCAATTAATGAAATTTCAAAATTACCTTGTAAGGTAGTAATAAAAAATGATATTATAAAAAAAGATAATGAAGATTTTAGTATGGACACACTTTTTGACAAAGAAAACAAAAAAGTTTTTTATACAAAATTAGTTTCAACAGACAATAATCACGGAACAGGTTGTAGCTTTTCAAGTGCAATTGCAGCAAATATTGCCTTAGGTAAGTCTTTAGAAGAAGCTATTAAGATTTCAAAAGAGTTTATATATCAAGCTATTTTAAATGCTCCAAATATAGGTCATGGAAAAGGGCCAATCGCCCATAAAAAAGGAAAAGAATGTCTGAAAGATTAAAAGGTCTTTATGTAATTAGTGATGATATTTTAACACCTAAAAATACTATTTTAAAACAAATTGAAGAGGCTTTAAAAGGTGGTGCTAAAATAGTACAACTTAGAGATAAAATTTCTAAAGATGAAGAGATAGAAGAACTTATTTTAAAATTGCAAGAACTATGCAGAAGATATCAAGCAATATTTATTTTAAATGATAGGATTGAATTAGCTATAAAACTTAAATGTGATGGTCTTCATATTGGGAAAAGTGACCACCATAGAGTTGAAGAAGTTAGAAAAGATTACAAAGGTATCTTAGGAATTTCATGTTATGGAAACTTAGACCTTGCAAAAGAGATGGAAAGAAAAAATGTAGATTATGTAGCTTTTGGTTCTTTTTTTACTTCAAAGACAAAACCAAATGCACCTACAGCAAATAAAAAAATTATTAAACAAGCAAAAGAAGAACTTAAAATTCCTGTTTGTGTAATTGGTGGAATCACAAGTGAAAACTCTAAAGAACTTATAAAAGAAGGTGCAAATATGACAGCTGTTATAAGTGATATTTGGAAAAGTACAGATATAAAAAAACAATGTGAGAGCTATAACTTTAAGATATAAAAGGAATAAGAATGAGAAAAAAAGGAATTATTTTTATTGCCCATGGTAGTAAAAAAGAAGAATCTAATAAAGAGTTTATAGAAATGGTAAATAAAATTTCTCAAAAAGACAATAATTATGATTTTATAAAACCAGCTTTTTTGGAACTTGTTACCCCTGATATAAAAAGTGTTGCAACTGAGTTTATTATAAAAGGAGCAAAAAGAATTGTTTTTTATCCTTTTTTTCTAAACTCAGGGAAACATGTTCAAATTGACATTCCAAACATAATAAAAGATTTAAGAGAAGAAGCTCCAGAAGTTAATTTTGAACTTTTACCTCATTTTGGGAAATCCCAAAAAATAGAAGAAATCATTTTAAGTGATATAAACTAACATTTATTTACTACAAAAATATTATAAGAAGATATAAAATAAAATGAAGGAAAAAATATGATGAATTTGAAAATTGCACTTGAATGGTTTATGAACCCTGACCACTTACCTTTCATAGCAGGAGTTTATACTAATGCTTACTTAAAAGAAGGATTAGAAGTTGAACTTATTGAGCCTAAAGAGCATTATGATGGATTTAAAGAATTAACCGAAAATAAAATTGATATTCATATAAATGAACCTATCCACCTTTTTGAACACTATTTTGAAGGCATAAAGTCTTTAGGTACTTTTTTTGAAACAGATGGTGGAGTTTTAGTTAGAAAAGAGAGTGTTAATAAATTAAAAGAGAATAAAAAATTTAAAATAACAACACCTGAAGCAAATGAAATTACAAATAGAATTGGTTTTGAAATTTTAAATAGATATGCAAAAAAAGAAGGTTTTGAATTAGACAGAAAAAATATTGAATTTGTACAAAAAGATTTTTGGCATATAAATAACCTAAAAGAAGATGAAACTTTAGATGCTGCTTGGTTATGCTTTTACAATTTTGAAGCAATTGAAGCTAGTTATGAAGGTTTTGAGTTTTTATTTATAGATCAAAAGCTTTCACCTTATCCTAATTTTTCTGCTTTAGAACTAATTTCTACAAATGAGACTTTTGAAAAAAAATTTAGAGAATTAAATATTTTTATGAAAGTTACAAAAGATATGATGCAAAGACTTCAAGATGTAGACTTTGCAAAAGATGTTTATTATAAATTTACAGAGGAAAACAAATCTGAACTTATGGATAAAATTATTGAAGATACAATTACAAGATTTAATGAAAATTTTGCACCAAGTGATTACCAATGGAAAAATCTATATTCATTTTTAGAAGAGTTAAATATTATAAAACTAACTAAGAAAAAATATGAATCAATTTGGTACCATAACTAAAAACAAAGGATATAAAATGTTAAAAGAATTAATCTACTCAGGCTTAGGCGCTGCTGTTATTGTTAAACATAAAGTTGAAGAAGAAATAAAAACTTTAGAAAAAAAAGGCAAAATTAAAAAATCTGATGCTAAAGAGTTTTTAAAAAGCTTAGAGAAGAAAGGCAAAGCAGAAGATAAAAGAGTAAAAAAACAAATCAAAGCTTTAATAAAAGAAGCTATTGAAGACTTAGATTTAGTTACAAAAAAAGATTTAGAAAAATTAAAAGAAGAATTAAAAAAATAATCTGGAGATTCAAATGCCTGACTTATCAAAAATGAGACAAGAATATGTTTCAAAAGGCTTACATAAAGAGGACTTAGAAATAAATCCTTTTAAACAGTTTGAAAAATGGTTTAATCAAGCTTTAGAAGCTGAACTTATAGAACCTAATGCCTTTACTTTAAGTACAGTTGGACTTGATTTAAAACCAAGTCAAAGAACTGTTTTACTTAAAATGTATGATGAAAAAGGTTTTGTATTTTTTTCAAATTATAAAAGTAAAAAATCACATCATATTGATGAAAACCCAAATGTCTCAGCTCACTTTGCTTGGTTAGGTCTTGAAAGACAAGTAAGAATTGAAGGAAAAATTTCTAAAATTTCTAAAACTGCTTCTATGAAATATTTTTTATCTAGACCAAAAGGTAGTCAACTTGGGGCTTGGGTTTCTCACCAAAGTCAAGTTGTAAACTCAAGAAGTGTTTTAGAATCAAAGTTTGATGAAATGAGAAAAAAGTTTTCAAAAGGAGAGATTCCTTTTCCCTCATTTTGGGGTGGTTATCAAATAGTTCCTACTTACTTTGAATTTTGGCAAGGTGGATTAAATAGACTGCATGATAGATTTATTTATGAACTAAAAGATGATGAAACTTGGGATATTAATAGATTAGAACCATAAAGGATTTATTATAAAATTTTATTCACCACTTAGAGTTTACAGGGTTTTTATATTTTTATTAACGGTTTATTTAGTAATCAAAAAAAAGAAAAGCTTTTTATTTATAAGACCACTTAAGCCAAAAAAATTAAAACATACAATTGTTAAATTAGGAGCTTCATTTATAAAATTAGCACAAGTTCTTGCTACGAGATCTGATTTTTTTAATGAAGAGTATTTAGATGAATTAAAAAATCTACATGATCAAATACCACCTATGAAACAAAAAGATTTTGAAGAGATTTATAATATTGCTTTCAAAGAAAAAGAAATCTTTAAAGAGTTTGATAAAGAACCTATTGCTTCAGCTTCAATTGGTCAAGTTCATAAAGCAATTTTACAAAATGATAAAAAAGTTGCAGTAAAACTAAGAAGAAAAGGTATTAAACAACAAGTTTTAGCAGATATAAAAATAATAAATATTTTTAATTCATTATTTAAACCTTTGTTTTCAAGTTACACTAAAAATTCTATTGAAGCCGTAATCTCAGAGTTTTCAAAGATGATTGTTGAAGAAGTTAGTTTAAATCAAGAGTTTCAAAACTTAAAAAACTTTAGAAAAGTATATAAGAAACAAAAAGTAAAATTCCCAAAACCATATAAAAAACACTCTTGTGACGATGCTTTAGTTATGAGTTTTGAAGAAGGTTTTAGATTTGATGATAAAGAAAACATCTTTAAACATAACATCGATTTTAAAAAGATTATCTCAAATCTAGTTGACTTTTATACAACTCAAATGCTTATAAACGGATACTTTCATGCGGACCCACATCCTGGAAACTTACTTGTAAATAAAAAAGGTGAACTCATTTTACTTGATTTTGGAATGGTAAAAACTGTTCCTAGTGAAAAAAGAGTTGCAATAATTGAGTTAATAAAAGCTGCAAATGAGCAAGACTATGAAAGCTATATCAATGCAAACAAAAAACTTGGAACAATAGCTTATGAAGCACCAATGAGTGAACTTACAGAGTTTACATCTAAAATGTTTGATATTTTCTCAAATGATAATCTTGATAGTGAATCAATGCAAAAACTTGCTTTTGAGATTCTTGAAAGTACAAGAGATTTACCTTTTAAACTTCCAAGTGATGCAATTTATATTTTAAGAGTTAGTGCTATTATTGAAGGTTTAGGAACAACTTATATAGAAAACTTTAATGGAGTAAAAGATATTTTACCAATACTTCAAAAAAATCTTCCAAAAGCTTTAGGTGCAAAAGAATCAATATCTGAGACAATTATTGAAGAAATAAAAGATTTACCTTTTATTGTAAAAGATTTTAAAACAATGATAAAAAAAGCTAGTGAAGGAAGCTTAGAAGTAGAACTCTCACGTAATCAACTTGAATATATTCAAGAGTCAACTAAAAAGCAAATAAAAACTTATAGTATCTCATTTGCTTTTTTCTTTGGTGCAATTTTTTATTTACTATATGGTTTTGAACCAAAAGAGATTTCACTAGTACTTTTTGCATTAGGATTTATAAGGATTTTATATAAATGAAAAATGTTGAATTAAATATAGAAGATAAAAACCGTTTAATACAAATGGCTTGGCAAGATAGAACTACTTTTGATGGAATAAAAAAAGAGTTCAAGGAAGAATGACAAAACATGAAAAAGAAGTTGATTTTAAACCAATAAGATTTAAAGGACCATGGTAATGTATAGATTTGGATTTTTTTGTTCAAAAAGTGATAATAGTTTATCAACAAATAGAACTATGAATTTAAACAATTTAAACTATGAAAATATTGAAAAAAAAGTAGCTCAAAATGCAAAAGAACTAATTGATTTACTAGAATACTCAAAAAGCCAAGACTACCCTATTTTTAGACTTGGAAATTCTTTTGTTCCTTTTATTTCCCATAAACTTTTTGATATGGGGTGGCTTGATAAATTAGCACCTATTTTTGATAAAACAAAAGAGAGATTAAAAGATTTTGATATAAGAATCACAATACATCCAGGACAATATACAGTTTTAAACTCACCAAAAGAGAATGTTATAGAAAACTCTTTAAGAGAATTAGAAATGTTTTTTTGGCTTTTTGATAGACTTGGAATTGATGATAATGGAACAGTACTAATTCATGGTGGTGGAGCTTATGGAGATAAAGTTTCTGCTATGGAAAGACTTATTGAAACTATCGAAAAAGAAGATTGGTTAAAACAAAGACTAGCTTTAGAAAATGATGAAAGAGTTTATACAGCAGATGAGATTCTTGATGTATGCCAAGCTACGAAAATACCAATGGTTTTTGATATATATCATCATAGCCTAAATTTAAGTGAATTTAATCCAAAAGATATACTTAAAACTTGGGGGAATAAAAGACCTAAAGTTCATCTTTCTTCAAAAGGTGAAGGTAAATTTGGGAATCACGCTGATTATATCGAAGCAAAAGACCTCTTTGAACTTGAAAATATGTTTACAGAAGATACTAAAAATATAGATATTATGGTTGAAGCAAAGAAAAAAGAACTTGCAATACAAAAGTTGAAAGAAAATATTACAAATTGTAATAAAAAATGCTCATAAAAATTTTCTAAGTTAAAATATCTTTATGAAAAAAGATATTTATGAAAAGATGCAAATCTTGGCAGATAGTGCAAAATATGACGTCAGTTGTAGTTCTAGTGGAAGTGATAATAACTATAAAACTGGAGAATTAGGAGCTACACATAATAGTGGTATCTGTCATACTTTTACAGCTGATGGAAGATGCGTTTCCCTTTTAAAAGTCTTACTTACAAATTTTTGTATTTATGACTGTGCTTATTGTATAAATAAAAAAAGTAATGACATAAAAAGAGCAGCTTTTTCACCTAGAGAACTTGCTGATGTTACAATAAACTTTTATAAAAGAAATTATATAGAAGGTCTTTTTTTAAGTTCTGGAATAATTCAAAGTGAAGACAATACTATGAATATGATATTAAGAACTTTAAAGATTTTAAGATATGAATACCACTTTAACGGATATATCCATGTAAAATTGATTCCTGGAGCAGATGAAAAATTAATAGAACAAGTAGTAAATTTAGCAAATAGAGTTAGCTCAAATATTGAACTGCCTAGTGATAACTCCTTAAAACTACTTGCTCCAAATAAAACAAAGGAAAAGGTTTTACAACCTCTAAAGTATGCAAGAGATATTAGCTTAGAAAAAGATACAAAACCAATAGGAATGAGTACCCAATTAATAGTTGGAGCAAGTCCTGAAAGTGATAAAGATATTTTAAAATTAAGTTCTGTGTTATATGACAAAGCACTTTTAAAAAGAGTCTATTATAGTGCATATATTCCAGTGAATGATGATAAAAACCTTCCAGCAATAATAAACAAACCACCACTATTAAGAGAACACAGACTTTATCAAGCTGATTGGCTTTTAAGATTTTATGATTTTTCTTATGATGAAATTGTAAATGATGAGTTTCCAAATCTTGATGAAGAAGTTGACCCTAAAACTTCATGGGCACTTTTAAACTTACAATACTTCCCAATGGAAATAAATAAAGCAAGTAAAGAGGAACTTCTTAGAATTCCTGGAATCGGCGTAAGAGGAGTATTTAAAATATTAAAAGCTAGACGTTTTAAATCTTTAGATTTTGAGGATTTAAAAAAACTTAAAATATCACTAAAAAGAGCAAAGTATTTTATAACTTGTAAAGGTAAGAATAAAATTAAAACTCCTTTTTATAAAGAAGATATAAGACAAGCAATAATTGCACCACCAAAAAAGAAAATAATACAACCTTCACTATTTGATATAAACTATAGTCATATTACAGGTGAACTATGATTTTAATCTATGATAAAACCTTTGAAGGCTTTTTAAGCTTAGTATATGATGTGTATTATGAAAACTTACATCCTACAAAAATCATAAATCAAAAGCCTGACACACTACTTTTAGAAGAAATAAAAGAAATAAAAACCTATGAAGAAAAAAGTCTAAAAGTTTTAGAAGCTATAAAAAACAAGTTTCCTAAAAAATGTTTTGAGTTAATACTTAATATTTTTATGTGTGATACCAAAGAGTTTGAACTATATCTTTTAAAATATATTATTTTAGGCTTTAAAAACAATAAGGAACTTTTTAATATAAATAACCCTGAAGTCTTTTTTTTACAAAATTTGGAAAAAGAATTATTTCGACATCTACATAAAATGACTGGCTTTACAAGATTTGAAGAACTTGAAGATGGAACTTTATATGCAAAAATTGAAACAAAGTTTAACATCGTATATTTTTTGGGCAAGCATTTTTATAAAAGATTAAATAATCAAAAATATATTATTCATGATATAAATAGAAAACTTGCATTTATAAAAAGCAGTGAATATTTAGGTGTTCAAAATATTGCTTATTTTGAAGAACCTAAACTATCACAAGATGAAAAAAAATTCAAAAAACTTTGGACAACTTTTTTTGAAGCAGTATCAATTGAAACGAGAGAAAATAAAAAATGTCAACAAAACTTTGTACCACTTTTATATAGAACTTATATGACTGAGTTTTTATAAAACTTAACTTTACATAAAAAACACATTATTTACATTTTTATGTAAATAAAAGCGTTTTAATATAAGTTAAAGATAAAAGTAAAATACCTCTTAAAAAATAAAGATATAAATATCAAAGTAACTTTTCATTAGTATTTAAATAGGAAGTATTATTAATACTCCCTAAACCTTATAAAACTTATATATAACAAATACTACTAAAACTACAGCAAAAGCTTCAAACAGAAACATTACTTTATAATCAAAATTTGAGATAATTATTCCTGCAATTACAGCAGAAATTATCCTTGTAAGAGAAAATAGACTTGATTGAATCGCATAATCAACAGCTTTACTTGAACTTCTACTATAATCCATTATAAGAGAAAATATAATTGCAGAAGAAAAAGTAATAGAAGCTGCACTTAAAGTAACTACAACTAATAAAGCAAAATATGAAAAATGTTCAAAATACTCAATACTAAATAGACTTAAAATAGTTATTATATTTACAAAAGCAAAAAGAATAAGTATACTTTTTTTAGAAAACTTTTTGCCCACAATACTGGCAATAAAACCAGCAAAAAAACCAATAATACTTCCATAAATTCCCACATAAAAAGCTACATTATCAGGGCTAACTCCTTTTAAAATCAAATAAGGTTTTAAGAACACCCAAACGGCACTTATAAAAGCGAAGTAGAAACTTAATATAAAAATCCAAATTCCTATATTTTTTTGTTTAAAAAAAGATATTAAAGCTTTAAAAGATACGGGTTCTTCTTTTATAGTTTTATTGTTTTCTTCAATAAAGTAAAGAGCAAACAATGATATTAAAACTAAAATTGACATTATTATAAAAGTATTTTGCCAAGCTAGATGATTATAAAAAAGTAAAAAAACTCCTCCACCTAAAAGTGCAGCTACAAAAAAAGAGCTTGATTTATATGAACCAGCAATTATTCTTTCTTCTTTTGTAAAAACTTTTATTGACAAGGCATTTAAAGGGATATCAACAAAAGTTGCAACTAAAGTTGTAAGTATTATTGCAAGTAGCACTATATATACATTATCTTGTAAAGATAAAAAACTAATTGCAAATAAAAGAATTGCATATAAGATTGTTATAAATATAATCCATTTTTTATAATGATTCTTTTCAAAAATAAACTTATCAATTGGAACAGAAAATAAAAACTTTATAACAGCAGGTAAACCTACCATTTGAAACATTCCGATTAACTTAGAATCAAAACCTTCCATTTGCAAAATCATAGGCATTCCCAACATAAAAAAAATAAAAGGACTCAAAAATGCTGCATGTAAAATACCAAAAAGAATATTCTTTTTTATTAGTTGTGTATTCATTTCTTTACTTTCTTACTATATGAATTTGAGTTTTTGTTAGAGGAAACTGTTCAGTAGTGTATGAATTTATATTTCTAAAACCTACTTTTTCAAAGGCTTGAGACAAGTGCATAGGTTTGAAAGTTGTTCTTCCTTGAAGTTTTAAGCCAAGAAAATAGAAAAAACTATCTTCATATTGTTCTTTTTCTTCCCCTATTTCCACATGGGCACTTATTAAAATTCCATTTGGATTCAAGGCTTTATAGATTTTTTCTAATACCTCATCTTTATTTTCAAAGAAATAAAAGATATTGCTACACCAAATAAAATCATAATTAGAACCTATTTCATCATTTTGAATATCTCCACCTACAAATTTAACTCTATTATCTAAATTATATTCACTAATATGCTCTTTTACTACCTCAGCTAAATCAGGGAAATCAAATAATACACCTGAAAGATTAGGATATTTATTTATAATTTCTAAGCCCAGTACTCCAGAAGAACAGCCTAGGTCTAGCATTTTTTTCATTTTGGGGAAGTCTTGTATTTCTTGAACTATTTCTAGAACAGTTTTTGAAATTAGATTCTTTTGTTCTTGTTTTAAAGATTTTTTTGAAGCATTTGCCCAAAGTTTTGAATTTTTTGCCAAGGCTTGTTTAGCTGAGCCTTCACTAATAAGTTTTGACATAACTTTTCTACTATGAGTACTAAGTTCTTTTCTATGTAAAAATACATCTCCACAATATGAAGATGTATTATATACGAAATATTTTTTTGCTAAAGAGCTGTTTATATAAAAACTTTTTTCTTTTTTAATTAAATCCATCATAGCCAATGCTTCTAAGAGTATTTGGGTATTTTCTTTATTAGTATTAAGATAAGAAAGTAGTTTTTCTAAATCTATATTCTCTTCTTCTAAATACATAAAAAGTTTTAATTTTAAAGCTATTGCTAGAACTTCTACTTTATTTTGTTCTAGAAGCATTGTTAGATATTTGTTTATTCCTATATTCATTTTCTTTCCTAAAACTTATATGCTAATTGAATACCAAATTCTCTATCATCAAAGTATGCTGTATTTGTACCATTTACAAAAGCATTTGTTGCATGATGTTCTTTATCAAATATATTTTTTCCATAAAAATAAATCTCAAAGTTTTTGGTTTCATATCCTATTTTTGTATTAACTAGTTCATATGCTTTTTGATAATATTTATTTTCAACATCATAATAAGTCTTTCCATAGCCATTTACATCTACCCTTGCAAAATATCCATCAAGATTTTTATATTGTAACCCTATATTAAAATTATATTTTGGAGCAAAGGTTGAATAGTTATCACTATAATCTCCATTTATGTCTTTATAGTCATCAAATTTTGTACTATTTATTCCTGTACTTGCAAAAAGTGTTAAATCCTCACTTAAAAAAGCTTGTAATTCTAACTCTATTCCTTTTGATTTTGCTTTTGCTGCATTTACCATATATACAACTGCAGGCATAGGCATTTCTTGTACTTGCATATCATCTATATCCATATAATAAATAGCTGAACTAAAAAGAAGTGAGTCATTAAGAAATAAACCTTTATATCCTAATTCATAAGAAGTAAGTGATTCTTCATCATAAACTTTATTTTCATTGCTTGGAGCAAAAGGATTAAATCCTCCACTTCTATAACCTTTTGCAACTGTAAAATAAGTAGAACTATCTTTGTTAATATCATAAATAAGTGATAGTTTTGGAGAAAAGTTATTAAAACTTTCTTCTAAATCAATATTTCGTAAAGCTACTTGTATATCTTTTTTCTCATAGTCATATCTTAATCCAGCATTTATACTAAGCTTTTGTGTTATTGGTGTAGTTACATTTGTAAAAACACTATATGACTTTGAATTTAAATCCTGAGGAACAGAATTTGAACCTGTTGGATCCATCATTGTAATTCTTTTAAAGAATACTTCATCATCTTGTTTATCTAAATATATACCTGATACAACTTTTGTATCTGCAAAATTGTTTTCCAATCTGAACTCTTGAGATAAAGTATCAAATTCATAGTCTCTATACATATGAACAATAGTATTAGAAGTTAAGTCACTATCTACTGCTGTTTTATCCTTGTGAATTCTTTTGGATGTTATTGAAGTAAATTTTGTATCTTCATTAATATCATAATCTACACTTAATGCAAAATTACTCGTAGTAGGTTTAACATATCCTACCAGATTTGAAGACACTTGAACATTATCAAGATTTAATCCAGCTTTTGCCCAATCTGAAGAACCATTATTCATTTCCATTCTCGAAGCAATGAATGAAATATCTAAATTATCTGTAGGAGTATATCTAAAGTTTAATTTTCCATAATCACTTTCTTTGTCATTTTCATCTGCTCCTGTAAAAGTATTTTTTATATAGCCATCTTTTTCAGTATGCTTATATGTTAAGCTTCCATAAAACTTATCTTTTATTATTGCCCCTGAAACCTTTGCTCCAAATTCTCTTTTTCCATCAGTACCTATAGTAGTAAAGATTTTTCCTCTTGTTTCATTATCTGGCTTTTTTGTTATAACATTTATAACACCTACTTCTGAGTTTTTACCATATAAGGTTCCTTGCGGTCCTTTTAAAACTTCTATTCTTTCTATATCTAACAAACCATCATTAAAACCAAAACTACTCATAGTAGGAACCCCATCAACATACAGACTTACAGGAGTAGAAAAAGATACAATATTTGCAGCAACTCCTCTCATAGAAGGAGCTACTAAGCCTGGCTGACCAGAGTTAAAAAACATTAAAGATGGAACATAAGCTGCAATATCTTCTAAAGTCTCTATATTCTTATTTTCAATATCTTCATTATCTATAACTGTTACAGAAGCAGGAACTTTTAAAATATTTTCTTCTGTTTTAGTTGCTGTTATTGTAATATCATTTAAAGTGATATTTGAAGCTGCACTTAACGAAATAGCACTACATAAAAGTAGAGTTTTTATTTTCCTCATTTTGTATTCCTTAATAAAAATTTTACAATAGGTATTCTATAATTCTATATAATGATATTCAATATCATTAGTATTTCAAAAGGTTTTTTTTATATTCTATAAGGAATTATTATGTGCAAACTAGATTTAAATGATTATAGTCAATCTTCAAAAGATATAAGTTACTTTAATCCAAACCTACCAAAAGATATAGCTATAAGTAATAATGAAAATATTCAACTTCAAGAAGATTTTTATATATTAAGAACAAATTATAAGTTTAATCAAAAAACCCAATTAAAAGCAAAACAAAAAGGCAAAAAGTTTGTAATAACCTTTACTCTTAAAGGAAATGCAAAATACGAAAACCATAATAAACAAATAGTTGATTTCAAAAAAGGATATACTACTATTAGTATTTTTGAACAATCTAATGGCGTTCGAAGATTTGAAGATAAGGAAATAGATCAACTTAGAATAATACTAAATGAAAACTTTTTAAAAAGAAACTTTCAAACAACTCTTTTGGATAAATACTTAGATAACTCAAAAATTAAACTTATTGACTTTTCTCCCACAAGTTTTGAATCTCAAGTTTTAATAGAAGAAATACTTGATTATGAAAAAGATAGTGAGCTTAATTGTATTTATTTACAAAGTAAGGCCTTAGAAATTTTACACTTAGAAATAAATAGAATAAATAAAAACAATGATAAAAAACTATTTTTAGATGAATATGATACAAAACAAATATATAAAGCAAAAGAGATATTGTTTAAAAATATAAAAAATCCACCTTCTATTGTAGAATTAGCAAAACAAGTTCACCTAAATGAATTTAAACTAAAAAATGGTTTCAAACAAGTATTTAATACAACACCCTATAAACTATTATTTAAATATAAAATGCAAAAAGCCAAACAATTATTACAAAGTCAAGAATACAATGTAAATGAAGTAGCAAAAGAGTGTGGATATAAATACTCAAATAACTTTAGTGATGCCTTTTATAAAGAGTTTAATATCTCTCCAAAAAGTTTTATGAATATCAAGAAATGACATATCATTCTCCTTGACAACATACCATAAGGTATGGTACTATTTTTTTAAATATATTTATTCCCAATTTATAGGCTCTTTATTTATTCAACCAAGAATCACTTATGAGCAACAACAAAATTTAGACAAACTATTTTTAGAACTACTTCAAAGAGGGGAAAACAATGAATACTTTATTTACATTCTATATTTTTATAATAATGTTAGGAATAACATTAATTCATATATATTGGTATAAAGGTGGATATTGGCCAGGGGAAAATAAGCAAGACTTTATTGATAAAGTTATAGGAAGAGAAGTATCTTTACCTGGAAAAGGAATGTATACATTTGTTATAATTTGTTTCTTTATAATGGCTATTTTTCCAATTACTGTTTATTATAAAATTAATATAGGTATTAATACTTATGAGAAATATTTTTTTTTAGCTTTTGGAGTAATATTTACTTTAAGAGCTTTAGGTATGTTTATTCCAGTACTTGCAAAAAGGGCTACAAAAATATTTTTAGAATATAATAAAAAATACTATGCACCCCTTTGTATAACTCTTGCAATAGCTTATTTTGGTTTATACTATCTAAACCTTTAAATTGATAAAAATAAGCTACAAAAAAACAGTTTATTTATATAAAATATAAATAAAAAGGCAAATAAATGAAAAATATTTTATTTATCTCATTAACAATTTTTATCTTCACGGCTTGTTCTTATAAAGACCCAAATATAAAAAGTGTAAAAAAAGTTGATTTAGATAGATATCTTGGTGCATGGTATGAAATTGCAAGGTATGAACATAGTTTTGAAAAAGATTGTAAGAATGTAACTGCAACTTACAGTGTAAAAGAAAATAATGAAATAAAAGTTATCAATAGATGTACTAAAATAACTACCAATGAAAAAACAGAAGCTATTGGTGAAGCTTATGCTATAGATAATTCAAACTCAAAATTAAAGGTATCATTTTTTTGGCCTTTTTATGGAGATTATTGGATTATAATGCTTGATAAAAACTATTCTTATGCAGTAGTTAGTGAACCTAGTAAAAAATATCTTTGGATTTTATCAAGAGATAAAAAACTACAAGAAAAAGACAAAAGTATAATTTTAGAAAAATTGAACTCTTTAAATTATGATTTATCTAAACTTATTTGGACAGTTCAAGACTAGACTAAAAAAGTATAGACCTTAGTTTGGTCTATATACTTTAATATTTTTGTATCCTTTTGAATCAATTAGATATTGAGCGTGTAATTGACTTAAAATACCTTTATCACAATAAAAAAGATATTGTTTATCTTGAGGAAGTTTTTCAAACTCTTTTTTTAGTTTAAAAAATGGTATTTTTATGGTTTCACAAGAAGTTTCAATACAATCTTCACTTTGTCTTATATCAATAATAGTATATTCATTATTTGATATATCATTTACAACTTCTATCTCTCCTATACTATCTATATCAGCATCTATTTCATCTACATTTATAGTAATTGAATCTTCAACTGCTTTATTCAATACCTCATAATTAAACTTTAAAGCTTCTTTTTCCATTCTTGCAAAAGAACCATGAGTGATAGGATTCTTAGAAATAACTCCACAGTATTCTGGCATTGACTCAGCAAATCTTTTTGTTCCAATTTGATTTGCCATTTCCATAATTTCTGGCTTGTTCATAGTTGATAAAGGTCTTAATACAAGTTTATTTGTAACTTGGTCAATTAAAGCTAGATTTCTTAAAGTTTGACTTGAAACTTGGGCAACACTTTCTCCTGTAAGAAGAGCATCAATTCCCATTTTATCTGCTATTTTTTCAGATGCCATTAACATAAGTCTTTTAAGAGTTACTCCCATATAAGACTCACCTGTAGAATTAAATATTTCTGTTACTACATCTTCAAAAGGAACTGAAGTAAAAGTTACTCTATGAGAACTCCCAAACTTATTCCAAAGATAATATGCCACTTGTTTTACACCTATTTCATGTGCTATTCCACCAAGGTTAAAAAATACAAAATGAGTTTTTATTCCTCTTTTCATTGTTAAATATGAAGCAATAGTAGAATCAAAACCACCTGACATCAAAGATAAAATATCACCTTGTGTTCCAATAGGGAAACCTGATAAACCTTTATATTTTTGAGTAATTATATTTAATTGTTTATGTATAAGCTCAATATTTATAGTAACCTCTGCTGTTCTTAAATCAACACCCTTTGATTGAGGATTATTTGCAAGCATATAACCTCCTATCTTTTGTTCCATATCTGTTGATTTAAATTCATGTTCTCCTGTTCTTTTTGCTCTCACTACAAAAGTTTTATTTTGAATCTCTTTTGCTGTATGCTTATTTACAATCTCTTTCATTTCATCAAGTGTAGATACATCATCAAACTGTAAAGCTTCAAGAAGAAGTTCTATTCCTGGAGTTTCTAAAAGTCTTTGCCTAACTTCAATTACTGTATCAATTGGACATACTATTTCTATTTTATCAAAAAACTTTTTGTAATTTATATCTTCGCTAATTCGCCCAAGTATTGTCTTTATATTTCCAAAGAGCTGGTCTATCATCTGTCTTTTTGCTTTACTTCCTTTTACCATAACCTCTGGAAAAAACTTCACAATAAACTTTTGCGTTTTTGCTTTTGATTCACTCATTATTTTTCAAACCTTCTATTTTTTTAAAGGCAAAATTATATCATAATAAAAGTAAGGGTAAATTTTTTAAGCTTTTTTTTAAACTATGCAATTATAATTCTCATTATTGTTAGAATTAAGATAGGACTATGACAACTTATTATAAAGAAATCTTTTTATATGTTAAAAAAAACATTTCAGATACAAATTTAGCAAATGACATTACCCAAGAAGCTTTTGCAAGGGTTATTAATGCAAAAAAAAATACTAAAATTGAAAATGAAAGAGCTTTTTTATATAAAGTTACAAAAAATCTTATTATAGAACATAGTAGAAAAGATACCAAAACAAAAGAAATTTCATACGAAGAAGAAAAACATTTAAATGATACTTATGAAACAGAAAAAGAGTATGAACAACATAAACAAAAAATCTTGCTAAAAAAAGCTTTGCAACAACTTCCTAAACAAAGAAGACAAATATTTATTTTATATATAATTGATGGCTACTCAAGGGAAGAAATTGCTAAAATGCAAAAAATAAGTATGAATTCAATAAATTTACATATCTCAAGGGCAAGTGTTCAATTAAAAGAGATTATCAAGGAACTAGAAGAAAAATGACTGATATTTTTGAAACAGCAAGGCTTTGGTTAAATAAAGAACAAGAAGGCTTAAACTTAACTACCTGTAAAGAGTTCCAAGAATGGGTAAATAAATCTGCTAAACATAAAGAAGCCTTTGAAGAAGAAAAAGATTTTAGAGAACTCTTTAAAACTCTTCCAACAAATACTTTAGAAGAAATAAGCTTTGAAAACCAAAAAGAAATAAGAAAAGATAAATTTCTTAAAAAAATACTTAAAACTTCTTTTAGTGCAGCACTATTTTGCCTTATATTTTTTGCTTCATATTTTACTTATAATTATTATACTCCTAGTTTTGAGCAAACTTACCTTGCTGTAAATAAAGTGAAAAAAGATATAAAATTACCTGATTCTTCTATCGTCTCTTTAGATAAAAATTCTAAAATAGAAGTTAAATATTTTAAAAATAAAAGAAAAATACAAATTAAAGAAGGAAAAGCCTTATTTTTAGTTACTTCAAATAAATCTAGACCTTTTTTAGTTAAAACAAACAATACCATAGTAGAAGTTCTTGGTACAAAGTTTGAAGTACAAAAACAAAAAGACAAAGTACAAATTTCAGTAATAGAAGGAAAAGTAAGTGTTAAACATATACTTACAAATTCAAATGCTCAAATTTTAGCAGTTTTAGAAAAAGCAGACTCAATTGAAATAGATAAATTTGGCAAGATATCAAATCTTAAAAAGGTAAATGAAAAACTAATAGCTTCTTGGCAAAAAGATAAACTTCTTTTCAAACAAACAAAGTTAAAAGAAGTAATAGAAAAATTTTCAAAATATTTAGATTACAAAGTTATAATAGAAGATAAAAGTTTAAAAACCCTACCTATAAGTGGAGAGTTTTCAATAAATGATTTTGATAATTTAATGAAATCACTTTCTATAATTCATCCAATAAAAACCTATAAAATAGGTAATACATACTATATAAAGAAAAAAATTTAAAATTTTTGAAAAATTTCTGACATAAATATTAAACTTTTGCGTCTTCTATATTAAGAGAACAATTCTCAGAATTAATACAGGAGTAAAAATGAATCTTAGAAAAAAACTCATTTTGCCATCTTTGGCTTTTGTTTTAGCATCAAATTTATATGCTAATAAGTTGTATACAGTAGAAACAACATCTTTAGAAGATGCTATTTCAAAAATATCTAAAAAAGCTGAAATACCATATTTAGTAGACACAACTATACTAAAAGGTAAAAAAGCAAAAAAAATAAAAGATATACAAGGTTTAGAAAATGCCTTAAAGGCTATTTTAGAAGGCACTGAATTAGAAGCTATCATAGAAAATAATATGATTATGATAAAAGAAAAAAAAGAAATAAGACAAGAAACTATTGCTTTAAATGATGTGACAGTTACAAGTGAGAAACTTGAAAGAAATTTACAAGATACAACTACAAGTTTATCTGTAATAAATAGTAAAGTACTAAAAGATATGCATATAAATAATCTTAAAGACACTTTTTCTTTTATGGGAAATGTAAATACTTCAGATTGGCTAGATAGTGGTTTTGTGATTAGAGGGATAAACTCTGAAGGAGTTGGAGGACCAAGTGGAACACCTTTAGGAACCTTATATATTGATGGAGTAGCACAAACACAAGGAGGAACGAGAAGAGGTCCTACAGGAATGTGGGATGTTGAGATGGTTGAAGTGGCAAAAGGACCACAATCAACACTTAGAGGGAAAAGTTCCCTTGCAGGTGCAATATCAATAAATACAAAAGATCCATCTTTTGAAGAAGAAGCTGCAATAAGATTAGGTATGGGAAATAGTGAATATAAAGAAGCTGCTTTAATGGTAAATGTACCCATAAATGAGAATATTGCATTTAGAGTTGCAGGAGAATATAATCATTCAGAAGGACAAATAAATTATCCTACATATAAAGATTTACCTAGATATGACGAAAGAAATGATGATGATTATTGGCAAGGTAGAGCAAAACTACTTTATGCAAATGATGATTTAAAAGCTGTATTAACACATATTCGAAGTTATAATTCACCAAGCTATGATGATGTAATGTATGGTTCAGGTTTTGGTTATGACCTATCTGATAAAAAATGGACAGCTTCATGGCTTGATTGGATTGAAGCAAGATCAACAAAGACAAATCAAACATCTCTTGATACTAGTTACTTTTTAAAAGATAACCTTGAATTAAAACTATTCTTATCTCATGTTGATACAGAAGTTGAAAAAAAATCAATAAATTTAGCTAGAAATCAAATAGATACACAAAAAGAGCTTGTTCAAGAATTAAGTGCAAGATATACAGATGATAATTTTGAAGGGATTATCGGTTTACATTTAAGTCAAGCAGAAGATAGTAGTTTAAGGGACAATAAAAGTGAATTAAATACTAGTTCTATTTTTGGAGAATCAGAATGGCAATTTATTGATGATTTCAAACTTATAACTGGTTTTAGATATGAAATTGATAATAAAAAATATACTTCAAATGATGAAAACTATGATGAAGATTTTAATATATTTCTTCCAAAAATAGGAATAAAATATCAAATAGAAGATAAACAAAATATTGGTTTTGTTGTTCAAAAAGGTTATAGACCTGGTGGAGTTGATTTTGATGACTCAAATAATGAATCATATAAATATGATGAAGAAAATGCAATAAACTATGAGTTATCTTATCGTTCTTTATGGAATGAAGATACATTAAGATTTAATGCAAATATGTTTTATATGAAATGGAAAGAACAACAAGTATCGTATCAGCAAGATTTTTTTGACCCATATAGTGATAGAACAGTTAATGCAGGAGAATCTCACCTTTTAGGAGGAGAACTTGAACTAGCTTATGAGGTAAATCCTTCTTTTAATATCTTTTCTTCTATAGGTATTGTTAAAACAGAATTTGATGACTTTAAATTAAATATTGGCTCAGAGGTTATAAATTTTGCAGGGAAATCTTTTCCTCAATCTCCTGAAATTAATGCTTCTTTAGGTGCAAGATATAACCACCCTAGTGGATTTTATCTAGGAGGTAACCTTAATTATAATTCAGGAGTGTATTCAAGAAATATTTTAGAAGGTAGTGAAAGTTATAGAGATGAAAAATTATCTTCTTTTGCAGTAGTAAATCTTCAAACAGGATATAGATTTAAAAACTATAGTATAAACTTTTGGGTAGATAATTTATTTGATAAAGAATATATTACATATAGAGATGGAAACCCTTATGCTAATTCTCCACAAATGTATGCCACAATGGGAAAAGAAAGAAGATTTGGTATAAATATAGAAGCTAGGTTTTAATTTTTTACTAAAAGTATAGCCACGTAAGTGGTTATACCTTTTATAAAATGATAAAATATGAAAAATCAACTAGATAAATTATTAAAACAACGCTTACAAGCAGTCCATTCTATAGTAGGTATCAATCTTTCAATTCTTCTTTATATAATAACCTTTTTTGGTATATTTACAATATTCTTACCTTATATTCAAATTTGGGAGAAACCATCAAGACATATTGAAAATGTAAATCTGTATAAAATTGATTATGAAGAAATTTTAAATTATGTTACAGATAAATCAGAATTAAAAGAAATTAATCCTATAAATATTATTTTACCAGGCTATATGCAAGACCCTGTTATAAAGATTAATACAAGATTTAAGGAGGATTTACTTTTTAACCCTAAAACAAAAGAAAAAATTCAAGATGAAAAAAATTCAAAACTAGCTAACTTTTTAAATGAATTACACTATGGAGCACCATTAAAAAAAATAGGTTCTTACATTTTTGGACTTACAGCAGTAGGAGGAATGTTTTTAATACTTGGAGGAATATGGCTAATAATAAAAGTAAAATATAAAAAAAATAGTAAAAGTACAACAAGTAAATTTTCAAAATGGCATAGAAAAATTTTTATTTGGATTTTTATTCCTTTTATTATTATTCTTTTAACTGGTGCAATAATGAAAATAGGATATGAACTCTCTTCTCCTATGACATACTTAAGTTCAAAAGGTGAAACGACTAAAGTTTGGAAAATTATTGGTCCATCTCTTTTTCCAAAAGAATCTAACATAAATAAAAATAATAGAACTACAAAAATGCTTTCACTTAATAAATTAATAAAAAAAGCAAAAGAGATAAATCCTAATATAAATTATCAAAAAATTACACTTATAAATTGGGGTGATTCATCGGCAATTGCAAAGATTGAAGGATATAATCCGTATATACCTTTTTTTAATGGTTTATCAAATATTCCAAGTGTAACACTAAGTGGTGCTACGGGAGAAATGATAAACCAAAAAAATGTTTTTGATAGAAAATGGACAAATATCTTATATGATACAACTTTTTTTCTACATATACTTAGAGAAGTAGATATTTTCACAAGACTTCTTACTGCTTTTTTTATGTTCTTATGTATCTTAGGTTTAGGCTTTGGTATATTATTATATTTAGAAAAAAAAGCTAGAAAATTTCCTCTTAATATTCCTGTTTATAATGGTTTTGGTAAATTTTGTCTTTCAGGAATGATTGGAGTTATTCCTGCAACTGGATTGTTATTTTTCTTACAATGGTTACTTCCCTTTGATATGGAAAATAGATTTTTAATCCAAAAAGGATTATTCGCTATTTTTTGGATAGGAACTTTAACTTGGGCTTTTTATAGAATAAACTCTTATCAAGCTGCTAAAGAATTCTTATATATAGGAGCACTATTTTTTGTATTGAGTCCTTTTATTCACTTTTATAATAGTGGTTTTAATCCTTATGAACTTTACACTCAAAATATGATAAACATCTTAAGTGTTGATATTGGATTATTTATTTTTGGGGCTTTACTTTATTTTGTAGCTAAAAAGCTTCCAAGCCAAAGAAAAACTGTTCAAGAATTTTGGGCAAAAAGGTTGTAAGCTTTACTTACTCCTTTTTCCTCACTTCTTAAAACAAACTCTAATACTATTATTTTACATGTTTATTTAGTTAATTTTCAATTAAGTAAAAAGTTGTAATATTCATTTTTTTGCAACTTGGTTGCATTCATATTTATTAGGAGAGTTACAAGTGAGAAATTATGTTTTAGTGGGATTATCCCTCTTATGTTTATCTTCATTATTATACGCAGAAGATAAAAATAAAAATGATTTAGGAATAGTGAATATATCTAGTAAACAAGATAATAATTCATCTCAACTTTTAAAGGAATCATCAACTGGTTCAAGATTAGAACTAACTTTAAAAGAGATACCAGCAAGTATTGAAATTTTGACATCTGAGCTTATGGAACAAAGAGGTGATACAACAGTTATTGAAGCTATAACTAAAACTACTGGAATTACTGGTGGACAATCTGGACATGGACCTGGCGGTAAATTTATTGCCAGAGGCTTTTCAGCAGGGTTTCCAGGAATTGATTTTTTAACAGATGGAGTTAAATTAAATGGTTCAGCTTTTTCAAAACGAGCATTTGAAACTGCCAACTTAGATAAAATTGAGGTTATAAAAGGTGCAAGTTCTATATTAAATGGAGAAGGAAGTATAGGTGCAACTGTAAACTTAATCACAAAAAAACCAAACTTCAATGAGGAAGAAACAGAATTTGGTTTAAAAATAGGAAGCTACGATAGTTATAGATTGAGTTTTGGAGCAGGTGGCATAGCAATACCAGATATATTAGCATATAGAGTTGATGTAAGCACAAGAGAAAAAGGCTCTATTTTTGATAGAGAGAAAAAAACGGTAGATTCACTAAATGCAGGATTACTTTATAAAATAAATGATAATCTATTCACTTCATTAACAATTGATAAAACAAAAGATGAAGCTGAAAATATTTACATAGGGACACCTTTAATCAATGGTAAATTAGACAAAAAAGTAAGAGAAATAAATTATAATACTTATACTGATGGAATTGATGAAGGAGATAGTTTATTTATAAAACAAAATACACAATGGTTTGTAAATTCAAATTTAGAATTAAAAAATCAAATCTATTACCAAAATATGGATGCAGATGTTAGAAGACCATATAAAACCCTTCAAGTTGAGAATAGTGATAATGTTTATATTGCTGGAGCAGATATTCAAGAAAAACAAGATTTGATTGGAAATAGAATAGATTTAATCAATAAACAAGATATTTTTGGACGTGAAAATAAATTATTAGTAGGTGCAGATATTAGTAAACTGAATTTTCAAAGAGATATAAGTCCAACTTGGGGAGGGATTGAAACAAATATTTATAATCCAACACAAGGCTCATTTATAGATTTAAATGGTTCATATAGTACAAAAAATGTTGAAACTGATATTAATCAAATTGCTGTTTACCTAGAAAACCAACTTAATATAACAGATAATATAAAACTTTTATTTGGACTTAGACATGATACTATTGATGTAGATTGGAACTATTTTACAAGTAATACTGAAAAAGATAGAACATATAATGAGTTTTCATATAGAGTAGGTTTAATTTACGATTTATCTGATACAACAACCCTTTACACTTCTTATAATACATCAATAGAAGCAGGAAATAGTTTAGTACAAATGAATGTTAATCAAGTTGATTTGGATCTAACAAAAGCAAAACAATATGAAATTGGATTAAAACAATCATTTTTAAATGAAAAAGCAGATTTTTCTGTAAGTGCCTACAAAATATCAAAAGAAAATATATTTGTAAATGACCCAAATACAGTAGGAAAAGTTTTAAATGCAGGGGAACAATCTTCAAAAGGTTTAGAGTTTAGTTTAGGTATTCAAGCTTTAGAACAATTAAGAATAGATGCAAACTTAGCTTATACTGATGCAAAATATGATGATTTTATTACAGGTTCAAATAATTATACGGGAAATACTCCATATTCTGTTCCAAAATATATAGCAAATCTTGGAATTAGATATATACCAATTACAAACTTAGGTATTGGAACTTGGGTTAATTATGTAGATTCATTTTATGCAGATGATGCAAATACAGTAAAATTGCCATCATATACTACAATTGATTTAACACTTGACTATACATACAATAAAAACACAACATTTTCTTTTGCAATAAAAAATCTTACTGATGAGCTTTATGCTACAAGTTCAAGAAATAACTATAGTGTTTTTTTAGGAGACTCAAGAAACTTCGAATTTGGTATAAAATATAAATTTTAATAATAAGGATATAAGATGATAAAAAAAATAACTCTAATTACTTTATTAAGTACTGCTGTAGCTATACAAACTTTAGCACATGATTTATGGGTCCATGCTTCAGATTTCAAACCTAAATATAATAAAATAGGTACATCAACAATATTATATGCTGGATATGGACATAGATTCCCTGTTGAAAATGCCTATACAAAAGAAAATAGTTTCACATTACATTATCCTGATAATAAAAAGAAAGTTATTAAAGGGAAACTTTTAGCAAAACAAATGATTTTAAAAGAAAAAGGAAATTATATTGTTACTGGAAAAACAAAACCAAGTATTTGGTCTAATTTTGAAAATAGTAAAGGTGAAAAAGTTTGGCGTCAAGAGTCAAAAAACAACTTAAAAAATGTTATCTATAGTAAAAAAGTACATAAATATGCAAAAGGGATTTTGACTATTGGAGAAACTAATGATAAAAACTATTCAAAAGTACTAGGCGAAACTCTTGAATTTATACCTTTAGAAAATCCTAACAATATAAAAAGTTTAGAAAAAGAATTAAATGTAAAAGTATTATTTAAAGGGAATCCTCTATCAAATGTTGATGTTTATGGAGCATATGCAGGTTTTTCTAATAAAGGAGACTTAAAACTACTAGGGAAAACAAATATTAATGGAATTGTTAAAATTACACCGGAGCATTCAGGATATTGGATTTTAAAAGTAGAACATACAGAACCTACTTTAAAAGAATTTCAAAATAACTATGATGATGAAGCCTATGTAGCAACTTTAACTTTTCAAGTTCAATAAACAAAAATTGATACAATAATATAAATTATATATTATTGTATCTTTCTTACTTCACTTCTTGGAACAAACTCTAAAACAGTTGCATTTATACAAAACCTTCTATATCCAAACTCATCAAATACATGTCCTAAATGAATTCCACTTTTTTTAGCAAGGACTTCTACTCTATTCATACCATAACTATAATCTGGTTTTTCTATAGTTGACCCATCTACTGCTTTATAAAAACTAAGCCATCCAGTTTTTGAATTGAATCTATCTTTTGTATCAAAAAGTATATCTCCTGATACTTTATCTATAAAGACTCCATCAGGGGTATCTTTGAAAATATCATACTGTTTACAAAACCTTGAATCTGTACTTTTATTAAAAGCTACATTATAACTTTCAGTATCTTTTCCAAGTTTAAAAGCTCCTAATTGTTCATAAAATTCTTTTTCATTTAAATAGCCTCTATTACTAAAAACTTCTTTACCATCTTCAATAAAAAGTATTGTTGGTGTTGCATCAAGTTTTGTTTTTATATCAAAACCTTTTAACTGATTTTCTAAAACTGTTCGAAGAGGTATAGTTCCTTTATACTTAGAACTTACATCTTCTTCAAACTTTTCGCAATAAGGGCAATATCCTTGGGCTTTTATAACTATAATTTCTTTGCCTTTAAAAGGTTGAATTAGCTCTTTATTTACTTCTTTTTCTTTTTCAAATTTTACACCTGTTGCATGGTTTGGACAATAACCATTTGGATTTTTTGCTAAATAATCTTGATGATAAGTTTCTGCTTCATAAAACTTTTCTAAAGGTTTAATTTCAGTCACAATTTTTCCAAAGCCATGCTCTTCTAATAAACTTTGGTATTTCACTTTTGTATTTTTTGCTATGTTTTTTTGATTATCATTTGTATAAAAAATTGCACTTCGATAGTTATTTCCTATATCATTACCTTGACGATTTTTTTGAGTCGGGTCATGTATTTGCCAAAAAGATTTTATAAGTTCTTTAGCATTTGTTTTATTTGTATCAAATTTTACAAGTACCCCTTCTGTATAATTTACTATTTCTAAATTATTTTTTGTAGGAAGTTTTCTATACTCTAAGACTTTTTTATATGTAGGATTAGGATAATTACCTCCTACATAACCAGACTTTACATCAGTAACACCATTTAAATTTTCAAAGTGCTTTTCCACTCCCCAAAAGCAACCAGCTGCAAATACTATTTCAGCTATCATTATTAATCCTTTTGTAGTTTTTCTTTTATTATATTCTATAAATGTGTAGAGAAAATAAAACAAAAGCTAAAGTGCCTTTTAGCTATAATAATAACCTATCTTTCAAATAAACAAAGGTTATATTATCAAAAAAACAGCTATTCTTACTTTACTACTATTATCTATGACAACTATGATGTCAAATGTTGCAATTATTACAGCACTTCCTAGATTTCAAGACTATTTTAGTAGTATCAATCATATTGAATTTTATTCAAGACTTATGCTTACTTTACCTTCAGTTATCATTGCCCTATTCTCTCCTTTTTTAGGTCATATAATATTTAAATATGGCAAAAAAACATCTGCAATACTTGCCCTAACTATTTTTGCAATAACAGGAAGTTCTGGATTATTTTTAGATAGTTTAGAAGCATTTTTATTTTCAAGAGCTTTATTTGGAATTGCAATTGCCACATTAATGATTGTATCAACTTCTTTAGTAGGTGATTATTTTCAAGGAGAAGCTAGACATAGATTTATGGGATATCAAAGTGCTTTTATGTCCATTGGTGGGGTTATTTTTGTAGTAAGTGGAGGTTTATTGTCAGATATAAACTGGAGATTTACTTTTGGTATTTATTTAATTGGCTTCTTGCTTTTACCTATGATTATCTTTTTTCTAGTAGAAAAATCAAAAGAACAAATTGAAGAGGAAGTTCAGTTAGTACCTGCAAACCTTTTAGGTGTTTATTTCTTAGGTTTTTTCTTTATGCTTATTTTCTTTATTTTACCAACACAAATGCCTTTTTTAATAATGGATACCTTTAAAGCAAGTGGAAAACTTACAGGTTCTATTATAGGTATTGCTTTTTTGACTAATGCACTTGGAGCAATATATTTTTCAAAACTAAAAAAGAAATATAGTTTTTCTACTGTTTATTTAATAGCTTTAACTATAGTTGCCACAGGTCTTACAGCAGTGGGAATTATCCATAATGTTTATTATTTTTATCTAACTGCTATGCTTTTTGGTTTTGGTGGAGGTATTATGATGACAAATGTATCTGCTTGGATGTTAAGTAAAACAACTTTTGAAAAAAGAGTAAAAGCCTCAGGATATCTAACAAGTTCTTTATTTCTAGGACAGTTTGCTTCTCCTATAGTATTTTACCCTATTGTTAGGAACTTGGGAGTACAAAATTTTTTCTTAGCTATTGGAATATTTTTATTTATACTTGTTTTAATAAGTTCTTTATATAAAAAGTTAGTTTAAATACTAACTTTTATAAGTAAGCTCGAAGATAAGAACTTTCTATTAATTGTGTTTCATTAAATTCTTTAGCAAACTTAAATACTAAATTTGGGTTTCTTAAAAGCTCTCTTCCATAAGCTACAAAATCACAAGATTTATTTTCTAAAAGAGATTCTCCTTGTTTTGCTGTAGTTATTAAGCCTACTGCAATTACAGGGATATTTATATTTTCTTTTATTTTTTTTGCATACTCACATTGATATAAAGGTAAAAGTTCTGGCATTAAATCTGGCTCTTTTTGATTTCCACCTGCTGAAACATGAATAGAATCTACACCAAGTTTTTCCAACTCTTTTGATAAATAAATAGAATCTTCTATATCCCAACCATTTGTTTTCCATTCACTTGCAGAAATACGAACAATTAAAGGTAAATCAATCTGTTCTTTTAAAAGCTTAGCAATCTCTAAAGTTAATCTACATCTATTTTCTAAACTTCCACCATAGATATCTTCTCTTTTGTTTGTTAAAGGGGATAAAAATTCACAAAGTAAATATCCATGGGCAGCATGAAGTTCTAAGATATCATAGCCAGCCTCTTTTGCTCTTTTTGCAGAATCTAAGAATTGCTGTTTTATTAAATTTATTTCTTCTAAGTTTAAAGCTTCTGGAACTTTGAATTCACTATTTATATCAAAAGGTATTGAAGAAGGAGCGACAGGATTTGTCTGTTTTACTAAACTTTTTCTTCCAGCATGAGCAAGTTGAATAGCTATTTTTGAACCAAAATCATGAACTTGCTCTACAAGTGATTTATGTCCACTAAGTTGAGAATCTTCCCAAATTCCTAAATCATTATTAGAAATCCTTCCTCTTGCTTCTATTGCTGTTGCTTCAACAATAATTAAACCTACATTGCCAAGAGCTTTTGAAGTATAATGAAGAGAGTGAAAAGGTTTAACTTTTGCACTATCATCACTTTTGTACATACACATAGGAGGCATTACAATTTTATTTTTTAATTGACAATTCCCAATATTACTAGGACTTAAAAGTAAACTCATACTTACTCCTTAAGTGAATTATTTAATATACTCTACAATATCCTCTAGTTTTTCTCTTTGTTGAGAAGATTGTTCATTAATTCTATATCCAAATGGTAAAACTAAAGATAATTGATATTTTGAAGTATCTAGTTCTAATATTTTTTCAACTTTTTCTTTTTCAAAACCTTCAATAGGACAAGAATCAACACCTTTGATTGCTGCAGCTGTCATCATATTAGAAGCAGCAAGATATGTCTGTTTTGAAGTCCAAGAATAAACATTCTCATTTGTTGAAAGTGTTTCTTGTAAATGTGTAGCATAAAGATTTAAATAAAAATCCAACTTTTCTTGAGGCATTTCTCTTCTTCCAAACTTTCTTCTAGGAACCCCAGATTCTGGTTTAACATCCTCAATTGCTACAAGAATAATTACAAGATGAGAACAAGTAGTTATTTGAGGTTGATTCCAACAAACTTCTTTTAATTTTTCTCTTAATTCATTATTTGTTATAACTAAAAACTTCCAAGGTTCCATACCAAAAGAAGAAGGAGATTTTCTTCCTGCTTCTAAAATATATTCTAAATCAGAATCTGAAATTTTTTTTGTTTCATCAAAAATTTTACAAGCATGTCTAAAATCCATAGCTTCCATAAATGTTTTTTCCATAAATAAATCCTCTATATTTTAATTTTTTATTGTAACAATTTTTTTTAATCACTTCATTTACATAAGTAAAGATTTATTACTTAAAATTCTCTTTTAAAGTATTTTCAAACTTTTTAAATTCTTTTTCTAAGTCTAAATCTCCTTTAAAAATATCATGTACTGAATAAGTTTTTAAAGGTTCTAAACCACAAAATTGGAATGTCTTATGAACTGCGACATGGGCTTCATCTAAAGATAAACCATCAAAGAAACCATTTTTATTACCAAATTCTGATTCTGGGCAATTATAAGTTAAAGACAACATATATTTACCTTTTAATAGTCCTCCACTTCCATAAGTCTTTGAAGAGTCTTCTCTACTTCTTCCATCACTTGCATAATGTTTGCCTTGAGTAAGAACTTCATCAAAATATTTTTTTGTAATCCAAGGAACACCCATCCAATATACAGGGTATTGAAGTAAAATATAATCTGCCCAAACTAATTTTTCAATTTCTTCTTCTTTATTATAACCTTCCTCAATATGTGTATATTTTACTTCAAAACCATTTTCCAAAAAGAACTCTTTTGCTTTTTTAATATAATTATTTGTAAGTTCACCTTTTGCAACTACATCATAATATTGATGACCATTTAAAATTAAAACTTTTTTATTTTCACTTTGATTCATGATTTTTACTCCTAAAGATTAGATTATTTGTGCTTTTTTTCTTAAACCTCTTCTTGAATTAAAAAGAAGAACTGCAACAAAAGATAAAGCACAACCAACTATTGTTGATAACATTATCTCTTCCCCATAAATTATCCAACTAGAAATAATTGCTCCCACAGGAACTATAAACATAAATACTCCCGTTTGATGTGCTCCTATTTTACTAGCTGAGATAAAAAAAAGTGCTGTACTAAAAGTTCCAGCAAAAATTCCAATAAATAATATATTCCACCAGAAGATTGAATCAAAATTGTTTAAAACAAAAGGATGAAAAGGTAAAGCAAAAAACATATTTATAAGACCTGTCACACCAAATACAACTAACGTATAAAACATAGGATCAACTCCTCTTTGTGCAGCTTTTTGAGCTATTATTGTAACAATAGACCAAACAACAGCACACTCTAAAAAGTAAGAGCTATCTACATTTAAAAAGCCTAAACCTTCAAAAGGTATTTTCAACAAAATAATTGCTCCAAAAATCCCTACACTTAAAGCAAGAATTTGTTTTGTTGTTATTTGTGTTTTAAAAATTGTTAGAGACATTAAATAAGTAAGTATTGGAGAAATAGCTGTTACAAGTGTCCCTCCATATCCTGCTTGTCCATGTGAAAGTCCTGCAAAAAACAAATAATTGAAAAAAGCAATTAAAGCTCCTGCAAGAACCATATAAAAAACTCCTAACTTATCAGCTTTAAAAGAAGTTTTCATATAAAAGATTATAGGTATTACTGTAATAAAAGATATAGCATATCGCCAAAACGCTGCCACTTCGGCATTTGAATGTTCTGCTGCTGCTTTACCTGAAGTCCAAGCCATACCCCAAATAAGCATTGCAACGATCATTCCTATAAAATATTTTGTTTTGTTTTCACTTTGGGTCATATAATTCCTTAATTTCAGCGAAATGCTTTGGAATTATATTTTAGATAAACTTAATTTACCCTTACTTTACTTTAGGTAAGTAATGTAAATTTATTATCTTTATGTTATAATCAAAAAATGGAGTATAAGAATGTATTATATAAACAACAAAGAATATAAGTGTTCCGTCGCAGTTACTTTAGATATTTTCAATGATAGATGGAAATTAGCAATAATTTGGCATTTATTAGATGGAGAAAAAAGATTTAAAGAATTACATGAAACAATTAGTGAAATTACTCAAAAAACTTTAACTGTAAAATTAAAAGAATTAGAAGAAAAAAATATCATAAACAGAGAAGTTTTTCCTGAAATCCCACCTAAAGTTGTTTACTCACTTACAGATGTTGGAGAAAAACTAAAACCTGTACTAGAAGAAATGTATAATTGGGGTATTTTATACAGTTCAGCACATGGAGAAATTACTGGTGAAAACTCTTGTTATGTAAATTTAGGGAAGAAGTAATTAATGGAAAACTTTATCTTAATAATACTATGTATTGTTATAGGTTATGGTTTAAATAGACTACATATTTTTTCAAAAGATGCAGCTACTACTTTAAACCAATTTGTTATTTATGTTTCTTTACCTGCAATGATTTTATTACAAATACCTAAATTAACTTTTTCAATGGATACTTTAATTCCTGTAATCATTGCTTGGCTTGTGATGTTCATAACAGCAATACTAATCTTACTTTTATCAAAATTTTTTAATTTTTCAAAAGAGATTACAGGCTCACTTATGCTTGTAGCTATTTTAACAAACTCTTCTTTTCTTGGTATTCCAATTTTAAATGCTTATATGGGAGAAAGTGCTTTACCTTATGTTTTAGTTTATGACCAGTTAGGAACCTTTATTGCCTTAGCTACATATGGTACTTTTATTGCTTCTTACTATTCTAGTAAAAGCGAATTAAGTTTTAAAATTATTCTTTATAAAGTCTTAACTTTCCCACCTTTTTTATCTTTAATTGTGGCTTTATTTCTAATAGGTGTTGAATTTAATGAAAACCTTACAAAAGTATTATCAGCTTTAGCAGCAACTATAGTACCTGTTGCTTTAGTTGCAGTTGGATTACAATTAAAATTAAAACTACAAAAAGAAGAAATAAAACCTTTTAGTGTAGCTTTAACTGTAAAATTAATTATTGCACCACTAATTGCATTTTTAATTTGTAAACTTTTTTCATGGGAAGGAGATATTTCAACAATCTCGATTATGGAAGCAGGAATGGCACCAATGATTACAGCAGGTGCAATTGCATCAATGGCAGGGTTAGCGCCAAGACTTAGTTCAGCAGTTGTTGGCTATGGGATTATAATATCATTTATTACTACTTACATATTATTTATGCTAATTTCCTAATATAAGAAAAAATTATTGATAAAATACAAAAACTACATAAAAACTAAACATTAATATTGTATTATCTCTAAAATTTTTTTATTAGGATGTATATATGTTCAAAACCGCAAGAAATATTCTATTAGCTTTATCTTTGACTACAGGTTTAAGTGCTGCTGATAAGTTATCAAAACAAGAGATAAATCAAATTCAAACTTTACCATTAATTAAAATGGCTCAAGTAGAAATACAAAATGGAGTTGATTTTGGAAGTTTATATGGGTTAAGTGTAAAAGTAAAAGGTAGAATGGATACTATTTTTTTAACAAAAGATAAAAAATATTTACTTCCAGGGGATGCTATAAATACTCAAGATGGTCAACCTTTAACTTTACCAGTTGATTTATCAGCAACAGTAGGAAAAGAAGCTTTCACTTTTGGAAAAGGGAAAGACGAATATATTCTTTTTACAGATCCTGAATGTCCTTATTGTAAAAAATTTGAATCGTACTTTTCAGAAATTGAAGATAAAGTAAAAATTAAAGTATTTTTCTATCCTTTATCATTTCATGAAAATGCAAAAGATATTTCACTTTATATCATGAGTCAAAACTCTTATGAAGATAAGGTTAGAACTATGACTGAAACTACAAAAGATAGTGAAGATTTTAAAAATAGAAAAATATCTAAAGATAAACTAAGCAAACTTGAAAAGTCTTTAGATGAACAAATGAAAATAGCTCAAGATCTTGGTATTAGTGGAACACCATCATTATTTGATAAAAATGGAAATAAAGTTATTTGGGCTGTAATGCTTGAAAAATACGGAGTTTCTGTAAAATAATAACTAGTAGAATTTTTCTACTAGTTATTATCTATTGTATCTAGATAATATTCTGCTAATTTGTAAGGATCCTTTTCTTTACTAACATTTTCATGTTCTTCTTCAAAATACTCACATTTTTTCATTACCAATATATTGGATAAACTTTGTTTTTGTGTAAATTATTATAAAAAAGTGCAGGAGGATGGACTACTTTAGCAATCATCATTAGAGCAATTGCACTTGCTAATGCTAAAGCCATACTCCACCATTGAGGTCCTATTATATGAAAAAAGAACAAACCTACAAAAGTAGCTATAAAATGTCCAAATATCACATTTCTTTGTCAAGGAAAAAACTTATCTTAAGTCTTTTTCATATCGTTTAAAAAAAACTAAACAAAGAACTACACCTAAAAGGGCTAAGCCAGCACCTACAATTGAAGGATAAACAAAAGATAAACCAAATAATAAAGGAATACCACCAACAAATGCTCCTAAAGAATTTGACACATTAAAAGCTGATTGAATAAATGCTGCACCTAACATTTCAGAGTTTTTTGCACTTTTTAACATTACCATATTTATAGGAGAACTAATACTCATAGCTAAAGCTCCACATATAAAAGTAAGCAATATTGCTATTGTTTTATTTTCTGAGAAGAAAAACACTAAAACTAAAGATAAAACCATCATAGAAAGTAGAAATATCAATGCTTTTAAAGGATTATATTTATCGGCTAAATATCCCCCAAAAATATTTCCTACAACCATACCAGCTCCGGCAACTATCATCATATAAGATACACTAGCTTCATCAAATCCAGATACATGAATAAGTAAAGGAGCAATATAACTAAACCAAGCAAAAAGCCCTCCAAAACCAATTGAAACTATCATTAGCAAATGCCAAGCCTTTAAAGTCTTAAAAAACTCTAATTCTTCTTTAAAAGTAATAGTTCTTAAAGGTTTTAATTCAGGAAGCCATTTATATAAAGCAAAAATAGTTATTATTCCTATTATAGCAACTATTCCAAAAGCAAATCGCCAATGAAGATGGTGTCCTATAAAAGTAACAAGAGGAACCATAGCTAAATTTGCAACAGTAAGTCCTGTAAACATTGAAGCAATTGCTTGTGCAGATTTTCCTTCTACAGCAAGTCTTGTAGCAACTACAGTCCCTACTCCAAAAAAAGCACCATGGGGAAGCCCACTAAAAAATCTTGAAAGTAAAAGGGTATTATAATCAGGTGCAAGAGCAGAAAGAGCATTAAAAAATGTAAAAAGAATCATAAAAACAATAAGAACATTTCTTGGGGCAAACTTTGCACTTAATGCAACAAGAATGGGAGAACCCACTACTACACCAAGAGCATATGCAGAAATTAAATGCCCTGCAATAGGTATAGAAACTTCAATATCTTTTGCAACATCAGGCAAAAGTCCCATAATCACAAACTCTGTTGTACCAATAGCAAGGCCACCAAGAGCTAAAGAAAAAAGTTGTTTAGTCATAAGCTAAGTCTTTGTATTAATTTTTGGAAATTGTAGTAAAAATAAATGATTAAAAACTTAAATTAACTAATTAAAAAACTATTCTATCTCACAAATTTTTATAGCAGTTCGTAAAAAGGCTGTTAAATATATATTGTCCTTTGCCTTTAAAGATTTATCAATTTTTGTTTTTATTTCATCTAAAGCTTTTTTAAACCCTTGATAAAATTCATAACTTGGAGTTGGTTTATATTCTAAGTTTTTTAATTGTAAATAAGAAATTATACTTTTTGCAGTGGTTGGTTTTACAAAATAATCTTTGTCTCTATTAAGGTAATAAGGGACTAGACTTATTAAAGTCCATTTTGCTAGATTATACTCTTTTAATATCTCAACTATCCCTTCATATCCTTCTTTTTTATTTCCATAAAGTAAATCATATAAAGCAATAGAAAACATATCTTTTTCATACATTCCTAATTCTTTAAAGGCATCTCTTAATTTCATTTTGTCATAAAAAGATATAACTACGGATTTATATACTATTTTTACAAAATTATCACAAATAATTTCAGGTTGAGAAAAGTTGTCTTTTTTGAAAAACTCTTTAGACAACTCTTCTAATTTTGAAGGATTAAATTTTTTTATTTGTTTAACTAATCTTTCATCTTCAAAAACCTCTGGATATTCTTCTAAAAATTCAGCTTCTAAATCTTTTAAGGCTTCTGTATTCATTTTTTTAACTTAAGATTTTTTTACAAACTCTTGTTTTAATTTGATAGCCCCAACACCAGGGATTTTACAGTCAATATTATGACCATCATTTCCATCAACTAATCTGATACCTTTTACTTTTGTACCAACTTTGATTCCAGAAGAACTACCTTTTACTTTTAAATCTTTTATTACAGTTACATCATCACCGTCATTTAAAATATTTCCATTTGCATCTTTTACAACAAGTGTATCTTCTTCCTCATCAATTGAATCTTTAGACCACTCATAACCACACTCTGGACAAATTAATAAACTTCCATCTTCATAAGTATATTCACTATTACATTTTGGACAATTTGGTAGTTGTTCCATGCTTCTCCTTTTATTTTGATAAGAAGGCATTATACTATAATTATACTTTTTAACTATTTTATTAAAAACCCTCTTTTATATCAGGTATATTATTTATCATTTCTTTATAGCTTTTATTACTGCTTAAAGCTTTTACAACAACATCTAAAGGTCTTGAATAATATACTTTTAGAGCATATTCATTTTCTTGTAACTTAAATGCTAATTTTTCAATACCTGGAGTAAACTGAGCATCTACTCCTTCTTTATTTCCCCTTGCATCAATTTTATACCATCCATAATCTTTTAAATAAACAGCATTTAATCCATGTAAACAAAAACTATTATCTTTATATTCATCACAAGAAAGTCTTTGATAACATAAAGCAGTGGGAATATTGTTTGCTCTTAATAAAGCAGCAAGTAAGTGAGACTTTGCAAAACACCACCCTGTTTTGTACTTTAAAACTTCACTTGCTTTTAATGTTGTTATATTATCTTTATAATCTCCACTATGATGAATTTCATCTCTAACATATAAAAAACATTTTTTTGCAATCTCTTCATCGCTATTACAATCTTTTGAAAGTTCTTTTGCTAGTTTTTCAATAGCATTATTTGAATAATCAATAATATCTGTTTCTTCTAAATAACTTTTTTTATCAATCATTATTTTTTATACCTCATATTTTATTTATAATATCTTCCTACATAATCAAGAATATCTATTCTTATTACAGCTGTTCCTTTTACCATTTTTTCAGGTAATTCCTTATTCTTTAAATGTGGAGTAAATTTTTCAACAATTTTTGATAAAGCAGTATGTTTTTCATTAAAATCATTAATAAGACTTGCCCTTCCTCTAAGAATAATACTGTTAAACTCTGTATTAACATCACAAGGATTTTCAACTCCTTCATATAATAAAGAAATCATTTCATCTATTTCAAAACAAACATTTGAATTAAACTTTATATTATCAATTTTTTTTCCTTTTGGTAAACCATGCATATATATTTTATTATCAAAATATACAAAATGCATAGGTAAAATATAAGGATAACCATCTTCACTATAAGTTCCTAAGCGTCCTACTTCTGAACGAGAAAATAAATCACTTATTTGCTCTTCTGTTAGTAAATGTGTTTTTGTTCTATGTCTCATTTTTCATCCTTTATTTTAATTCATCAAGGGATTTTTGAAATCTTTTAAATCCTAGCTTTATCTCTTCTTTTGAAATATTTAAAGCAGGTAAAAACCGTACAATATCTTTCCCCGATTTTAAAACTAAAACTTGGTTTTTTAAACATATTTCAAGTAAGGATTGAAGTTTTTTTTCTTCTTTTAATTTTAAACCTAACATCAAGCCTATTCCACTTTTAGAAGAAAATAGTTTTTTATTTTTCTTTAAAATATTTTCAAGCTCTTTTTGAAAAAGACCAATAGTATTTTGTATCTTTTTTGCTTTATATTTTTCTTCTAAAATATTTAAAACCTCAACTGCTGTTTTTGTACATAAAGGATTTCCACCAAAAGTTGAACCATGATCACCTTTTTTAAAAATATTTTTTTTATTTGTCATCATCAAGCCAATAGGTAAACCACCAGCTAAACCTTTTGCCATAGTTATAATATCTGGCTTTAATTCAAAAAAATTAGAAGCTAGAAATTCTCCTGTTCGATAAATTCCTGTTTGAATTTCATCTACAACAAATAAAACATCTTTTTCTTTTAAGTAATTATTCAAATTCTGCAACTCTTTTTTATCAAAAGCTTTTATTCCACCTTCGCCTTGAATTAACTCAAGCATCACTGCGACGCTGTTTTTATTTATTTTATTTTTTATATCTTCCAAATCTTTTGCATAAATGAACTCATTTGGAAAGGGTTCAAAGCCTAATTGTTTATCTTTTTGTCCTGTTGCATTTAAAGTAGCTAAAGTTCTTCCATGGAAAGAATTTTCTAAAGTAATAATATTATGTTTTTTAATACCTTTGTTTTTTGCATATTTTCTTATAAATTTAATTGCTGCTTCATTTGCTTCTGCTCCACTATTACAGAAAAAACCTTGCATATTTTTATATCCACTTAATACTGCTACTTTTTTTGCACATTCTTTTTGGGTTTTTATAGGGTAAATATTTGATAAATGAATAAACTTTTTTGCTTGTTTTGAAATAGTTTCTACAAGTTTTTTATTTCCATGTCCTAAACAGTTTACTCCAATCCCTGAGGTAAAATCTATATAGTCTTTCCTTTTTTTATCAAATAAAGTAGAGCCTTTTCCATATAGAAACTCAACAGTAAAAGGATTATATACATCTAATAAATATTTGTTCATTTCTTTCCTTAAGTATGATAAACTTCAAATTGTTTATCTTTTTCTTTCAATTTATATCTTTTTTCCAAAGATTCTTTAAAGGGTTTACCTAAAAACTCTGATTCGATAGCCTTCTTTGCTAAAGTCATATTAAAACTTGGGTTTACAATCAACTTATTTAAAAGTTCTATTGATAAATTAGCTTCTTGTCTTTTTATAAACCTCATTTCATCATCTTTACAAATAGTTCCTTCTTTTAAAACCTTTGCATACCAGCCTGTATATCCACTATCAAAAATAAATTTTGTCATCTGTTTTTGATTTGTATTTGCACTTAATTTCCAACAAGGCTGCCTTGGCTGTGTTATTTGAATTTGGCTTTCCCCTATTTCATAAATATCTCCAATACATATATCTTCTTCACTTATATTTGATAAAATTAGGTTTTCTCCAAAATGTGCCATTTCATCTATTTCAAAATTTGTATTACACTCTTTGCTTATTTTTTCATATGTTTTTTTTGAAAACAAAAATAAGGCTTTATTCTCTCCACCATGATGAACTAAGTCCGCTTGTTCATCTTCTTTAAATCCTGTTTTTGTTAAAAAAGCTTTTTGGATTGGATATTTTTTGATTGCAGAAATAAACTCTTTCCTTTTTGTTCCTTCCAATGTTTTCTTTTGTACCTTTCCAACTTTTAAATAAAGTACTTTTGCTAATTTTTCCATAGGTTTACTCCTTTACTATATACCTGCTTGAAATCGCTAATCTATTCCAACTATTTATTACAATAGCTAACCACTCAACTGCTATAAGCTCTTCTTTTGATAAAATTTCTTTAGCTTTTTCATAAACCTCATCAGGTACTTGATTTTCATTTACTAAAGTAATTGCTTCAACTAAAGATAAGCAAGCCCTCTCTTTTGAAGAAAAATAATCACTCTCTTCCCAGGCTGCAACTAAACTTATTCTTTCAATACTTTCTTTACAAGCTAAAGCATCTCTTGTATGAAGTCTTACACAATAAGAACACTTATTTATTTGAGAAGCTTTTAATTTAAGTAAATGAAAAAAACCTTCGTTTATACCAGCTTTTATAATCAATTCTTTTACATCTTCTTCCATATTTGATAATTTTTTATATAATGAAGGAACCTCATTAGCCATATTAATTCTATTTGTCATACTACTTCCTTACATATTTAAGTTTTATAGAAGTATAATATCAACAAACTGTACTTCAATCAAGATACAATTTATATATTTTTTACAAGGTCACTTATGTATAAACTTGAAAAATCATCAATTCCTTTATATATTCAGTTATATGAACAAATAAAAAGTGATATTCAAAACAATAACCTTGCAGGTACAAAACTTCTATCTATTAGAAAAATGTGTCAAGAATACAAACTAAGTAAAACAACTGTTGAATCTGCCTATAATCAGCTTTATGCAGAGGGTTATATAGAAAGTCGTCCTCAAAGTGGTTTTTATGTAAGTGAAGATATTTACAAAGAGTTTAAACAAAAAAATAAAAATATTTCAGAAGAAAAAATTTCTGAAAAAGAATATAAATATAATTTCTTTCCCGCTCAATATAGTGATGATGTTTTCCCTAAAAGACTTTGGGTAAAGCTACATAGTAAAGTTATTACAAATACAAACTTAGGTTTATATCCAAATAAACAAGGAGATTTACAACTCAGAAAAGAGATAAAAAACTACTTAGCAAGTTCAAGGGCAGTATTTTGCGATGAAGAACAAATTATTGTTTGTAGTGGCTTTTCTGATTCTATGTTTATTCTTGCTAGTATTTTAAAAGATTTTACCTCTTTTATTAGTATAGAAAACCCTGGATATAAAGTTACTCCAAAAGTTTTTAAGCAATTTGGCTATAAAATCAATCCTGTCTCTATCACAAAACAAGGAATTGATTTAAAAGAACTTGAAGAAAGTAAAAGCAAACTTGTATATGTAACTCCTTCTCATCAATATCCAACTGGAATTACTATACCTATTTCAAAAAGAATAAAACTTATAAATTGGGCAATTGAAAATAATAGTTATATAATAGAAGATGACTATGATAGTGAATTATCTTATAATAATCATCCTATTCCATCACTACAAGGAATTAATAATAATGAAAGAGTAATTTATTCTGGTACTTTCTCAAAAGCTTTATCCCCTGCTTTAAGAATAAGTTATCTTGTTTTGCCTAAAAAACTTTTAGAAAAATATATAAATACTTTTGATTTCTCCTTTTCAGGAGTTCCTATTGATATACAAAAAACATTGGAAGCCTTTATAAAAGAAGGCTACTGGGATAAACACATAAGAAAAATGAGAGCTTTAAATAAAAAGAAACATGATTTAATGAAAAAAGCTATTACAATATATCTTAAAGATACAGTAAAAATATTAAGAGAAGGTAGTGGTTTAGCTATATTAATTAAACCTACTGTAAAAATTGACTGGAAAAAGCTTGAAAAACTACTTGAAGAAAATTCTATAAAAATATATTCAATACAATTTGATACAAGTCTAAATGAGGATATTATAAACCTAGGATTTGGATGTTTTAAAGAAGAGGAAATCTTTCTTGCAGTAGAATCATTTTCTAAAGTTTGGTTTAATGCTATTATAAAATAAAAGGATAAGAAATGCTAAGAAAAAACCTAAAATATATTATTGCTACTTGTTTAATAAGTTTATCAATTTTATTAACAATTTTAGTTCCTGGTGGACCCATAGAAACGAGAGACTTTTCCCATTATGATATTTGGATATTAAGTTTATTTAATATCTTTCTTACTAGTTTAGGAATTATTAGTATTATCACTGCATTTCTTATAATAAAACAAATTAAATATTCAATATCTACTACAATAATTATTTCTTTACTTTATATATTTGTTTACTTATCCGATTTATTCAAAATCTTTCCTATTAGCAATATTCCTATGTCTAATGCTCTTTTTACTATTGAATTTATTAGTACAATAATTGCAATATCACTTTTATATCTTTGCATAAAATATGACTTCACTACAAAAGAAAATAATAGTACTTTTAAAATACCTACTTTTTTTAAAATATTATTAATATTAATTATTTTTCTTTTTTCTATTGCTATAATATTATTTGCAACTAATTCAGCAATGGGGAATTAATTCAAGCTTTTTTCTAAGTAAAAATTGGTTATCATTTGTCAAATTTATTTTCTCAGGGCAAGGTGAAATTCCTTACTGGTGGTAACTATACTAACTTATAGAAGTCCACGAGCGCCTTATTTTTAAGGGTCAAGCAGATTTGGTGTAAATCCAAAACCAACAGTTAAAGTCTGGATGAAAGAGAATATAAAACTATATTATTGTTCAAAATATTAGCTTTATAAAAGCCCTGATTCAATAAGTTTACTTTAATAAAAAGGAAACCTATGAATCAACAAATCGTAAGTTGGAATACAAAAAAAAATATTGAGAATGCTATAAAAGCATTACAAGCAGGAAAAGGTGTTATCGTAACTGATGACAAAAATAGAGAAGATGAAGCTGATATAATCTACAGCGCTCAATACATATCAGAACAACAAATGGCTTTATTAATAAGAGAATGTAGTGGCATAGTTTGTCTTTGTTTAACTTCGCAAAAAGTAAATGAATTAAATCTTCCTATGATGGTACAAGCAAATAACTCAAAATATCAAACTCCTTTTACTATTTCAATAGAAGCAAAAAACAATGTTACAACAGGAGTTTCTGCAAAAGATAGAGTTACAACTATAAAAGCAGCCATAAAAGAAGATGGAATAAACCATATAGTTTCTCCAGGACATATATTTCCTTTAAAAGCTAGAGATGGTGGAGTTTTAGAAAGACAAGGACATACAGAAGCAAGTATTGATTTAATGAAATTGTCAAAACTTCAACCTACTGCTGTTTTATGTGAACTTACAAATGAAGATGGAACTATGGCAAAAGGTGAACAAATAACAAATTTTGCAAAAAAATACTCAATGCCTATTTTAAGTGTTCAAGATATTATAGAATATAGATTAAATAACTAACTAAGGAAAAACTTTGGATATTATAGACTTTGAAAATATTAATGTAGGTTATGATGAAAAAATTGTATTAAAAGATATAACTTTAAAAATCAAAGAAAAAGAACATTGGGCAATTCTTGGAGCAAACGGTTCTGGGAAATCTACTTTAATGAAGTTAATTCAATCAGAGATTCATCCAAGAAGAACAAAACCTTTTAAAAAAGAAATTTTAGGGAAAAGTACCTACTCTGTTTTTGAACTAAGAAAAAATTTAGGAATTATTACAAATGATTTACATAACTACTTTGCAAGAGAAGCTAGTTTTTTAACAGGATACAAAGTTGTTTTAAGTGGGCACTATAGTTCTGTTGGAGTTTTTGCTTTTCAAGATTTTTCAGAAGAACAATTAAGTAAAGCAAAAGAAGTTATGAAATTTCTTGAAATAGAACATCTTACAAGTAAAAAAGTAAATGAAATGTCAACTGGAGAATTAAGAAAATGTATAGTTGGTAGAGCACTAATTCATAATCCTAAGGCTTTTATATTAGATGAACCAACTGTAGGACTAGATATTAAAGCACAAATAAATTTTATAAAAATGCTAAAAAAACTTTCAAAAGAAGCTTCAATAATACTTGTAACCCATCACTTAGAAGAAATTTTTGAAGAAATCACTAAAGTAGCACTAATTCATAATAATACAATATTTAAAAGTGGAGATAAAAAAGACTTACTTACAAGTGAAAATCTATCAACAATATTTGATACTAAACTACATCTTAATGAAAAAAATGACAGATATTTTATAGAAGAGATTCTTTAATCTCCTCTATAAATAAAATCTAAACTTTATAAAAGACCAAGAATACAGCACTTTATTTAATATAATCTATATTTATTATAGTTTTATAAGTTAAACTTATTTAACTTTAAAAAAATTTTAAAGAATACTCTGCTAAACTTTCATCAGTAAAGGAAAAAAATTATCCTTTAATATTTTTTATAAGGAGTTCAAAATGGCTTGCGATACAGGAGCAAAACCAATTGACGAAACTAAAAATGTTTCAACTGAAAATAATGAAAACAATACAAATAATTTAGAAAAAAAGGAAGAAAAAATGAGTTCAAGTTTAGTATTAAGAAAATCACCTGAGTTTAAAATGGAAGCATATGATGCAAAAACTGGTCACTATACAGAAGTAAGTAGTGAAGATTATAAAGGTAAATGGCATGTTGTTTGTTTTTACCCAGCTGACTTTACTTTTGTTTGTCCAACAGAAATTGCAGCAATGAATGCAAAATATGACGAGTTCCAAGAACTTGGTGTTGAAATTTTAGCAGTTTCTACTGATACAAAATTCTCTCACAAAAGATTTGTAGAAACTGAGCCTTTATTAGAAGGATTAAAATTAACTATCGGTGCAGATGGTACTGGTGCAGTTAGTAGAGCATTTGGAGTAATGATTGAAGAAGAAGGTGTTGCATTAAGAGGAAGATTTTTAATTAATCCTGATGGTGTAGTTGTAGCACAAGAAGTTCAAGCTCCAATGGTAGGAAGAAATGTAAATGAATTCTTAAGACAAGTAAAAGCTTGGCAACATGCAGAAAAAACTGGTGAAGTTTGCCCAGCAGGTTGGGTTCCAGGTAAAAAAACATTACCAGTAAATACTGATGTAGAGCAAATGACTGGTAGAGTTGGTGATTATATCACTGTTGAAGAAATCATGTCTTAATAATATTAAGTAACCCCTCCTTCTCCTTGGGGTTACCTTAATATTAAGATTTTATATATAAAATAAGGGTTTTATTAATTATCATCTATTAACCCCAAACTCCTTTTGAAAAAAATCATCCATTTTTTCTTCATATTGTTCTTGTGTTATATAATTACCATCATTAATTCTTCTTTCAGCATCTAATACTCTTTTTTGTACTTCTTCTATACTATTTATAGTTAAACTAGATGGATAATCATTTTTAACAGTATCTATTACTTCAACTTTTTTATCTTTTATAAAACTATCTATCATAGCTTTAAAGTGTGGAAAAAAATCATCATCAATTTTTAAATTCATTGTTGGCATCTTATTTCTCCTTGGATATTTTAATTATATCATATTTTAATCAAACATTTGTGAAATAAATTAAAAAAGTAAATGCTTATCAAATAGCACAAGAGATGATACAACAAAATATCACTCAAACAGAACTAGCGAAGATGATAAACTAGAATTTATTGGGAAATCATAAGAAATTTTTTTTAAATTTTTTTTGATTTTTCAATATCTATAAAGTCAGTTTGATTTTCTCTTTTTTCTAAAATATCCAAATGCCAATTTGGTGTAAATTCTTTTAAATCTTGGTTATCTAAACTATAATAATTATCATCTATTTATAAAAAAGGATGAAAAATCCTTTTTTATTTTTAGAATTTATATTTTAATGAAAATGTAAAATTTCTAGGTGCACCATAAGAACCTGCTAAAAATTGTTCATCAAGAGAATCATAATATTTCTTATCAAAAAGATTATTTATATTAACACTTAGCTCTAAGTTTTTATTCATTTCATATTTACTCATTAGATTGACTACATAATATGATTCTTGTTCTGCATAAACATTAGACCCTGCTGTCATCAAAGATGCTGTATCAAAAAATATCTTATTTTGCCAATTTATACCTCCCCCTAATGTTAGCTTATTAATCTTATATGTAGTCCAAATTTTTATCATATGTTCTGGAAATACAGTATTGATTTGTTTCCCATTTTCATCATCTGTCTTTGCATAGGTGTAACTCATTTGTGCATTCAGGTTCGGTATTATCTCTCCAACAACTTCAATATCAATACCTTTTGTTTTGGCTCCATCTATACTTTTATATGCGGCATCTGTCGTTCCAATAATGGTGTTTTCAGCATCTACAACTGCTAAATCAGTTTGATCAATTTGATATAATGCGATACTACTATTTAAAGCTCCATTAAATAACTCATTTTTATATCCTATTTCATAATTTATTGATTCTAATGGATCTAAACTTTGTCCATTTTTATCTCTATAATCTTGAGGTTGAAATATTGTAGAATAGCTTGTATAAATTGTATGTTCATTATTTAAATCATATACTAAACCTACATAAGGGGTAAATGCATTTTCTTTAAATGTTTTATCACTGTTATATTGAGTAAGTTCAGTCCAATCCCATTTCTCTTTTATTTCATATTTTGAGAATCTTCCTCCAAAAATTAAAGATAAATCATCATTTGGATGTATTCTACTTGCTAAATAGGTCCCACTTTGAGTGATGTCTTTATTCGATTTATAAAGTGCTCCATCTGTAACAGTTCTAGGTGTATTATTTCCCCAAGTATAATAATTAATTAAACTTCCATCAACTCCTGAAATATCTTTGCCAGGTATATGTTCATTTTGATATTTAGAATAGTTATAACCCACAACGAGCTCATGTTCTCTTCCAAAAAGTTGATATGTTCCATCTAAAGTAAGGTGTAAACCAGTTTGTGACTGCTCTGTTGTTCCTTTTGCACCCCAAATTCTTACAGAATCACCAGTATCTTTATCAAATAAACTTCCAGCAGATTCACCAAAATTAAATTCTCTATCAGTATTTAGATGATTTATACTTGCTTTTAGTTTCCAATCATTATTAAAATAATGATTTACCGTAGTAAAAATATTATAAGTGTCCTTATTATCATAACCCCATTTTATTGCTTGACTATTTGATCTATCAAAATCAGTTCTTGAAAGGTCATCATAAAATAATAGTGATCCAACACTTGAATGACCTATAGGATTATATTCTTGATAATCTAACCCAATATTAACTAAAGTATTATCTGATATATCTGCTTCAACAATACCATATAGTACTTTTTTTTCTTCTTCAAGATAATCAACAAAACTTTTATTTTTTTGGTAAGCAGCTACCATTCTTGCTCGAATTGAACCACTGTCATTTAAAGAACTGGACACATCTGCATTAATTCTATATAAATCCCACGATCCAGCTGTAACTTCAACATTTCCTTGAAATTCAGTTGTAGGTTTTTTTCTAACCATATTGATTGTTCCTGATGGCTCTCCTGATCCTGTCATAAGCCCTGCCGCACCTCTTAAAACTTCTATGTGATCATAGATAACTGTATCTGATAATGCTTGGGATACTGTTTGTGTTCCTGTGTCTGAATATGTAGGGATACCATCTAATTGATAACTTGATATCTGATAACCACCTCTTGAGTATATTTTAAATCTTGAATTCCCTTGACTTTGAACATTAATACCAGGCGTTTGTTCTAGAAGCTGAATCATACCATCTAACCCTTGATCTTCAATTCTTTGTCTAGACATAATACTAATTGACTGAGGAGTTTCTTTTAAAGACATATTTAGTTTGGTAGCTGTACTAGTTTCACCTAAAGTATACGAGGATGTATTATCTGTTTTTGTTGATCTTGATATTATGTCAAATGTACCTAAATCATTTCCATTTTTAGAAGAGTTTTTTACTTCACTTTTTACTATAACTATTGCTTCATTTTTTATAATAGCTTTTAGTCCTGTTCCTTGTAAGAGTTTATCTAAAGCTTTTTGAGTACCTTCAATATTTTCAATATTGTTGATTTTCTCAAATTCTAGTAATTCATCATTTGCGATATATGATAAATTTGATTTTTTTGATATAATCTCTAATGCCTCCTTTAGAGTCTTGTCTTTTATAGTATATACTTCATCGGCAAATAAGTTCATACTAAAAGCTAAAACTAAAGAAGAGGCAACTAATGCCTTTTTTCCATAATTCATTATATGTTCCTTTTTTATAATTTTGAGAATTGTTATTATCTCTAAACATTAAACGAACGAACTGAAAAAAACGGACACTTTTTTTTAACAAATTTTAAAATTTGTTAATTTTTGTAGAAAGATTAAATAAGGTTTTACTTCTGAGTTATTTTTATAACATCATTATCTTTTTGAATTTTAATAGGATATATTAACTCAATTGCTTCTAAAAAAGTATCATACTTCAAAGTAGAAAACTTTCCTGATATTTTTAGTTGAGATAATTCATAAGTTTCAAATTTCATCTTTTTATTTGAATACCGTTCAAATAAAGAAGAAGCTTCTTTTAATGTTGTTTTATCAAATTTTATTATGTCATTTTTCCAATTTGCTATTTCATTTATATTTATTAATTCTTCATGGTTTAGAAACTTGCCATTTTCATCTAAAGATAGAGTATCTGCTTTTTTTAATTGGATTAAAGTCTCCATTTTTCCATATGAATTATAAATATGACTTACTTTTACAAGCCCTTCTAAGACATTTATTTTTATGATATTATTTAAATGTACAACTTCAAATTTTGTACCTAAAACTTCAATTACTATATTTCCTGTTTTTATTAAAAATGGTTTTTCTTTATCTTTGGCTATACTAAACATAGCTTTACCACTATTAAGAGTTACTGTTCTTTTTGTGTTATAATATTTTACTTCTATTTGTGTTTTTACATCTAAATCTATTGTAGAATTATCTGGTAACTTTATATTCAGTTCTTTGGTATTTGCTGTTATGTAGTCTTGAGAAAAGTTTGCTTTAAAATAATAGTTATTTACCTTAAATAAAGAAAAAACAACTAAACAGGCAATAACTATTGAAGCTATTAAATACCTACTTTTGTAAAATAAATTAGCTTCTTTTTCTTCTTTTGTTATTTCATCTTCAAGCTCTTTTAAAAAATCATTATCTAAATTTATACACTCATTTATTAACTTTTTATTTTCATCATAAGCTGTCCTATGATGGATATTTTCAAGCCAAAGGTTTAACTGGTTTTCTTCTTCTAAAGTCAAACCTTCTTTTTCTTTCATAAGCCATTGATTTGCTTTTTCATTTATTTGTGTTTTTAAATTCATTAATAATCATTTCCCATTTGTTCTTTTATCTTTAAAATGGCTCTTGAGATATTTTTTTCAACAGCATTTGTACTAATACCCATAATTTTTGCAATATCTTTTCTTGTATAATTTTTATAATAATATAGCATAAAGGCTTTTTTGTTTTTTGTTGAGAGTTTTTTAATGCACTCTTTTAACTTTTTTTGTCTAAGTTCATCTGAAACTATTTCTTCTGGTTTCTCTTTATCAGGGATAGAGTGTTGGTCTTCTTCATATGAAGTTTGAGGAAGAGTTTTATCTTTTCTTACTTTGTCTATTACTAAATTTTGTGCAACTTTATATAAGTATGCTTTTTTGATAGTAATATCTTCTTTTTTACTTATTTCTAAAACTTTTGTATAGGTTTCTTGGGTCAAATCTTTTGCTAAAATTTTATCACCTGTTAGCCTTTGAATATAATAAAATATTTCATCATAATGCTCAATCATTTTCCCAAAAAACCCACTTACATAGTTTTAATAATCATTATTATAAATTATTTTACTTTAGAATTATCTTATTAAGAAAAGTTCTACTTCTTTACACTTGCTACAATAATATTATCTTTTAATAAAATGAAAGTAGCAAAAGATGAAATTAGTATTCCTATTATCATCCAAATATTTATTAATTTAAATTCAAAAACAAATAATAAAATTGCAATAGTTGCAGGGTTTAAGTATATATAAGCCATTACTTTTCTTGGTCCTAAAATTACTGTACCTTTTTGATATAAATAAGAAGTAATCAAAGTTGCGGCTATACTTAAATATGCTACATATAAAAACTGTGTATTATCAATTTTATTCCACTCTAAAGGAATATTTAGAAAAAATAAAGCAAGAGCCATCCAAATAGAACCTCCAACTAAAGTCATAAAAACTAAAACTATCATTTTGTCGTCTTCTTTATAAAAAAATTTAGCACAAATAGAATATAAAGCCATTGAAGAAATGGAAAAAAGAAATAAAATATCTCCTTTATTTAAGGACAAAGATAAAAACATATCAAGACTTCCTTTGAATACAACAATTGAAGTACCAATAATTCCTATAAAATAAATCAAGTATTGTTTAGAAGATATCTTTTGTTTAAAAACAAATATTGCAAAAAATGCAGTTAATAAAGGAACTAAAGTAAAAATTGTACCTGTATTTAATGCTGTGGTATATTCTAAAGAAGTGAATAAACCAATAAAAAATGCTGAATAAAAAAAGCTAATTATCATCGCTCTTTTAAAAGTAGGAATCACTTTTTTTCTAAACTCTTTTTTTATAAATACAAAAGGAGCTAAAGCTAATGATGCAATAATAAATCTTAATAAATTTATAGAAATAGGATCTATTATTCCTGATAATTTTTGGGAGACAATAAATGAACCACCAACTAGAAATGTTGCTACTAATATAATCAAATGTGCATTTAAATCTTTTGACATAATCTTTCCTTTTTTTAATGGAAGAATATATAAATAATTTTATATTGTCATTTACTTATGTTGATTTTTTACAAAAATTCTTATATGCTAAGAAAAAAATTTATAAGTAATATAATGAATATAAACAATAATCAAGTTTTTGATTCTTTAAAAGAAACTATGGATTCTTATTTTCCACTTTCTAAAGAGACTTGGGAAGAATTAAAAAAAATTTGTAAAATTAGAAATATAAAAAAAAATGAATACGCTTTTGATTTTTATGATAAAGTTAATGAAATAAGTTATGTATATAAAGGACTCTTTAGAACTTTTTCTTTAAATGAAAAAGGAGAAGAATATACTAAAAACTTTTTTTGGGAAACTAGACTTTATGGTCCTATGGTTGCTTTATTAAATAATAAACCTCTTACATCTATTGTTCAAGCTTTAGAAAATTCTATTGTAATAGAAATAAAACATGACAAATACAGAGAGCTACTTTTAAAATATGATGATTTGAAAATGTATCATATTTTATATTTAGAAAAACACTGGATATTACAAAAAGATGAAAGTGCTTATTCCTTAGTATTAGAAGATGCAAAAGAAAGATATAAAAGATTTCAAGAAGAATATAAACATATTATTTCAAGGCTTCCTCAATATCATATTGCTTCTTATTTGGGGATTTCTCCAACTCATTTAAGTCGAATAAGAAAAGAACTAAAAGAAAAATAATTATGTTAAAATCATCAATAATGAAAGAAATTTCTTTTAAAGAAAACAAGCTTATTTTTAAATATATGAATAAAAAGCACTCTTTTTCAAAACATATCCATGAAAATAACTATATGCTTGGAGTTTGTTTAGCAGGGAAAAGTATTTTTTCAATGGACAATAAAGATTTTGAAGTAAACAAAAATATGTTATGTTTAATACCTCCAAACACTGTTCATTCTTGTAATTCTTTTGAAATAGAGGATAAATGGGAATATCTAACTTGTTTTATACCTAAAAAACTTTTTGAAGAAGTAGCAAATAGTATTTGTTCAAAAAGTAATGTAACTTTCAAAAAATATTTTATAAAAGATGATGACTTATCTAAGTATTTAAAAGAGCTTATTTCTACAACTTTAAGTTCTGAAAAAATTGCAAATGATGAAATCATAAACTTTATAAATCTATTTTGTGAAAAATATATGACATATAAAGAAAAAATCAAAACCATAGAAAATGAGAAATTTGAAGTGCTTTTTGAATATCTTAAAAAAGAAAACTATGATATAAAAGAACTAACTTTTTATGAAATGGCAAATATTATGAAAATGAATCCTTATTATTTTCATAGACTTTTTTCTAAAACTATTGGTTTAACACCTCAAACATTTATAAACTTTCTTAAGGTTTCAAAAGCTACAAAACTCTTAAAAGAGTATCAAAATCTCTCTTCTTTAGCTCAAGAATGTGGTTTTTATGACCAAGCACATTTTACAAAAGAGTTTAAGAAATATCATGGAATAACACCAACAAAATATAAAAGTATTTAAAATTGTTCAAAATATTACAATACATAATTTCTTGAAAATGCTAAAATTCACAAAAAATGCAAAAGGAAAAAAATGTTTAAAAATATTGCTTTTATTGTTATCCCCATATTTTTATATTTATCACTATTTAATTTTATTGAAGAACAAAAAGATTTACTACTTATATCTTTAATCCTTACTACAATAATATATTGGGCTACAAATATAGTTCCCCTATACTTTTCATCACTAATATTTTTATTTACTTGTTTAGTCTTTTCTTTAAGTACCAAAGAGATAATCTTTTCAGGGTTTTCATCTTCTGCTTTTTGGCTAGTTGTAGCAGGAATGTTAATTGCAACTGCTATTAAAAATGTAGAATTAAACAAGCGATTTACTAACTTCTTTGCTTTTATACAAAATATGACTTATCTAAAGATTTTGATTCTAATATCTGCTCTTTCTCTTGGTTTTAGTTTTATTATGCCTTCAAGTGTAGTAAGAATTGTATTATTAGTTCCTTTTGCTATTAGCCTTGCCAAAGCTTTAGGCTTTGAAGAAAAAGACAAAGGGTATATTGGAATTTTACTAAGCTTTATTCTTTGTAGTTCAATTCCTGCTTTTACTATCTTACCTGCAAATGTTCCAAATATGATTTTAAGTGGTTTAACAAAAGAAATATATGACTATGAGTTGCTTTTTTCTCACTATTTATTAGCAAATTTCTTTATTTTAGGTTTTATAAAAAATATAGTTATTGTGAGTTTGATTTATCTATTTTTTAAAGATAATATCAAAGATAATAAAATAGAAAAAGAAAATACTACTTATAGTAAAAATGAAAAAATAGTGATGATAACATTAAGTATTTTATTGCTTCTTTGGTTGAGTGATTTTATACATAAAATACCACCAAGTGTTATTGCTATTATAGGAATTTTATTTTTAGCATATCCAAGTATAAATATCATAAAAGCAAAAGATATTAACACAGTAAACTTTTCATCATTGATTTTTGTAGCAGCAATTATTAGTCTAGGAAGTGTTGTTGCAAATAATGATTATATTAAAGATAGTTTACTACAACTTGTAAATCTTTATGAACCTTCAAAGTACGAAGTTTTTGACTATATCAAATTAACTTTACTTATGTCTTTAAGTGGTATTATAATTACCCAACCAACTATTCCAGCCATATATACACCTATTGCCGAACATTTAAGTACAATAAGTAGTTTTAGCTTAGATGAAATATTCATGATGCAAGTTGCAGCTTTTTCTAATGTATTTTTTCCTTTCCAAGCTCCTCCTTTAGCAGTAGGACTTGCATTATCTGGAATAAAACAAAAATATATGTTAAAAGTAGTATTGCTCACAGCTTTAATTACTATAGTATTTTTATATCCTTTAGAAGCTTATTGGTTAAAATTTATAAGATAATAATTTTAGAAAGTTTTAACTAGACTTCTAATATAGTTCCATTTAGTAATGATTTTCAATACTAAATAACTATTTAGGAATTCACTTGGTAATAGAATTTGCAATATATTTTTTAGCAGCTTTTTTTGAAATATTAGGGTGCTATAGTTTTTGGATGGTTTTTAAACTTGAAAAATCATCTTTTTGGCTCTTTTTAGGAGTAATTTCTTTGATTCTTTTTGCTTATTTACTTACAAAAATAAACTTAGAATTTGCTGGACGAGCTTATGCTATTTATGGAGGTATTTATATTATCTCTTCATTAGCTTGGTTGTTTTTTGTAGAAAAACAAGCTTTTAATAAATGGGATATTATAGGTTCACTAGTTGTATTTACAGGAATTTGTATTATTCTTTTTGGAAATCAAAAAGCTATAAGTAATATATAATTGCTCCATTAAAATGCTTTTTGTGATAAATTTAAAAAAAGGGAAAGATTCCCTTTTTAATTAACTTTTTATTAAAAGTATTATGGTAGAAAAAGTAGATATCAATATACCCATAATTACCCAATAACTTAAAACTTGAGAAGATACGATAAACATAAGTATTGCAATTGAAGCAGGAGTTAAATAAGTATAAGCCATAATTTTCTTAGGTCCTAAAATCACTGTACATTTTTGATATAAATAAGCAGTAACCAAAGTTGCAGGTATACTAATATACCCTAAAGAAACAAAATCATCACTACTGATTCTATCCCATTGTAAAGGTACATTAAATATAATTAAAGCAAATGACATCCAAATGCAACCACCAACTAATGTCAGGAAAACTAAAACAAATAACTCATCATCTTCTTTATAAAAATATTTTGCACAAATAGAATACATAGCTATAAATAAAATAGAAATAAAGAAATATGTATCACCTTTATTTAAAGTAAGTGACAAAAAAAGTTGTAAACTTGCTTTAAATACCACAATACAAGTTCCAATAATTCCCAAGAAATATACTATATATTGTTTTTTTGGAATTTTTTGTTTAAAAAACATCATTGATAATAAAGCAGTAAGCAAGGGTACAAGGGTAAATATTGCTCCTGTATTTAAAGCAGTTGTATATTCTAAAGAGATAAACATTCCTATTAAAAAAGATGTGTAAAAAAAACTTATTATAAATGCTCTTTTAAAAGTTGAAATAAGTTTTACTCTATACTCTTTTTTTAAAAATATAAAAGGGAGTAAAGTTAAAGTTGCTATTAAAAATCTTAATAAATTAATTGAAATAGGATTAATTAATCCTGATAATTTTTGAGATACTAAAAATGATCCTCCTGATATAAACGTTGCAAATAAAATTAAGATATGTGCATATAATGTTTTTGACATAAAATATCCTTTTTTGATATAGATTATCAAAATAATTTATTTTTGTCATATACATAGGTTGATTTTTAAATAAATTTGTAATATCCTTTCTAAAATATTAAAGATTATTTATGAATACAAGTACAGAAGAAATATTTAACTCACTTAAAAAAACTTTGGATTCTTATTATCCTATTTCAGAAAAAACTTGGGAAGATTTTAAAAATATATGTATTATAAAAGAAATAAAAAAAAATGAATATGCCTTTGAACTTTATGATAAAGTAGATGCTTTTTCTTATGTATATAAAGGTTTATTTAGGACATTTTCATTTAATGAAAAAGCAGAAGAATATACAAAAAAATTTTTCTGGGAAACTAAATTTTATGGACCAATGGTTGCACTATTATATAAAAAATCCATAAATGCAGTAGTTCAAGCAATAGAGGATTCAATAGTTATAGATATTAAACATGATAAATATAGAAAACTTTTAGAAAAATATGATGATTTAAAATTTTTCCATATTTTTTATTTAGAAAAACATTGGGTATTAGAAAGAGATGATATAGGTTCTTCTCTTGTTCTTGATAATGCCAAAAAAAGATATGAAAAATTTAATGAAGAATTTAAAAACATTATAAATAGAATTCCTAAATACTATATAGCATCATATTTAGGTATCTCACCTACTCATTTGAGTCGTATAAGAAAAGAATTAAAAAAAAATAATACTCTTTCTTCATAAATATATTTACTAATATTTTTTAACTTAATATAAATTTGTTTACATATGTGAAGGTAACTATATATATCGAAGTATTGAATTTACTTCATCTTCTTCTAGTGAAAAGTTTTTTATATCTAAATCTTCTATCATATGAGTTTTTGAAGTTGTTCCATTAAGAGGGGTTATTCCTATTTGATTTAAAAACTTATAAAAAATTTGAGGTACAGTTCGTTTATAGTTTTTTGCTAATGTTTGAATTTCTGTAAGTTTTAGTAAATGAGGATTTGCAGTTAGTGACCAAAAACTTTGATATACAATACCTCTTTGTCTTGCAAACTCTCTTATTTCTTTATCATATTGTGTTTCACTATAAAACCTATTTTGAATTACACTTGGTTTTACCTTTGCAGTATCATAAAGATATGCAAGTAAATTCAAATCATAACAATTTGAAATACCTATTTGCCCTACTTCACCAGAAGTAACAAACTCTTCCATAGTTTTATACACTTTTAATAAATCCTCTAAAGGAGCAAAGGGAGAATGAATAAGATAAGAATCTATAAAATCTGTTTTTAGATTTTGTTTTGACTTATAAAAAGATTTTTCAAGTTGAATTAAAACATTATCACTAGCTTCATAGGGCATATTATTTCTATCTTGTCCAGATATAGGAGTAAACTTTGTTTGAAGAAATATATCTTTTCTATTAATACCTTTTTTAATGGCATTTTCTAAACCCTCTCCAACTAAATCTTCCCTGTAATGCTTTGGCTGACAAGCAGTATCTATGGCTTTAAAACCACTTAAAAGAGCTTCTTCTACTAAAGAAGCAGTATTCTCTTTTTTCCATGCTGTTCCATAAATCATATTTATCATAATTACTCCTTTAGATAAAGCCTTATTTAATAGAAATATATATTTCTATCTCATCTTCTTTTGCATATTTTTCAAAATCAAAATTATATGCTCGTTCATATTCACAAGATTCAGACTCAAAATAAGCCCATATCTCTTTCCAAGTTTCTATTACTACTTCAGGAAATTCACCCTTTTTTGAAAATACTAAATATTTATCTTTTTCTATAGTAATGGCATTTTTAGGTTTTGTAACTTCTACTCCAATTGTATAATCATAATCAGAGTTTACATCATTTTCATATTTATTATAAACTCCATACATAGCCATATTTTTTGCTTTATTGAAAGTTTTACTTTCTATATTTTCATCCACATACTGTTGCCATAAAGCTGGAATTTTACCTTCTTCACTAAATTCTATTTCATTATTTGTTCTTGTACTAATACCTGCTACATAAAATTTTTCTAAATATTTTACTTTCATTTTTTCTCTTTCATTATTTTGTTTGTAAGTTTATCATATTAAAACCTCTAAATTAAAATTAGATGGACTTTTTTCTGAAATTTTCCAAGTTTTTGTTTTAATATTCTTTATAAAATGCAAATCATGACTTACAAATAAAACTGTACCTTTATACTCTTTTAAAGCCTCTTGCAAAGATAAAATTGAATCAATATCCATATGATTAGTAGGTTCATCTAATATCATAAAAGCTATATTTTCTAATAAGGCTTTAGCAAACAATAACTTTTTTAACTCCCCAGAACTTGGAAAGTCATTATTTAATAGAGTTTTAGCATTTGAAGACAATCTTGTTATAAAAGTAAAAAGTTCTCCTTTTTTTTCATTAGATAAATTATTTATCTCTTCAAATAACTCTTGTGCTTTTTTTAAGTCAATTTCTTGGGGAAGAAACAATATTTCATCTAAGTTTAGTCTTGAAACTATTTGTTTAATAAAAGTAGATTTCCCCACGCCATTGTCTCCCAAAAGAACTATTTTATCTCCTTTATTTATACAAAGTTCAGGATAAAACAAAGTTTTTTTATCTGTTAGTTTTATACTACCCTCTTCAATAAAAAAAGGGAAAATATCATTTTTACTTGATATTTGTTCTATTGCTATTCCTTTTTTATACTCTTTATCTAAATTAATTTTTTGTGAATTTAATTGTTGTAGTTTTGTATTAAAAGTATCTACTTTTTTTGAATCATTTTTATCTTTTCCTGTTAGCTTTGCTAAGTTTATTTTTTCTTTTAAACTTTTATCTTTTTTATCAATACTTTTTTTTGAAAGTCTTGATTTACTTTTAGAAACTTTTTCTTTTTGACTTTGAATATTTTTTTGCAAAGATTTAATCTTTTGATTTTGTTTTTCAAACTCTTTTTTCAAACTGTCTTGTTCTTTTTTAAACTCGTTTATTGCTTGTGAATAAAAAGTATTGTACTTATAAAAAATCTTATTTTTTATGATAATAGTATGAGTACATAAAGAGTCTAACACTTCTTTGTCATGACTAACTATTATTCCTATTTTATTAAAAGTAGTAAGTGCTTTTATTACTAGTTCTTTTGTAGAAATATCTAAATGATTTGTAGGCTCATCTAAAAGCAAGATATCAACATCACTATAAAGAGCAATGGCTATTTGTATTTTTTTCTTCTCTCCAAAACTTAAAGACTCCCAGCGATAAAGCCACTCATCTTCTATACCCAATAACTCTTGTAATTTATATTTTTTGCTTCTATAGTCCTCTCTAAACTCTTCAAAATTATCAGGTAAAGAATACATTTTTTGCTTACAATAATATACTAAATTATTACCAACTATTGTTCCTGTATTTGCTTTTAATTTTTTCGAAATAAGCTTTAACAAAGTAGTCTTACCTGAGCCATTTTGTCCTACAATAGAAGTAAAACCATTTGTAAACTCTAAATTTAAATTTATTAAAATATCATTATGTAAATATTTATAAGAAAGATTGTTTATTTGTAAATGTTGCATTGAAATTCCTTGATTATGCTATAAAAGATCAAGGATAATTGTATTTTTTTAAATTTTATCCTTGAATTTATAATAAAGTATTCATTTCTTTTTCCTTTGTAATTTTATATAAAACATGCTCTGCTAAACTGTGATTTTTTGGAAGCAAAGGATGAAAAAAATTATTGTTAGTATTTTTCATACCAATTCGTTCCATAACAAGATATGACTTTTTATTTAGTACTGAAGTAAAAGCATAAACCTCTTCTAACTTTAATTCTTCAAAAGCAAAATTCAAAACTGCTTTGGCTGCTTGAGTAGCATAACCTTTCCCCCAATATTTTTTATCTAACCTCCATCCTATCTCGACACAAGGATTAAAAGGTAAATCATATCCAGGTTTATTTAATCCTACAAAGCCTATAAACTCTTTTGTAGATTTCTCTTCAACAGCCCAAAATCCCCAACCTTGAATAGAGATAAGAAAACGACACTTATCTGCTAATTCATCACTTTGATTCTGAGTTAATATATTTGGAAAATATTTCATTACATCTTTGTCTGAATTTATTTTTGCAAAAGCTTTATAATCACTATCTTTCCACTGTCTTAATCTTAATTTTTCTGTTTGTATTTCATATATCTTTTTCATATTTTTATTTATACCTTATTGTATTTATAAAAAATATCTTAAAACTGATACCCTATACTAATAAAACTAAAAATATCTTTTTTATTATAAAAATCTATATTTGCATTTTCTTTTTTATATCCTAATTTAAAACTTAAATAAGTATTTTTATAATTCAAGGGTTGTTTCCATTTTAATTCACTTATAATACCATAACTATCACTTTCAATTGTTTCATTAAAAATAGGATTAATCTCTTCATACTCTTTTGTTGAATATTCTGTTAATAACATTAATTCTAAATATCTATTTATTTCAGTCATTACTCCAAAATCTAATCCATAGCTATTATAAGAACTAGCTTTCCCCTCAGCAAAATATTTTTCATAATTGATATTATATATTAAAGCTAATTTTTTATTTATTATATGACTTGTTTCTAAAGAGATTCCATGTCTATTTCCTTCACGTTTTAATACATCTAATACACTTTCTTTATCATAGGATTTATTACTATACTTATATTTAAGCTTTGTCATAATATCTTCATTTAAATGCATACTATATCCAATATATGCTCCCACTTCATTTGTATCTGTTTCTTTTCTTTCTGAAGCTATCAAAAATGGATTTTCCCATTCTTCCTTAGCCAATAAATCGATATTTATTCCTATATCAAAAGTTCCCTTATTAACTTCTATTTCACTACCTAAACTAAGTCCACCCATACCAGATTCTGTATAGATATTAATTTTGTCATTAACATCATAACCATAATAAAAGCCTATATAAGGATTTGCCATTGTATCAGATTCAGCATTTTCATATTTTAAAATAGTTCCTTTTGATTCAGTAGAAAAATTATCTTTAGATTTAAAAATTCCACCACCTAATTCAATATAGTTTTGTTCCTTTGCACATAATGTACTTACCAATAAAGATAAAAATATTACTCTTTTCATGTTTGTCCTTTTTATTTAAAAAAGTATATTTAAATTTTATGTGGAAATATGGGGGTTCACACTTTTTAGCCATAATTTTTATGTATAATATTTATATAACAAAAAGGAGAAACTATAAATAGATTAAAAAAACTTAAGATTCTTTATATTGATGATGAAGATTTTATTAGAGAAAATGCTGTTGAGTATTTAAAATTTTATTGTGATAATGTTTATGAAGCAAAAGATGGAGAAGATGGTTTAATAAAATATAATAAATATAAACCTGATATTATTATTACAGATATTAAAATGCCTAAACTTAATGGACTTAATATGATTAAAAGAATTAGGCAAAAAGACAAATTAAGCAAAATTATAGTTGCAACAGCTTTTCTTGAAACTTCTTATTTACTAGAAGCTATAGAGTTAGGTTTAATTAAATACTTAGTAAAACCACTTTCAGAAGATAATTTATTGCCTGTTTTAAAATTATGTATAGAAAATATAATTGAAGAGAAATCTATTTTTAATATAGATAAAATTTTTACTTTTGATCTTTTTAATGATTCTCTATTTTATAAAGAAAAACAAATAATATTGACTAAAACAGAACTTTCTTTTTTAAAACTTCTTATTACAAACCGTAATAGAGTTGTAAAATATTCTGAATTTAATGATAAAATTTGGAATGGAGAGATGAGTGATAATGCCTTAAGGTCAATTGTAAAAGAACTAAGAAAAAAAATCTCAAAAAAAGCTATTAAAAATGTATCTGGTATAGGTTATCAAATAAATGAGTAAAATGATAAAGCTTCCTATATATATATTTCTTATATTAAACTTTTTAAATGCAGATATCATAAAAAGTATAGAAATACTAACTCCAACAAAAAGTTATTCAAACCTTGAAGACATAAAAAAATCAAAAGATTTTAAAACAATAAATCTACCTGTAATAATTAGTACAAAAGATAATCATTATCTTAAAATATCTTTAGATAATACCCAACTAAATAACCAAAATAAAATATTAGAGTTTAATAAGGAAGTAGAACTTTTAGAGTTTAATAAAAGTATACATATCTCCTCTTTAAATAAAGACTCAATTATTGAATACTCTATGAATAGTCCATATAATATTTTATTTTTAAAAATACCAATAGATATAAACAATAAAGATTTTCTAAATTATACAGATTTTGATATAAATATTTATGAAAAAAATGAATTTATTTCAAAACAGATGTTTTTGAATAAATTATATGGGGTAGCTTATGGTATAGTTTTTGCTGCATTTTTATATTACTTAGCTTTATACATATTTAATAAAGAAAAAAGCTATATTTTTTACTCTTTAACACAATTATCAATGTTATTTATTCTCTTTTCAGTATTATCAAAAGAACTATCGAGTAATAAAACTATGATGGATATCATACTTTTTTCTTTTTTCTTATTTTCAAATCTTTTTACACAACACTTTTTAAATACCAAATATAAAAGTCCAAAAATCCATTTTATATTAAAGCTTTCAATATACATTTTTATAATAAACTTGTTAAGTGGACATCTTTTTAATTTTTATTTTTTTGAGGAAAGTGCCCCTTTATCAAGCCTTTTAGTGATATATATCATTGCTGCTATAAGATGTTATGAAAAAAATAATTTTCCTATACTCTTTTACTTGTTAGCATGGAGTCTTTTAATATTGTCTTTTTTATTTATACAGTTAGAATTTTATTTTATTCAAAAAGGTATAACTATTAATCCAAGCTTACTAATGCATTTTATTTCACCTTTAGAATCACTAATTTTAGCATTTGCATTATCTTATAAGATGAGTATATTAAAAAAAGAGAAAAATGAACAAAAAGAACTTTTATTACATCAAAGTAAACTAGCTTCAATGGGAGAGATGATAAGTAATATTGCTCATCAATGGAGACAACCTTTAACTCACATTTCATATATTTTTATGAATTTAAAAACTTCTTTTGAAAAAGATAGATTAACTCAAGAATATTTTTATAAAAAAACAAATGAAGCAACTATGCAATTAAATTTTATGTCAGAAACAATTGATGATTTTAGAAACTTTTTTAAAGTAACTAAACAAAAAGAAAACTTTTCCATAAATAATGCTATTAATGAGGTAATTCAACTACTAAGTGGTATATTAAAAACAAATAACATTACTGTAAGTCTAAATGCTAGTGAAGAAATTATTATACAATCTTATAAAGGGGAGTTTTTACAAGTTTTATTTAATATTCTTAATAATGCGAAAGATGAATTAATTGAAAAAAACAAGAAAAATGCTAATATAAAAATTAATCTTCAAAAAAATAAAGAAATCACAATCCAAATCATAGATAATGCTGGAGGAATAAAAAAAGAAATCCTAGATAAAATCTTTGAACCCTATTTTACAACAAAAGACAAAGGTTTAGGTATAGGTTTATATATGAGTAAAACTATTATAGAAAATCATATGAATGGAAAGTTAAATGTGAAGAATAATGAAGATGGTGCTATTTTTAGTATTATTTTACCTTAAATTTTTATCATAATTTTTGTATTATTAATTTATGAATCATTTAGAAAAAATAAAAGAATTTTACCAAAGAAACAAATTGGATTATATCCCTAAAAATTTCCTTGGTCATTTTAATGTTTTTAAAAGAGCCAACGGCACAACTTCACAAATAACTTACAATAAAAGAGATTATTTTAAAATCACTTTATTAAAAGGTAAAATCAAAATTAATTATGCAGATAAAACTGTACAAAGTGACAATTATGCTTTAATGTTTTCAGACCCTTTAGTTCCATATAGTTGGGAGCCTTTAGATGAAAACCAAGACGGATACTTTTGTATTTTTACAGAATCTTTTTTTAATAAATTTGGTCAAATAAGAGATTATCCTGTATTTCAAACAAATCAAAACAAAGTGTTTATCTTAGATGATTTTGCACGTAAGGAAGTAGAAAAGATTTATCTTAAAATGCTTGAAGAGATAAATTCAGACTATACTTACAAAGAAGATGTTTTAAAAAACTTAGTTTTTGAGCTTATTCATTATGCTATGAAAATACAACCTGCTTCTATAATAGATTTAGAAAAAGAAGAAAAAAAATCAAAAATATATTTACTTTTTAATGAACTTCTTCAAAGGCAATTTCCTATTGAATCTATTTACCAAAGACTAGAGCTAAAAAGTGCTGCAGATTTTGCAAGACAATTAAATATTCATACAAATCATTTAAATAAAGTTCTAAAAGAGAATACAAATAAAACAACCTCTGAACTAATAGCTCAAAGAGTTATGCAAGAAGCAAAGGTTTTACTCAAACACACAACTTATAATATCTCTGATATCTCTTTTTGTTTAGGTTTTGAAGAGCCTTCTTATTTTATAAACTTCTTTAAAAAAAGAGAAAATACAACTCCTTTAAAATATAGAAAATCAATAAATATTTGATTTTTATAATTTTTTATTTGAATCTTACATCATAAAAATTTATCCTTTTTGTTACTATTTTTATATCAAAAATGAAAAGGAGTAAAGATGAAAAAGATTATTGTTCTTTGTATTTTAGTTATTTTACAAACAATATCACTTGCAGAAGATACACAAAAAGGATTAGAAATGAAATCAGAAAGATTTAAAATAGGTTGGGAAAAACTAAAAGAAGTAGATGGTAGTGCTGGTGAAAATGTGGTTAAATCATTAAAAGATATAGCCCCAGACTTTGCTGATTTACTAATTGAATTTCCATTTGGAGATGTTTATAGTAGAAAAGAATTAGACTTAAAATCAAGAGAAATAGCTACTATTGCAGCACTTACAGCTATGGGAAATGCAAGCCCTCAATTAAAAGTACATATTCAAGCAGGATTAAATGTAGGATTGACAAAAAAAGAGATTGTGGAAATCATAATGCAAATGTCAGTTTATAGTGGTTTTCCTTCTGCTTTAAATGGTTTATTTGCAGCAAAAGAAGTTTTTGAGAATGAAAAAAAGTAATATATTGCCTTATAAAGGCAATATATTATCTTCCATAATAAGAAATAAGTGAAGCTTTTGCAAGAGTATGACTATTTAAATAGTATCCTACTACTGCTGGATTAGTATTTTTATCTAAACCTAATTTATCTGTATCTAAAGCATATACTGTAAAAATATATCTATGAGCTTTATCTCCTTTAGGAGGACAAGCACCACCAAAACCACTTTTACCATAATTTGTAATACTTTGAACTATATTTTTATGCTCTTTAGAACCAAATCCTGTTTCTAAAGTCGTTTTATCTTTTGGGATATCAAAAACTACCCAATGCCACCATCCAGAACCTGTAGGAGCATCTGGATCATAAACTGTTACAGCAAAAGATTTTGTTCCTTTTGGAGCATTTTCCCATGATAAATCAGGAGAAACATTTTCACCAGTACAACCAAAGCCCTTAAATTCTTGTGTTTTTGTTAATTGACCTTTTAAAGTATCACTTTTTAAAGTAAAGTTTTGTGCAAAAACACTTACTGCTATAAAAGTTAAGGCAAGTAATATTTTTTTCATTTTTTTCCTTTTTGTAAGATGATGTTATTATAAACTATAATAATCAAAAAAAATATTAGAAATAATCTAAATTTTGTTGTTTTCTATAGATGCTTTAAAATGATTATTTTTATAAATTGAAAACAAAAAACTTCTAAACTCTTTAGATAAAGGGCTATTTAAAACATTTAAAAAAGCTTCTTCAAGTTTTAATTTTATTATTTCTTCTTTATTTTCATTAGAACTTTTTATATAGTGACAAGTTGAATCCATAAGTATTTTTAACTCATCAGTTTTCTTTAAATTTAAAACTTCTATTTCTTTTATATTTTTTTCATCTTCAAAAGAAATATTGTATTTAAACATAAAATCAAGTAATACAGAATCCTCATAAGAAAATAGCATTGCTTCATAATACTCATCTAAAACTTCACTCATAATATAAGAACCACTTTTTAAAAATAAAAAATGTTTTTCATCAATTGACAAATCTTCATTTTCTAAGTGCAAAATTTTTGTACCCTTTTTCACTAGAATCAAGGTATTTGTATCTAATAACACTTCATTTTTATATTGAGGTTCTTTTTGAACATAATTAAAACATGAAAAAAACAAGTTAGGTATTTCTCTTTTCATTTTCTCTCTATTTTATATATTTTTCAATAGCTTAAATCACAAAAAAGAAGCTTTTGGATAAACTATTAAAAATAATTATAACAAACTTTGAGGTAATAATGAAATATAAAATATTTGTTGATGGACAACATGGAACAACAGGACTAAAAATCCATGAAATGCTAGAAAATCGAGAAGAGATTGAACTATTAAGCATAAAAGAAGAAGAAAAAAAAGATATAAATAAAAGAAAAGAACTTCTTAATAGTGCTGATTTAGTTTTTTTATGTCTTCCTGATGCTGCTTCAATAGAATCAGTTAGTTTAATTACAAATGATAAAGTTAAAGTAATTGATGCAAGTACAGCTCACAGAACAAATCCTACTTGGACTTATGGAGTGCCTGAATTAACTTCAAATAATAGAGAAAAAATAAAAAATTCTACTAGAGTTTGTGTACCAGGTTGTCATGCAAGTGGTTTAATCATAGCGATGAAACCTCTAATTGTAAATAAACTATTAGCAAATTCTCAAAAACTAATTTGCCATTCAATCACTGGTTTTAGTGGTGGTGGTAAAACTATGATAGAAGATTATGAAAATGGAAAGTTTGAAGATATTGGAGGTCAAAGACCTTATGCTCTTTCACTTAATCATAAGCACCTACCAGAAATGAAATATATTTTAGAACTTGATGAAGCACCAATCTTTACTCCAAGTGTAGGTAATTTCAAACAAGGTATGCTTGTAATGAGTTATTTAGCAAAAAAAGATTTTCAAAAAGAAATATCAAGAAAAGAGATTTTAGAATTATATAAAAATTACTATAAAGATGAAACTTTTATAAATATTATAGAAGATAATGAAACTTATCTTGACGCAGGATTATTAAATCCTATGAAATGTAATAATACAAATAGTTTAGAAATTTCTGTCTATGAAAATGATACAGATTTAGTAATCATTTCAAGACTTGATAACCTTGGGAAAGGTGCATCAGGAGCAGCAGTTCAATGTATGAACCTTATGCTTGGAATAGATGAAACAAAAGGTTTAAAAACAGTTAAAAACTAGAAGATTTTTTATCTTCTAGTTAGTTTTTTTATACTCTTTTGCAAAATCTATTGCATTTTGAACAGCTTTTTTTGCTTGTGGAGAGTTTTTCCAACAAGTACTATTTAAAATATCTGAAACAATATCTGTAATCTCTTCAACACTACTTTTACTTAACTGTTCCAAAGAGTTTATTCCAGCTTGTTCAAATCTTTTTATTACAGTTTCACCTACAAACTTTACTTGTAATAACTTCTCTTTTTCTTCTTTTATAAAAGCCATATTTAATCCTTCTTACTTTGTACAAAGTACATATCTTCTAAACTCTTTATAGTAATATAAGTTACTGTAATGTGTATTACTATAATTTATTTGAATTGTAAAAAGTTCTTATCTTAATCTAGTCTTAGGATTCATCAAGCCCATATATCGCCATATGGGTTTGTCTAAATTATCATCATTAATTCTACTAATATTAATCACTTTATTTTTCTTTTTCTTCTTTTCTCATTTATCTTATCTAATAAACTACTAGTAAAAATACTTCCTGGAATTGCATAAAAAGCAATTCCTAAGGCACTTACAAAAGTAGTGAGAATTCTACCTAATGTAGTAATTGGATACATATCTCCATAACCAACAGTAGTAAAAGTTGTAACAGCCCACCACAATGTAGTTGACATACTTGTAAATACTTCTGGTTGAGCTTTTGATTCTACAAAATAAACTAAAGGAGTTAAAGTAAATAATAAAACAAATATTGCTATGACAATGTAAAGAAACTCTTCTTTTTTTTCTCTAAAGATTTCAATTATTATCTTATCAAACTCATTAAACTTTGCTAATCTAAATAATTTAAATATTCTAATAACTCTAAGACCTCGTAAAAAACCTAAATCAATATTAAAAATTGTTAAATAAAAAGGCAATAATACAATTAAATCTATAATCATAAAAGGAGTAAACATATATTTCACTCTATTTTTTTTCCTAGAATAAATTCTCAATATATATTCAATAGTAAATAAAAAAATATTAATCATATTAATTTTTTGGAAAGTATTAGAATATTCACTTAATGTTTTTTCTGTTTCAAGAAACATTACAGTTATACTAATAAGAATATTTAAATATATTAATACTTGAAAAAATACACCAAACCTATGTCTTGTTGGCTTTTCAAAAATTAAATATAGTTTACTACGAAAATCCATATTCTACTTTCTAAAAATTCTTAATCAAATCCATATAAACTTTAGTTAAATCTTCCACTTCTTTAACTGTTGTTCGCTCCCCAACACTATGAATAGTATCATTGATAACACCAAACTCAATAGCTTCTATACCAAATGCTCCAAAATATCTAGCATCAGATGTTCCACCAGCTGTTGAGTGTTTTGTTTTTATATTTAATACTTTTTCTATTGAGTTTTCCATAGCTTTTACTACTTTTGATTCTTTATTTGTAACAAAAGGAAAAGAGCCTTGAGTTGTTTTAAAATCATACTCTAAGCCTTCAAGATTTTTATGAATAAACTCTTCTACTGATTCTCTTGTTGTATTTGTTGAGTTTCTTACATTAAACATAAGTTTTAACTCATTTGGTGTTACATTTGTAACTTCCATACCACCTCTTATATCAGTTATTACCATCTTTGATGGGGCAAAATACTCATCTCCATTATCAAGGTTATGACCTGCTATTTTAGGCAAGATATGAGCAAAGTTATGAACTGGATTTATACATTTCTCAGGATAGGCAGCATGACCTTGTTTACCTTTTATAGTTATATATCCGTTTATACTTCCACGTCGCCCTACTTTTATTGCATCTCCAAATACTTCTTCACAAGTAGGTTCTGCCACAACTGCGAACCCAGGAATAAAATCTATTTCTTTTAGATGTTCAAGCATTTTTATAGTTCCATAAGTTCCCTCACCTTCTTCATCACTTGTCATTAAGATAGATAAAGTTCCTTTGAAGTTTTGTGAATGTTTACAGGCATATAAAAAAGCAGCATCTCCACTTTTCATATCTTGCGTACCACGTGCAGTAATTACACCATCACAAATTTCAGCGGCAAAAGGATCAACTTCCCAGCCATTTCCAACTGGAACAACATCAATATGACCTGCAAAACATAAGTGTTGTGGTGTATCATCAAACTTTTTATAATAGAATCTATTTTTTACACCTTCCATATCTACTTTTATGCAAGACCAAGTATCACCTAAATACTCTTCTATAAAATCAAAAGCTCCATCATCATTAGGAGTTATTGATTTAAATCTTAATAATTTTTGAAATAATTCGATAACAGTCATTTTTTTCCTTTTTCGTAAACGGATTGTAGCTAATATTAAGTTATAATTATATTGAACATAAAAAAGGTATTTTATGAAAAAAAACAAACTATTAATAATCATTTCTTCAATTTTTATTATTTATTCACTATTAGGATTTATTATTCTTCCAAAAATCTTAAAGCCTATTATAATTGAAAATATTAATAAAAATATCACTCAAACTGCTACTTTAGAAAAAATTGAATTCAATCCTTTTCTTTTAAATTTTTCTATTCATAATTTTAAAATCTCACAAAATGAAAAAACTACTTTTAGTTTAGAAAAACTTTATGTAGACTTTAACTTTTTTAAGTCAATAGATAAAAGATATCTTGCTTTTAAAGATTTAAAAATATCAAATGTTTTTGTTCATATTATAGAAAATGAAGATAAAAGCTTTAACGTAGAAAAACTACTTAAAGAATCAACTGATGATACAAAGACAAAAGTTTCTACAGAAGAGTCAACACAAACAATAAAATTTCAAATATTTAAAACAATAATAGAAAAAGCAAAGGTAAAGTTTACAAAACTTGAAAAAAATAAAAAACCTTTTGAAGTTGAGATAAATGATTTAAATTATACTTTATATGATATGGGAACTTTTAGTAATAATTTAGCTTCACATAATTTGGATATTTTAATCAACAAACACGCAAAATTACTTATTAAAGGTGGAATGAAATTATCTCCATTTCATATGTATGGAAATGTGAAACTTACAAATTTAAAACCTGGTGAATATTTAGCATATAAAGCTGAATTATTTAATTTTGATTCACCAAAAAAATCTACTATTGATTTAGACTTTGGATATATTCTTGATTATAAAGACAGTTTAACAATTGATATAAATAATCTAAACTTTGATTTAAAAGATTTAGAGTTAATACAAGAAAAGAATACTCTTCTTTCTTTAAAAGCTTTAAATTTAAATAATCTTAATCTAAAGTATCCACAAAACAATGTTTTAGTTGAAAACTTTACTTTAAACAAGCTAGATACAAATATTACAGTAGATAAAGAAGAAAAAATAAATCTAAACAAACTATTTAATCTACCTAAAGAAGAAACTAAGACAGAAGAAAAAAGTAAAAAAGAAGAAAACTCAAAACCTTGGAATATCAAAGTAAGTAATTTTAATTTAATTAAATCAAAACTTACTTACTTTGATGAAAATGCAATGTTAAATCTTTTAGGAGAAAATATCGATTTATCTTTGAAAGATTTATCATATGATGGGTCAAAAGCTTTACTAGAAAAAGCTACTTTGAAAAATGAAGTATTTGATTTTAATAGTAAAAAAGATGAGATAAAAGTAAAAGCTCAAAATTTAAATCTAGAAATTAACCAAACAAATTTTCATGATAATAATCTTTTTATAAATAGTATCAAACTTTTAAATCCTTCACTTGAGTTTAATGATAATAAAACAAAAAAAGAGATTTTAGCAAAAGATTTAACACTAGAAATTCAAGACTTAAAAAAACAAAAAGAAGATATTGAAGTTTCTTCTATAAACTTAATTCAACCAGAAATAAACTATAAAGATGATATTTCAAAAGTAGCTGTTTTATCAAAAAATATAAATTTACTTGTAAATAAAGTTTCATATATAAATAATCATATGAAGATAAAGTCTTCTTCTTTAAATGAACCTTTTATTGGTGTTACACTAAAAAAACAAGAAAAAACGAAAGACACAAAAATAGAAGAAAAAATAGTAAAAAGTAAAAAAACAAATACAAATAATTTTGCTTTTGATATAGGTCCATTTAATATCAAAAATGCAACAATGAGTTTTGAAGATAAAAACTTACCTATTCCTTTTAAAACAGATATCACAAATCTTAGTGGAAACTTTTCAAAACTTGATTCTTCTTCATCAAAACCTACAAGACTAAAACTTGAAGGAGAAGTTGATAAATATGGTTATACAAAAATAACTGGTATTGTAAATGTAACTGATATAAAACTTCTAACAGATACAAATTTACTTTTTAAAAATATTGCCATTAAAAATTTTACTCCTTATTCTGGGAAGTTTGTAGGTAGAGAAATTGAAAGTGGAAAATTAAATCTTGATTTAAAATACAATATTACAAAATCTGATTTAAAAGCAAGTAACTCAATTATCATTAGTGATATAAAATTAGGAAAAACTGTAAAAAGTGATGAGGCTACAAACTTACCACTAGAATTAGCAATAGCATTATTAGAAGATACTAATGGAGTTATTGATTTAGAAATACCCGTTACAGGAAATGTAGATGACCCTAAATTTTCTATTGGAGCAATTGTTTGGAAAGCTTTTACAAATTTAATTACAAAAGCTATTTCTTCACCCTTTCAATTATTAGGCTCTATTTTTGGTTTTGACCCTGAAAAAATTAAGACTTTGGATTTTGAGTATGGAAGTGCACAAATACTTGCATCAGAAAAAGAGTCTTTAGATAATATTGCAAAAATTTTAGAAAAAAGAAAAAAATTAGCAATAAGTATTAAAATAGCTTATCATGAAAAATATGATTTTGAAGCCCTTCAAAATAAAAAATTTCAAATAGTATTAAGAGAAAAAATAAAAAATATTTCAGGAAAAGACAAGTATAAAAAAGCACTAGAAGAGATTTTTGAAGAAAAAATAGAGACTCAGGATTTAGATGAAGTAGTAGAAAGATTTACTAAAGAAACAAAAGACAAAGAAAAGATTTTTGATACAAAATCTTATGTAAGATTTTTAAGAGAAGAATTAGCTTCTTTAGAAAAAGTATCAAAAGAAGAACTAAAAAACTTGGCAAAACAAAGAGGTATAGAAGTAGTAAATTACTTAACAAAAGAAAAATCTATTGATAAAAATGCCATTATAGTAGAAGAAGGAATCAATATTATAAATGATAAAAATACAAAATGGACTATTTTTAATCTGAATGTTTCAAAAAGAAAATAATTATAACTTATAATTATAATAGTTTAATTTAATTTACTTATAATACTTTTCATAGTAATATTCTAAAAAAAGTTAAGGATATTGCTATGAATAAATTCTTAATAGTACTAGTCACAACTATTGCTTTATTTTTTGCCTATGGTATTTATGAACAAATGAATCAAAAAAGTTTAAAAAGTAAAAGAGTAGCTTGTCAAGAAAAAACTACAACCTTTGAAAGAATTTTCAAAAAAGACAAAATTCAAGAAGCAAAAAAATTATTGAAAACTCAAAATATAGAAATTGTATCAAGAATAGACTACTCAAAGTATATGAAATCTCAATTAATCAATTTATATAATAAAGAAAAAGCTCTTTTAGACTTAAACTCTGTTTTAGATAAATATATGAGTGAAAAACAGAACTTAGACAAAAAGCTAGTTATTGATTTATATATTTATGAAAATGACAAAGAAGATAAGGGTAAAAAAAGTGATAAAGCTAAACTGTATGCAGGTTATTTAGTTTTTGAATTTAAACTAGAAAAAGAATTGCTATATAAAATACAAATTGATTATATGAAAATAAATGCACAAGATATAAAAGAAAGAATGGATTGTGCAATTAAATCATTTATTTCAATAAACTAAAAAGGATAAAAATGAAACAAAAAATATTTAAAGACAAATATCATATTTATGAAATTATTTATAGAAAAGAAGAACTAATTTTTAATAATGTTGATGAAATTATTGAAGCACTAAAAGAAAAAATAGATAAGCATCCTGTTATTTCTTATATTGCTACTTTTGATCAATACGCACATACAAGTTCTTTAGAAGGTTCTGAAATAAACCCAAGAATAAAAGCTGCAAAAAATATAGTCTTTTGTTTTGGGAAAGAATTACCTACACCTGAGGTTTTAGCTGTAAGACCTAGAAGTATTGGAGTTTGTGAAATGGAAGATAATTTTGTAATAAATTTCCTTGAAGCTCCAAATGATACAGCAAATGAGACAATGGAAACTTTTGTAAAATCTTTAAAATAAACTATTTATACTTTTGTATAAATAGTTTATAGCTTTATAACTTTTGCGCCAAAACCACCTGAACTTGGATGAGCATCTTCATATGATTTTATCTTAGGATGCTTATCAAGATACTTTTTAGTAGCTGCTGCTAATTTTCCTGTACCAATTCCATGATATACTAAAACTTCATCAAAACCTGCTATTAAAGCATCTGAAATAAACTTATCAAGGTTCTCTAAAGCTTCTTCAACTCTTTGTCCATGTAAGTCAAGTTTCACATGTCCAGAATCTGGTTTTGCAACAGAAACAGTTGCTTTTGGCTTAGCTTTAATTTTAGGAGGATTACCACTTCTTGAAAGTTCAAGTAATGGAACTTGAAGTCTCATTCCCATTTCATTTTCAATATAGGCTTTTTTACCTTTAATTGAAACAATTACACCCTTAGAGTTTCTATATTTAACTCTATCTCCTTCTTTTAAATTCTCTTCAATTTCTTTTACTTTTTCTGTTTTTATTTGAGAAGCTTTTTGATGAGCTGTATTTAAATGTCTATGCCCTTCCTTTGAAATTTTAGCTTTTATAGCTTTTTTAGCTTCATTTCTTGCATCTTTGTATTCTCTATGAAGTTTTGATTTTTCCATAAAAATATGAGTATCTAAACTCTCTTTTGTCTCTTTTAGATTTCTATTTAATCTTTCATGCTCATTTATTTCTTCGTCAAGTTTTGCAATTTTTTGTTTTAATTCTATTTCCAAAGCAGAACTTCTTTCAATAAGTTCATTTAACCTATCTTTATCTTCCCCATAAACTTGCTTTGCTCTTTTAATTACATTGCCAGGGATTCCATATCTACTTGCAGTTTCAAAGGCATATGATTTTCCAATTGTCCCTTGCAAAAATTCATAAGTTGGCTTTTGGCTTTCTTCATCATAAAGAGCTGCTATTAACTCCACATCTTCATTTGAAGCCATAAGTGCTGCAAGTCTTTTATGGTGAGTTGTAATAATAATCTTCATATCTTTTTGAATTAAATCTTCTATTATTACTTTAAACAAACTTGCTGCTTCATCAGAATCTGTTCCAAGCTCAATTTCATCAACACCAACTATAGCACCTTTACTAGAAAATAACTTAGAAAACTCTACCATTCTTCCTGCAAAAGTTGAGATATCATTTTTCACACTTTGTGGATCATCAAGTACTGCTTGAATTGATTTAAAATTTGCTATTTGAGTCTCTTTATTAGCCTTATAAGGAAGTAAATACTTTGATAAAAATACTGCACTTAAAATTGATTTTAGCATCATTGTTTTACCACCTGCATTTACCCCAGTAATCATAATAACAGACTTTGAAAAATCTATTGTTATTGGTTTTGGTTCATGTAGTGCTGGATGTTTAAAATCCACAAGTTTATTTATACCTTTTTTATTTGGTAAAATAAAATTTTTATCCCCAATTTTAGCAAAATATAATCTTGCTTGATAATGGTCAAACCTATCAAACTCTTTATTTATAAACTTTAAAAATAATAAGTTTTTTTCAAAAATAGAAGTAACCTGTTTACATAATTTTAACAAAATCTCTTCTTGCTTATTTTGTAAATCATTTTGTTTTTGTTTTAAACTGCTAACACTATGAGGTAAAACATAAAAGAACCCAGAATTTGATCTATCTAAAACTTGTGCTTTTAAGACATGATTAAATCCACCCCTTACAAGTAAACATTCTTCACCATTTATATAATGAACTTGAGAATCGACCATATAAGTTCTAACTTTACTTGAATTTATAGTTTTATAAAGGTTTTGTTTTATCTCTTGTTTATTTTGTTTTATTGCTTCAACAACTCTATCATAGTCTTCATCTACTCCATGTTTTAACTTTGCTTTTTCATCAAAATAATCACAAATATTGATTATTTCTTGAGGCACAATAATTTTTTCAATCCATTCTTGAAGTTTTCCCTCAAAAGAAAATCTTTTGAGGTATAAAAAATAATTAATAACTTTTACAAATTCATAAATTTCATAAGATTTTAAAATACCTTGTTTTTGAATATGAATTATTTGAGTATCTAAATTTTCAACTACTTGAGGTTGTTTAATATCATATTTTGAAAGTTCATTTATCAATCTAAAATGAAGATTAATATCCCCTTCTAATATAATAGACTTTTGCCTTGCAAAAAGTTTTGAAAAAGAATCTATATATTCTACTAAATCTAATTTTTTTATTATTTCATTCATGGGCGAATTATATCTTAAAAGGTTTAATTATTTTATAAATAGCTACAAATTGTAATATTTGAGATAATAATTATTAGAAAAATTAATAATGATATATAAATTTAATTACAGTAAAACTATTATATAATCGCGAAATTAGTAGGGAATATTATGGGACGTGAAACAATTTTAAATAAAGATACAATGATAGTATCGGAGACAAACGCAAAAGGAATCATAGTTTATGCCAATGAAGATTTTTGCACAATTGCAGGATATACAAAAGATGAGCTAATAGGACAAGGTCATAATTTTGTAAGACATGAAGATATGCCAAAGGCAGCTTTCAAAGATATGTGGGATACTATGCAAGCAGGCAAAGTATGGAATGGTATAGTCAAGAATAAAACAAAAGATGGTGGCTTTTATTGGGTAAATGCAACGGCGTTTCCTTCAAAAACAATAAATGGAGAAACAAGGTATCTTTCAGTTAGGGTTAAACCTACAAAAGAAGAAATCTTCCAAGCTGAAGCTTTATATAAAACATTAAAATAGAGGTTATCCATGTTTTTTAAATCAAATAATAATAATGAAATAATTGAAGCTTTAGATAAAATAGAAGCTTTTATAAAAGGCGATATAAATAAAATTAATTTAGAAAATCATAATTCTAATAATGAAATTATGAAAAAAGTAGTTAATTTATCAAATCTAATAGAACAAAAACAACAAGAAGATATTACTATTTATGGTGAAATAATGATTTGTGCTGAAAAGCTTTCAGATGGTTTCACTGATGATAGAATAACTAAAACAACTTCCAATGAAAAGTTAAACTATATTGCTAAGACCTTTAATAAAATGTCAGAGAAACTTGAAACTTCACTTACAAAAATTGATAAAGTATTAGATGAGTATTCTCATCAAAACTTTTTAAGTAGTATTGATGAAAATATTTTTCGTGGAGGAGAATTAAAAAATCTTGCTAAAGGTGTAAACTATTTAAAAGATGAAATTACAAAGAATCTTGCTTCAACCTATAGAACAAGTTTAGTAATGCAAAAAGAATCAAAAGTATTATTAGATAATTCTACAAAACTATCTGAAGCAACTTCTTCTCAAGCAGCCTCTCTTGAAGAAGCCTCTACAGCTATTGAAGAAATTACAAATAGAATTTCAACAACTTCTCAAACAGCAAAAGATATGGCAGAGTATGGGGAGAATGTAAAAAAAGAGATTAACGAAGGTATGAGTTTAAGTTCAAGAACAGTAAGTGCAATGAATGAAATAAATAATTCAACAAATGCTGTACATGAAGCAATTGAAATGATTGACCAAATAGCTTTTCAAACAAATATATTATCACTAAATGCAGCTGTAGAAGCAGCAACAGCAGGTGAAGCTGGAAAAGGTTTTGCTGTTGTTGCAGGTGAAGTTAGAAATCTTGCAAATAGAAGTGCAGAAGCAGCAAAACAAATAAAAGATTTAGTAGAAAATGCAACATCAAAAGCAAATGAAGGAAAAGATATTGCTGATAAAATGATTGAAGGTTATCAAATTTTAAATGAAAATATAAATGAAACTACAAAACTAATAGGAAATGTAGTAAATGCTTCAATCGAACAAGAAAGAGGAATTTCTCAAATTAATTCAACTGTTTCACAAATTGATATTTTAACCCAAGAAAATGCAAATATTGCAGAAAATGTAAAATCTATATCATTTAGTTTAAATAAAATTGCCGATAAAAACGTTGAAGAAACTATGAATATGCAATTTGAAGGAAAAGAAAATCTTAAAGTTAGAGATAGAAATAGAAATGAAAACTTTCAAGGTAAAGATAGAAGAAATTATAATAGATAATATTTAATAATCCTTTTTATAACTTTAAGGTATTATTTTAGCTTTAAATTAATTACACGAAAATAGGAATAAATTATGTTAGAAAGAAAAGGTTCTATACTTTCAGTTAGAGAAGATATCAAAGTTTTTGACTGCACTATAAGAGATGGTGGATTAGTAAATAATTATCACTTTTCAGATGAATTTGTAAAAGCTAACTATGAAGCATGTGTTGCAGCTGGAATTGATTATATGGAAATTGGTAAAAATGTTTCACCAACTGTTATGAGTGAAGATGAGTATGGACCTTGGAATTTCTGTAAAGAAGAAGATATTAGAAGAATTGTTGGAGAAAACAATACTAATATGAAATTAGCTGTTATGGCTGATGTTGGAAGAACAATAAAAGAAGAAATTCCTTTAAAAAGTGAAAGTGTTGTTGATATGATTAGAGTTGCTACTTATATTCATCAATTGCCAGAAGCTATTGAATTAATAGAAGATTTTCATGCAAAAGGTTATGAAACAACTTGTAATATAATGGCTATTTCAAAATCTTTTGATGATGAATTAGATCAAGTCTTAGAACAAGTGAGTAAATCAAATGTTGATGTAATTTATATTGCAGATAGTTTTGGTTCTTTTTACCCTGAGCAAATTAATAAACTTACTGAAAAGTATTTAACAGTTGCAAAAAGTGTTGGTAAAAAAGTAGGTATTCATGCACACAATAATTTACAACTAGCATATGCAAATACACTTGAAGCTATGGTTTATGGAACAAGTTTCCTTGATGTAACAGTATCAGGACTAGGAAGAGGAGCAGGAAATTGCCCAATGGAATTATTAGTTGGTTTTCTAAAAAATCCAAAATATAAGCTAACTCCTGTTTTAAAATTTATTGAAGAATATATTGTACCTTTAGAAAAAGAGTTAGATTGGGGTTATTCTGTTCCTTATATGTTAACAGGAAAATTAAATGAACACCCAAGACCTGCAATGAAAGCAAGGGATGAAGGTAACACTCAATACGTAAAATTTTATAATAAATTGACAGAAGAGTATAGTTAAAAGAGAAAAATATTTTCTCTTTGACTGTAGAGTTTATCTATTAGCAATAACTTGAATTGATTTATCCATACTTAATCCAGCTTTAGAGCTAGCTACCATTAAAGTTTCATTATTTTTTAATAGTCTTAATAAAACTTCGATTTTTTTATTTGTTTTAATATGTGTAATTGACATATTTATCCTTTGTTATTTTTTTGAAAAGATATAATGAGTTAGATTTTTAAATAAGTAATATCAATGAAGCAGTAATTAATAAAAAACATATATAAGAATTGATGAACTCGATTCATCTTAAGTACGTACACTATAGCTGAATAATTTTTTAAAAGCAAGTCTTCTACAGTTTTCAAGAAAATTTCGTTAGAATTGCCCTAAAATTAATAGGCTTAATAAAAAGGACAAAATTGAAAATAGATATTACAAAAGTTGCAAATGCAATTTTATATATGATAGAGCAAGAGGTAGCACACCTAAATGATAGAAAAGTTTCTATCTTACTTTTTTTGTGTGACTTTCACAATCAAGAAAAATATTCAAAAAAAATCTTTAATGAAGAGTATATAAAAGACAAAAGAAATCCTCATCCTGTAGTTTTAGGTGAAATATTTGATATTATTGCAAATAGTGAAGACTTAGATGAAGAAGATGAAAGATTGTATATTATTCAAGAATTACTTGATTATTTAGATATTGAAGTTATTACAAAAGAAAACTTCATAGAATTAAAATTTTTAAAAATGGAAGAAGAGTTCGATAAATCACTATTCTCAAAAGAAGAATTAAAAACAATAAATGATGTAATTCAAAAATATAAAGAGGAAACTCCAAGAAAAGTAGCAAACTCAACTTTTAAAATACAAAAAGTAAGAGATACTAATTTAGATGAAGTTATTATTTAAAACTTCATCTTTTATTGCTATACATATTTATAATTAAGACTAGAAATATACTGATTAAAAAATATACAACCATCTAATTAGATTATTTTATAATTCATAAATATAAAAAAGACTCATAGATATTGATTTATCAACTAATTAGCTTATATATTATTTCTTTCTTTTTTATAACTCTTTCACATTTTATTTACATTAAATATTAACTTCATTATAATGGTTAATAAATAAACACACTGGAGAAGCTCATGTTTAAAAAAATGACAATCAAAGCAAAAGTCATAACTCTTGTTGTTTTTGCACTTACTCTTTTAGCAGTAATTGTTACAACTTTTTCTGTTTCAGAAGCCAAAAAAAGTCTTTTAGAACAAAATTATGCAATGCTAACTGCTGCAAGAGATTCTAAAGCAAATCAAATTACAGGTTTCTTTAAAGAAAGAATTGGAGATATTAACGTCCTATCTAAAAGTCATAATATGAAAGAACTTATAGAAGAACTTGAAAATACATACAATATTTTAGAAATTGATTCAAAAGCAAAATTTCCAGTAAATAATCCTTATGTAAAAGAAGTTACTCAAAAACATGAAGAGTACTTACAATTTTATCTAAAAGAGTATGGATATTATGATATTTTTATAATTGATTCAAAAACTGGTCATGTAATTTATACTGCTGCTAAAGAATCAGATTATGGAACCAACTTAAAATATGGTTCTTTAAAAAATAGTGGTCTAGGAGAAGTTTACAAACAAACATTAGAAAATGATAGAGCAACTTTCATTGATATGAAACCTTATGAACCTAGTAACAATGAACCAGCAATGTTTTTGGGTAGTCCAATTAAAGAAAACAATCAAACTATTGCAATTTTAGTATTTCAAATTAGTGATAGAGCTATTAATTCAATTATGCAGTTTAGAGAAGGTTATGGAAAATCGCAAGAAGATTATCTAGTTGGTGAAGATAAACTTATGAGAAGTGATAGCTACTTAAATCCTACAAGCTACTCTTTGAAAGAGTCTTTTGCAAATAAAAATAAAATAGATACAAAAGCCAGTAAAAATGCACTTGAAGGAAAAGAAAATACAGAGATTATTATTGATTATAATGGAAATCCTGTATTATCTGCTTACTCACAAATAAAAGTTGGAGAAGATTTTCATTGGGCTATTCTTTCAGAAATTGATGAGGCAGAAGTTCTAATTACTCCAAATGCAATTAGAAATCTTATTATTGCCATTGCTATTGGTGTTTTAATAATTGTTATTGCTGGAACAATTATTATTATAAATAATGTGATTGTAAAAAGATTAAAAAACTTTCAAGATGGTCTTCTTGGTTTCTTTAACTATGTAAATAGAGAAGCTGACAATGTAAAAGAACTACAAACTGACAGTTTAGATGAAATAGGTTTAATGTCACAAGTTGTAAATGAGAATATTCTTAAAGCAAAAGAAGGTTTAGAAGAAGATAGAGCAATAATTGATGAATCAATTAAAGTTTTAGGAGAGTTCGAACAAGGTGATTTAAGTCAAAGAATCACTACTGAAGTAAAAAATCCTGCTTTAAATAAACTAAGAGACGTTCTTAATGAAATGGGGACAAGATTAGAAACAAATATTGAAAATATTCTTGAAGTATTAGATAAGTATTCAAACTACAATTATACGAGTAGAGTTAATACATCTGGAATAAAAGAGCATTTAGAAAAACTTGCTTTGGGAGTAAACTCTCTTGGAGATTCAATTACTCAAATGTTAATAGATAATAAAAAAAATGGACTTATCTTAGATAATTCATCTAATATTCTTTTAGAAAATGTTGACACTTTAAATCAAGCATCAAATGAAGCTGCTGCAAGTTTAGAAGAAACTGCTGCTGCTTTAGAAGAGATTACTGGAAATGTGAAATCAACAAGTGTTAAAGTAGCTGAGATGTCAAACTTTGCAAAAGAAGTTACAAACTCAGCTAGTCAAGGACAAAACTTAGCAAATGAAACAACAACTGCAATGGATGCAATAAATGAACAAGTAACTTCTATAAATGAAGCTATTACAGTAATTGACCAAATTGCTTTCCAAACAAATATTCTTTCACTAAATGCTGCTGTTGAAGCAGCTACTGCTGGTGAAGCTGGAAAAGGTTTTGCAGTTGTTGCACAAGAAGTTAGAAATCTTGCAAATAGATCTGCTGAAGCAGCTAAAGAAATAAAAGACTTAGTTGAAAATGCAAATATAAAAGCAAATGAAGGTAAAACAATTGCCGATAAAATGATTGATGGGTATACAAGTCTAAATACAAATATTGATAAAACTATTGAATTGATTTCTGATGTAACAAATGCAAGTAGTGAACAAGAGACAGGTATTATTCAAATAAATGATGCTATTAATTCACTAGATCAACAAACACAAAAGAATGCAGCCGTAGCAACAGAAACAAAAGATATTGCTTTAAATACAGCAAATTTAGCAAAAAATATAGTTTCAGAAGTTGATAAAAAAGAGTTTGAAGGAAAAAATAGTATTGATATTTCAAAAGAAGTAAACACTTCTAATCATCAAACAAAGACAGATTTTACACCTGTGAAAGCTAAAACTTCAAAACCTAAACAAGAAACTAAAAAACAAATTTCTTCTAAAGTAGAAAGTAAAAACCAAACATTTAAAGATACTTCATCAGATGATGAATGGGAAAGTTTTTAAAAAGTAGACTTTTAAAGTCTACTTTTATCTAAATTACAAACTGCCAATAAACTAAAGCTACTAAAGTAACAAATAAAATACCTAAAAGATTAAAAACAAATCCATATTTAGCCATATCTTTTACTTTTACAGCCCCACTACTCATTGCAATTGCATTTGGAGGGGTAGCAATAGGAAGCATAAAAGCATATGAAGCACAAATTGTAGCTACGAGTAAAATAAGTTGAATATCAATTTTTGCAGCTTCTCCAAGTGAAAAAATGATTGGTAAAGCAATTGAAATTAAAGCTGTATTTGAAGTAACCTCTGTTGTAAAAGTTACTAAAGCCGCAACAAGTATAATCAAAAGAATTAAAGGTAAAGATGTTAAAGCTAATAAATTACTTGCTATTTCCTCAGCTAATCCTGAAACCGTAAATGCCATTGCAATAGAAAAACCTGCACCAAATAAGAAAATTATTTCATAAGGAATTTTTTTCGTATCTTCCCACTGCAAAAAACCTATTTTTGGAACAAACATTAAAAGACCAAAACCTAATAAAATACCCTTTTCATTTAAACCAAGTCCTGAGTAAAAAGGTTCTATTCTTGAATTCACAAATAATAGAATAATAAGTCCTAATAAAAGAAAAGATAATCTTTTTTGCTCTTTTGTTAAAGTAAGTTTTTCAGCTAAATCCTCTCTAAGAGTTATATTATTTGCTCCTATTGATAAAATAAATGGCATTACTATTAACATTATAATAGCTAAAGGTGCAGTTAAAAATATCCAGTTTACAAAAGGTATAGTAGCTATTTCATGCTGTTCTAAGAATCCAAGCAAAATTAGGTTTGGTGGTGTTCCAATAGGAGTTACAATCCCCCCAATACTTGCACCATATGCAATTGCTAAAACAAATCTTAACTTTAAAGAAATTTCTTCAGTTAAAAACATTACTATTGGAATAAGTAATAATGCTGTTGTTGTATTTGAAATCAAAGAACTTAAAAAAGCTGATGTAACAGCTAAAGAAAAGATTATTCCCCTTGTTGTGCTAGGAAAAATATTCAAAAGCTTATTAGCAATATATTTATGAAGTTCAGTTTTTTGAGTAGCTATTGCTATCATAAAACCACCTAAAAATAAAAATATAATAGAATTTGAATAATTTGATACAGTTTGATTTGTAGTTAAAATACCAAAAGAAGGAAAAAGAATAATAGGAAGTAAAGAAACAACACCTATTGGTAAACCTTCGTTTGTCCATAAAGTTACAAGTAAAACTAATAAAGCAACTAAAATAGCATGGGGAACACTAAAGAAGAGACTTGCAATAAAAAAACCAATTACTGAAAAAAGTAAAGCTAAAAATATCTGTTTCATAGATTTACTTCTTTTTAGGTCTGAAGGCTTTAATCACTTCTTCATTACATTCTAAGTAAGGTCCTTCCATTAAATCAATACAATATGGAATTGCTGGAAAAACTGCATCTAAACACTCTCTTATAGATTTTGGTTTTCCTGGAAGGTTTACAATCAAAGAACTTCCTCTAAGACCTGCTGTTTGTCTTGATAAAATTGCTGTTGGAACAAATTTTAAAGATTCTGCTCTCATTAGTTCACCAAATCCTGGCATCATTCTATCACATACAGCTTCTGTAGCTTCTGGAGTTACATCTCTTTTTGCTGGTCCTGTTCCTCCTGTTGTTACAACTAAACAACATTTTTCTTTATCTACTAACTCTTTAAGTGTTTCTTCTATAGTTTCTTGATTATCTTCTATACATCTATAAACAGCTTCCCAAGGTGATACTAAATAATCATTCATAGTTTCTTCAATTGCACGTCCTGAAATATCTTCATATATTCCTTTACTTGCCCTATCACTTGCAGTAATTATACCAATTTTTGCAATTTGTTTTTCACTCATTTTAAAATATGTCCTTTCTGTTTAATATAATACACCGTGGCAAAATTTGCAAAAAAATCTGTTGCAGTAGTTGTATCAATTATCTTATCTTTTTGCCCAAGATAAACTTCTATTTTAGTTCCTTTATCAAGAAGTTTTTGTAAATTTTTTTCTTCCCAAACATAAGATAAAAGTTCTTCTAACTCTTCATATTTTCCTAATTTAAAATATTGTGTCATCTGAATTTTTGAAGGAAAAGCTACATTTTGTAAAAAAATTTTAGAATAGGCTTCTTCATCTTTTTTAAAATGAAGAAGTTGCGTTCTTTTGAATTTTTTATCTTTTGTTTGAAAAAAAGCTGGAGAAAAAAGCTGTAATAAATCAACTCTTTTTTCAGTAGTTAAAGCATACTCAAAAGCTTTAATAGCACCATAAGAAAAACCGCTTACTGTAAAATCTGTTTTTTGTAAATACTCATCAAAAAGTTCTTCTTCATTTTCTAAAGAAAAACCTGAAAAAAACTTAAATGTCATCTCTTGAAATAACCTCATTTTTTAGCATAATATCTTTTAATCTAACTATTTCATCTACATTTTGAGAAAGCTCTGAACGTAGTGTATTAGAAACTTTTTCAATGATATTTTGAGTATTTGTTGACATTTTATATTCATCTACCATTTTTTGGGCTAAATCATAAGCTTTTATTATATCTTGAGAATTTATTGCATATTTTTCATTTTTTATTACTTCTACTGCTATTGAGCCACTAAGATATCTTTTTATATTTTCTAAAAGTTGAGTATATGAAGGATATACAGAATCAATTTTTGTAATGCCTTCATCAAATAAAGCTACTTTTGATTTACTAATATATGCTTTACTTGCTTGATAAATTGCCAAAATTTCTTTTTGCTCCTCATCTAAAAGTAAAGCTTGTTTTTTACCAAACTCTATTTTAGTTTTTGCCACATCAATATCACTTTGTTCTACAATCTTTGAACTTCTTTTAATCATATTTAATAAAGCTTCATTTACCAAAGTAGAAAGTGCAGCTGATGAGAAACCTGAAGTTTCTTGAGCTAATCTATCAATATCAAATTCATAATGTTTTTTATTTAAATAAAGTTCTAAAATTCTTTTTCTATCTTCAATATTAGGAAGATTTACAAAAACTCTTCTATCAAATCTTCCAGGTCTTAATAAAGCTTCATCTAAAACTTTTATTTTATTTGTAGCTGCAATAACAATTACACCAGAATCTCCTTCAAATCCATCCATTTGAGTTAAAAGTTCGTTTAAAGTTGATTCTCTTTCATCATTTGATTTACCATCTCTTTTTTTACCAATTGCATCAATTTCATCAATAAATACAATAGAAGGGGCACTTTGCTTTGCTTTCATAAAAAGTTCTCTTACTTTTTTTGCTCCCATTCCTACATATATTTGAACAAAACTTGCTCCACTTTGATAAAAAAATGGAACATCAGCTTCCCCTGCAACTGCCCTTGCTATAAGTGTTTTACCAACTCCTGGAGGTCCTACAAGTAAAACACCTTTTGGAAGTTTTACTCCAAAGTCTAAATATTTACTAGGAGTATTTAAGAAATCAACTATTTCTTCTAGTTCTCCTTTTACATCATCAATTCCAGCAACATCTTTAAAAGTTATATTCGAAGACACTGCTTTTATTGAAGAATCTGTTTTTTCTTCACTTGTATTTTGTTTTGCTTCTTGTAGTTCATTTGAAAAACTATTATTATTTTTAATATTTTTGTTTAAAAATTTTTGAATTTTATCTTGTTTAAGTCTTGCAAAAATTGCAAAAGATAATAAACCAAGTAAAAAAATAATTCCAAAATAATAAGAACCTGATTCTACATGAGCACTACTTTTATAAAGAGTATAAATAAATAAAACCAATAAAACAATAGCAGAAATAGCCATTAGTTTTATACTTTTATCTAAGTTCTTTTTATTATCGTTTTTGTTGTTATTAAAATTTTGCCACATTTTTATCTTCTTTTGCTTCATAGTTTTCAATTGTAATCCAATCACCAACTAAATCAGCACTACTTTCAACTTCTATTTGATTAAAGTGTTGATCAAGTCCATGATATTTTCCATTTTTATATGATTCAATTAAAACATCTAAAGGCTTAGTATTGTTTTGTCTAAAAGCTAAATTTTTATCTTTTATAATTTGTACAAGTTCATTGTATCTTAGTTTTGAAATATCTCCACGAACTTCATCTTTCATTGTAGCACTTGGTGTTCCATCTCTTTTTGAGTAAGTAAAAGCATGAACATGAGTTAAAGGAAATCTATGAAGATTTTCAACTGCTTCTTTCCATAACTCATCACTTTCTCCAGGATGTCCTACAATAAAATCTGTTCCTAAAGCATAACCATTTTCTTTTAAAAACTCAAAAAGTTCTAAATCAGATAATACTTTATTTCTTCTATTCATAATTTTTAGCATAGTTTTAGAAGTATGTTGAAGTGCTATATGTAAATGCTTTGCCATAAAAGGTTCATTTATAAGTTCTTTAAACTCATCATCAATTTGTATAGGTTCAATACTTCCCATTCTTATTCTTCTTACACCTTTTATTAAAGACATTTTTTTAAGAAGTTTTGCTAAAGAAGTATGTTGTTTTTTACCATACGAACCAACATTTGTTCCAGTTAAAATAAACTCTCCAAAACCATTTGAAGCCAAAGTTGTAACTTGCTCTAAGATTTTATCTTCTTTATAACTTCTGGCATCTCCTCTTACATAAGGAATAATACAGTACGAACATCTAAAATCACAACCTTCTTGTATTTTTATAAAGGCCCTACTTTTACCAATAAACTCTTCTACAATAGTATCATCAATATGTTCTAAATCACCAGCATCAAAAAATCTTTCTTCTTTTTTTAGAAGTTCATTAATATTTTCTTTTTCACTGTGTCCAAAAAGTGAATCAATTTTATTATCTTTAAAAAGATTTTCACCCTTTGTCCAAACACCGCAACCTGTAAAAATAACCCTTGGAGGCTTGGGTAATTTATTTAAAGAGTTGATATATCCTCTTGCTGTACTATCTGCACTATTCGTAACTGTACATGAGTTTATAACTACAATATCAGCTTTCTTCTCATCAGTAGTTACTTCAAAATCTTCTAATCTACTCATCATAACTTGAGTATCAAAAACATTTGTTCTGCAACCAAAGGTTTTAAAATATACTTTTTGTTTATTTGTACTAAATTGTATCATTTTACACGTCCGTTAAATCAATTGGTGGTGTTCTTGTTCCAGTTTTAGAATTAACTGTTTGAGTAGGATAAGCAATATGAATATCATCTTCTTTCATAAAAGCTTCAAGAATCTCAGGAGACATTGTACTTCTTAAAACAAGTGCTGCATATGAGTTTGTTAAATACCAAGAAGAAATCACTATACCGTAAGACTCAACAAAGGTATAAACTCTTGGTTCAACGCCTGTAGCTCTTAGTTGATATTTACTTCTCATTTTTGATAACTGTTTTCTTGTAATATCTGTATAACCTTTTGAGTAGTGTTTTAAAATCTCTTTTGCAATATGTTGTGCTTTTTTATAGTTTGAATCAAAAGTAATTGTAATATCAATACCATCCCAAACTGTTCTAAGACCTGAATGAGTATAGTTTGCTATCATCTCAGAAAAAACATAATTGTTTGGAATAAAAAATATTCTTCCTGTTCTTCTATTTACAGTATAAGAAGTTAAAGTAATGTCTTCTCTAATTGTGATTTTAAATAAAGAAATATCTAAAACATCTCCCACAACTTCTAAACCATTTCTTGTAACTTTTATTCTATCTCCAACATGGATTGAACCTGAAGTTACTATTACCATCCAACCAAAGATTGACATAAACCAGTCTTTTAAAGCAATAGCAATACCAGCAGAAGCAAAACCTAAGATTGTAACTACATAAGATACATTATCAATATATGAAAACAATAATACTATTATTACAAAAAATACAACTACAAAGTTTATAACTTTGTTTGTCATATAATAATTTTCATTTTGAGAAAAATACTTTTTAAGAGCAAGTTTTATCAATGAAGTAATAATAAAAAGTGAGAAAATGATTACTAAAATATTAAAAATCTTCTCAACTTGATTTGAGATTTGAGATTTTGTTTCTAAAATAACTTGTTCAATTTTTCTTGTATAAACTTCTTCCGTAGTAGATACAATTTCATGTACCATATGAAAATCTTTTTTTTCTTTATCTAAAAAACTAATCTCATCTTTATACTCTATTCTTGGATCAATATTATAAAGTTCCATATATGCATCAAGTTTTTCATCTAACAAATTTGTAAGTTCTGAAATTCTTTCTTCAATAGATAAAAATTTGATTTTATTGTTTTCTAGCTTTTTAATATAAGAAAGAGCATTAATTATCCCAAAAGGGTTTGTGATAGGTTCATAGTTTTCTATTTCAGGAGGATTAATCAAAGAACCTATAGGAGAACCTTTATATTCACCTATTAGTTCTAACTCATTTTGTTTAATTCTGATTTTATTATTAATCTGAAATATTTTATCTTCATTTTTAGGGTTTACTTTTTTTACACTATCTTTTAATCTTTCAAGTTCTTCTGAAATTCTTCTATAAGCATCATAACTACTATATCTTTTTAGTAAAATATTATTCTTAAGTTCTGAGTCTATTGCATCAATTTTATTTTTTATTAGAGTTATTTTAGCTCTTTTTTCTTCTTCTTTTTTTTGTTTTTCTAATCTAAGTTCTTCTTCTAAAGCTAACTCTTTTAATCTTTTTTCTTCAATAGCTTCAATGTCTTTTATTTTATTTGAAACAGATTTTTTTGTATTTTCAGTTTTATTTTCTTGTGCAAAAGAAAAAGTTAGTAAAGATACAAACAATAGAACTTTTAGAAATTTACTCAATTTGAAAACCTTTTTAATACTTCTATTACATCTTCTTTTGAAATTTTATCAGTAATTTCACAATTTCCTATTCCCTTTGGAACAATGAACTTTATTCTGTTATCTAAAGATTTTTTATCCAAAAAGAAATGCTCATAAAAATCTTCCACATCAGCTATTTTATAAGTTGTTGGAATATCATATTTTTCTAAAAGTTTTTTTACTCTTAAAGCTTCCTCATCACTCATATAAGCAATCTTTTTTGCAAGTTCATTTGCCATAACCATACCTATTCCTACGGCTTCTCCGTGTAAGTACGTATTATAGTTTGTCTCATTTTCAATAACATGTCCAAAAGTATGACCATAATTTAGTGCAGCTCTTAAGCCTTTTTCTTTTTCATCTTGAGATACAACCCAAGCTTTTGTTTCTACAGATTTTGCAATAGCTGTTTTAATATTTTCTTCATCATTTAAATCATTTTCTTCAAGCCATTGAAAAAAATCTTTATTAAAAGTTACTGCCATTTTTACTATCTCGGCAATCCCTGCCCCAAGCTCTCTTTTGGGTAAAGTTGTTAAAAAGTATGGGTCAATATTTACAGCTATTGGTTGATGGAAAGCTCCTATAAGATTTTTTCCATATTTATTATTTACTCCTGTTTTTCCACCAACACTTGCATCAACTTGAGATAAAAGAGTTGTAGGAACTTGAATAAAATCAATACCTCTTTGATAAAGTGAAGCAGCAAAACCTGTCATATCTCCAATAACTCCACCACCAAAAGCTATAAGTAAAGAGTTTCTATTTAACTTATTTTCAAAACAGTGTTCTAAAATAGTCTCTATAGTTTGCATATTTTTATACTTTTCCCCATCAGGAATAGTTACAACAGATAACTCTTTTGCACTTAATTTATCTTTTAAATAATCTAAGTGTAAAGCACTGATTGTAGGGTTAGTTACAACAACAACTTTTCTATCAAAATACTCTTTTTTTAATCTATCTATAGTAATATCATATGTAGTACCATCAGGTAAGGAAATATTTACAATCATTAAAAGTCCAAATAATATAATTTTTAGTTTATAAGATACCTAATTTTTACTAAAAAATGCCTTGAGAAATACTCTTTAAGGCATTTTTTAAAGTGTTAGTTTTTAAAGTTCAGAATTAATAAGTTTTTTTAGATTGTCTAATCCAAATGTTTGAAGAGGTTTATTATTTACAAAGTATGTAGGTGTTTTATCAATTTTTAAAGTCTGTACATCTTCTAAATCTTGTTTGATTATTTCATCTACTTTATTGTTGTTCATAAAAGAGGCTAATTTTTCCATATCAAGTCCTTTTACATTTGTTAAAAGGTTCCATAATTGTTTTGGATTTACTGTATGATTTTGAACCCAATATTTTTGAGTTTGAAACATAAACTCTAAAGTATCTAAAAATAATCCTTGTTCTCTAGCTCCTTCTAACATCTTTACAGCATAATCTGCATTTTTATGAAAAGGTGCATATCTTAAAACTAATTGGATATTTCCTTCATTTTCTTTCATTATTTCTTTTACATGATAATGATAAAGGGCACAAGTACCACAAGCAGGGTCAAAAAACTCAACTAACTGAACTTTTGCATCTTCTTTTCCAATAACCACAGAATGAGGTCTTTTAAGAAGTTCTTGGGTTGATATATTTTCATATTTATTTGACTGATTATTTTTATAAACATATCCAGCACCAAAAAATACTGCCAATAAAACTACTATTGAAATTATTACTATTTTCTTATTTTGCATTAATTCTCCGATTAAAATTTTTTTGGGATTTTAGCTTCTTTTTGTGTAGAGTTTATGGAGGATTAGAAAACTCTAATCAACCAAATAATACTCTACTGTAGAAACTACACGAACCTTTTTTATATGCTCTGTATTGTTATCTCTTGATCTAATTGAAAACTGACCTTGTGAAGCTTTTCTAATTTTTCCTAGATTACTATTTGAATCTTGAGCAAACTTTTGTGCTGTATTTCTTGCACTTTGAGTAGCTTGTTCTACCATTTTTGGTTTTATTTCATTTAATTTTGTAAATAAATATCTTGCTTTTGTTTCATAATTATTTTGAATAAAAGTGATTCCTTTTTTACCTAAAATACTTAACTCTTTCATAGCTTTTCTTGCTAAATCAATATTATTTGAGTAAACAACTACTTGATTAGAACCTGTAAATCTAAATTTTATTCTATCTGTACCACCATAGCTTTGAGCAAATTTATCTGTTACAGAAGGTGCTAAAACTGTTAATTCTTTATCAGAAAAACCAAGTTCTTTTAGAAAAGATAAAACTTTATTTGTATCAGCTTCTAAACCTTCATATAATTCAGTATTATCATTTGAAGCTTTTACAAATTTTATAGGCCAAATAACTAAATCAGCTTTTACCTCTTGTTCTGCTAAACCTTTTACAACTACTGTTCTATCTAACTCTTTGTAAGCAATTATTCCTTTGCTTAAAATAAAAGCCATTATGGCAACACCAATTATAAAACCTATTCCTAATACGAAACTATTTTTTGTATTCATTTTTTCTCCTAATTTATTTTAAAGCATTTAAGACTTTATACTCTTCAAGAGCATAATCATCTGTCATACCACTTATATAATCAATAATCAATCGAACCCTATAATACCATTCTAGAAGCTCGTATTTTTCATCTTTTATATCTATTTTCTCAATATCATGTCTATAAGCTACAATTTGTTTTGAAGACAATCTTTTTACTAAACGCATTGAAATAAAACAATCTATTTTTTCTTTTTTGATTAGTTTTCTAAAGTCCTTAGAAGATAGTTCTAATAAAGGTTTATATTTATCAAAAAGTGCATTTATAATAGTATAACCTTGAAGTTCTAATTGTTGTACATAATCATCTTGATAGATATGTTTTACCGAGATATTTTGTAAAACCTTTATAGCTTTGTAGTATTGACTGTTTTTATCATATTCTAGTAAAGCACTATTAAAACTTCCATCAAAAACTGCTTGATGATTATCTACAAAGATATCTGATACATGGAAAACTAAAGCCTTTACTAGTTCAGCTCTTGTAAGGGTAAAAAACATATTAAACTGATAAGGTTCATCATCTTGTTTTGATTTTTCATAATATTTATTTATAATATTTAATAAAAAAGTTTCATCATTTTTTTCACATTCATTTTTTATTAAATTATAAACTTCATCAAAACCTAAAATACCCTTTTGAACAGAGTCTTCTAAATCAGCTGTTAAATATGAAATATCATCAGCAGCTTCCATAATATAAGTTAAAGGGAAACGATGAGCTGGTTCTACATCTAACTCTTTTTGAATCTTTTCTATATAATCCTTTTCACTATAATAAAAACCTGGCTTCTTTTTCAAATAAGATAATTTATCCTCTTTTTTATACTCTTCATAAGCTCCTCTTGTATACTTTAATACTGCAAGAACTTGACTATATGATAAGTTTAAACGTTGAAGTTTACCTATGATTCTTATTGCTTGTGCATTTCCATCATAATCACAAATATCTCTTTTAAGAGAATTTTTTAACTCTTCTAACTCTTTTGTGGAAGTATCAAAGCTATCTAGAATAGGAAGTAAATTCTTTTTTATCCAATCATTTATAGTCTGTTCAGCAAAATGCCCAAAAGGAGGATTCCCAATATCGTGTAATAAACTTGTCATTTCAGATAAGGAAACAAAAGCATTTTCTAAGTTTTCTAAACCAAAACTATCTAAACCTTTTTGTCTTAATTTATTTAAAATAATATTAGCTATAAATCTTGCATTTTGACCTACTTCTAAAGAGTGTGTAAGTCTTGTCCTAATAGAAGCATTTAATTCTAATGCAAAAACTTGTGTTCTTTTTTGAAGTCTTCTTAAAGCTGAAGAAGAAAGGATTCTTCCCCTATCACTTTCAAAAGAAACATCTAAATCATCAATAGGATAAAACTCTCTTGAAGAAGTAAGTTTTTTTCTATAATCTATCATTTATATTTACCTTTTATAAAGATAGATAATTATATTTAAATCATCTTAGTTTTGAGTAAAGTTATTTCTTTATTGCTTTTATTGAATATACTAAAGGAACTTGCTGATTTTTATATAACATTTGATATCCTTTGTTCTCTACAAACTCTAAATTTTCAAAACAATTATATGGACTAAAAGGATATTCGCAAAAAGATTCAATACTTAATCCTGCACAAATCAAAGAATTGATAACTTCACTTATAGAATGTGCCCATGTAACAACTGTAGATTTTGAACCATCACAATTTTCTGTATAAGTACCTTCTTCTTCAATATCAGGTTTATTATTTGAAAAATAAGAATAACCTGATAACAAATCAGTAAAAGTATGAAATTCTATTAAATGAAACTCTCCACCTACTTTCAACGACTTAGCAATTGTTTCCGCCCACTCTTTTAGATTTGGTAACCAACACAATACACCATATGAAGTAAATACGATATCAAATTTTTTAGTATTTTCCCGACCAAATTGAAAAATATCACTTTCAATAAAATTTGCTTTTAAACCTAAAGAAGATTTTAAAGAATTTGCTTTCTTGATTGCTTCAGAAGATAAATCTACACCAGTAACATCAGCACCTAAACGAGCCCAAGATAAACTATCTTGACCAAAATGACACTGCAAGTGTAATAAAGACTTTCCTTCTACATTTCCTACTTGTTCTAATTCAATTTTATTTAAAGAGCATTTGCCCTTTTTAAATGATTCTATATCATAAAACTTGGAATCAATATGTATCTTTGTTCTTTTATTCCATGTTTCTTTATTTATACTCAAATAATCCATTTTTTATCCATAATATTTATTTTAAAAATTATATAAAAGTTTTTTTCATACATTTTAGTATCTCATAGGTTTTACTTACATCATAAGTAGCACTATGATATGAAAGAGGGTCAAAATCTATCCCATAAAAAACACAAGTCTCATCTAACTTTGGGTTTTTTATATTTCCATTTTTATTTAAAGCTTTTACTATATGTTTATTTTCTTTCATTGTACAGAAGTGATTTTCAAAATTTACAAGTTTATCAAGGTGTCTAAGTTCAAAGTTTATATTATGAGCAATCAAAGTCTTAGCAGTAGAGCAAAACTCTATAAACTCTTCATCTTCATTAAAATATGAACTATAACCTGCACCATTTCTATGGGCAATAATCTTTTCAGGTGTAAGTCTATGAACCTCATAGGAGTAAGGATTAACAGGATATCGTGAAAGATAATATCTATGGAACTTATCAATAACTTTAAAGTCTCCATCCATAAACTCTAACTTAACAGCAGCAGCCTCAATAACATCTTGAGGATTCATTGTATTTGTTTCAAAATCTAATATAATCATGATTTGATAAATCTATTTTCTAATTCTTCATCTGTTAATTCAATATTGTCTTCATTTAAGAAACCAAACCAATAAGTATCTTCATCATCTTGAACTTCAATAACTAAGATATTCTCTTCTTTATGATTTTCTACAAATTTTTCAATTGCTTCAAGAGCAGAGTTTTTCCAATAACTTTCGATTTCTTCATTGTTTCCGGCATCAAAGAAAAGGCAATCTTCACATATTGAAAAAAGATAATTTCCTGCACCTTCATAAATTTCAAATGAACTATCATCGTTATATAGTTTTTCATTTGTAAATGGGCAATATAAGCTAAACTTTTTTTGCACTTTTAGTTTTAGAACTACTTTATTCATAATCATCCTATGTAATTAATTTTTAGGATTATATTAAAGTTTTTCTAAAATCCTAGTGATTAATATTTGCCAAAACTTCAATTAGATGAAAACCAAACTTTTGAGATGAGTTCGTAAGATTTTATTCTTTTGTCTGGGTCATGTATCATTGAATTTACCATGATTTCATTTGCTCCAGTTCTTTCAATAAGAGTTTCAATTCTTTCTTTTACATACTCTGGTGTTCCCCAAATAGATTCTCTTGTTTTGTGTCTTATACTATTTTCTTCCCATTGTTCCCATAAGCTATTCATATCTTCTGTTGGTTTTGGTAATTGTTTATTATCTCCCCTTTGAAGATAAAGAAACTTTTGAAGTTCTGTTGTAGCTAAATACTGAGTTTCTTCATTTGTGTTGGCACATACAATATTGATACAAACCATTACATAAGGCTCTTTTAGTTGAGCAGATGGTTTAAAGTTTTGTTTATATATTCTTACAGCATCATCCATTAAATCAGGTGCAAAGTGTGAAGCAAAAACAAAAGGCAAACCTTTTTGGGCAGCTAATTGTGCACTAAAAGTACTTGAACCAAGCAACCAAATAGGAATATCTAATCCGTATCCAGGTATTGCTTTTATTCTACTTTTCCCTGCTTCATCAGATAAGTAGTATTGTAAATATTGAAGCATCGAAGGAAAGTCGTCATTGTTGATATCTCGTCTTAATGCCATCATTGTCTGTCTATCAGTACCAGGAGCTCTACCTAGCCCTAAATCTATTCTATTTGGATATAAAGACTCCAATGTACCAAATTGCTCTGCTATAACTAAAGGAGAATGATTAGGCAACATAATACCACCTGAACCTATTCTTATATTTTTAGTTTGTGCTCCAATATAACTCAATACTACAGAAGTCGCAGCACTAGCTATTCCTGGGAAATTGTGATGTTCAGCAACCCAATAACGAGTAAAGCCAAACTCTTCAACACTTTGGGCTAGTTTTGTACTATTTTCAATAGCTTGTGGTATGGTAAAGCCCTCACCTACTGGAATTAAATCTAATACAGATAATGGTATTTTTTTATTATTCATATTTTCTCCATATAAATCATAATGTAATATTTGCACTATAGTAAAAGAAGATTATAATAACATTATCTAAAAATCTAAGTTTAAAATTTCAAATGTATAATGCTAAAGTTATTTTAATTTTAAAGGTTATTTATGAGCAGTATAGTATTTACAGTAAAAATAAAAGTTAAAGAAGAGTTTACACAAATAGTTTATCCATTTATGCAAGCAATGCATAAACTTACCCATGAATTTGATGAAGGTTTTATTCAGTATGACCTTTACAAAGATAAAGAGGATGAAAATAAATTTTATTTTATAGAAGAGTGGGATAGTGAAGAGTCTCTTGAAAAACATAAACAAAAAGAGCACTACAAAAGTTTTATAGAGTTTATGGATGGTAAATTAGAATCTATAGATAAGGTTTTAGAAAAGATTGATACTAGCTCTTTAGAAAAAGTTGAAAGCTAGAATATATAAACGTGAAGATATAGATTTTAGTTCTTTAATCTATATCTTTTTTAACTTCTCTAATTTCTTCACCATAGCTAAAGTATCAAGTTTCTAACCTTTCTAAAACATCAAAACTTTTTATATCCATCTTTGAAAAAGCAAACCATTTTTTACCTAAATCTTTCAAACTAGCTCCTATATGGTAAAGCTCTTTATCATCAATTATCAAAAATCTATCGTGGGAGTTTTCAAACTTTTTCATCTCTATTTTCTTATATTGTGAATTGTATTTTTCTAAGTCTAGCTTTAATTGTTTTGTGATAGTTTTGGTGTATATGATTACATCGACATCTTGATTTTTTGAAAATAATGTTAAGACACTATCATCAACATAATTATCTATAAGTATTATTTTACTTTTTGCACTTCTTATTAAATCAGATACAAAATTATAGGCATCAAACATTTGTCCATCGTAAAATATCCCTTGTTTCGGTTTTAGAGATTTATCTTCTAATGCATCAAAAAGTTTTTCAAATTTTTTATCTGTTTTTATTTCATAAGTTATTTGCCTTTTTTCAACTAATTCTAGGCGTTTAAATACATCACCACTGTGTGACAAAAATTGTCTCATCTTAACAAAACTATTTATAATATGGATACTTGTCTGAATAGCTTTATCACTTTTAAGCACTGCTGAAAGCATTGAAACACCCTGCTCTGTAAATACATATGGTAAATATCGTCTTCCTCCATGATTTAAGGTCACATTTTGTGACCTTAAAGAATCATTTGAACTTGAGGTCGCAAATTGCGACCTCAAGTTTTGATATTCTTCTTCAGTAAGTTAAAAACGAAACTGTTGGGGAAATCGTGCAATATTTCTTTTTACTTGTTCATTAAGTCTTTTAGATTCCACATCATAAAGTTTTGCTAAGTCACTATCAAGCATCACCTGTACATTTCTAACTGTATATATCTTGCTTTTTATATCTTCATCAATTACTAATTCATTCATATTACAGTCCTCATTTGACTTATTCTAATGATTTTTATATAATTTTGTCACGACGCCCAGTAAGACTTAAACCTTTGAGTTTAAGCTTGGGTTTTTTTATGCCTAAAAAATCATCAAAAATAATAACATTAAAAAATATATTTATTTAAATATATTGCAGATTGTAATACTATGAAATATTTCTCAAAACTTCCAATATCTTCACCATTGCCAAAGTATCAAGTTTACAATACTCTAAAAGTGAAGTTCTCATTTTCTCTTTACTTACCTCATCTAGTTTACTAAGATTTGTAAAGGCATTCATAGCTTGGCTTCCGTTTTGTACACCTTCTAACTCTTTGTAAGATTTTTCAAACTCTGGTACAAGTGCAGGTAATACGTACTTTATAGAATAACTTCCATTCATACTAGGAGTTACATACCACTTCTTTTGGAAAGGTAGCATTAGGTCTTTCATATTTTCATTTATAGCTAGTAGGTGTGTGCTAATGTCTGGGAAAAGGTTTGCAAGTCTTTTTATCACACCTTTTTCAAAACTCATATTGTAAGCCAATACTGTAACATCACTTGGGATATTTTCACATAGTTTTTGTGCTAACTCATATCTACTATCTACGCTATCTTTACTCAAATACTCTTTATGCTCCAAAGTACCATCAACGTATTCTATATGAAGTGAGTATTGAAAAGGAATTTGCTCGAAGGGTTTTATACCTTTGTATTGTGGTATGGCTTGTTGGTAGGTTTCAAAGTCTAAGTGATAGATTGGGTATGTGAGGTTTTCTAAAAAGACTTTGATATTTTCTTTGTCTATGTGGTTTGCTTTTGATTTGTAGTTTTCTACTGCTTGAGCTTGGTTTGCCGTCATATCAAAATCTGCTGGGATATCTTCTATATCTATGATACCTTGATTGTATAACTCTATTTGCTTTTTACTTCCTAGATTGAAAATATTAAAAATAGAGTACTCAGGTATAGCTCTTTGTACTTTCCAACAATAGTTTTTAGCATCACACTCATAAGGTTTGTTACAATGTTTTCCTATATCTATATCTGGCTCATTTACTTTATCTTCTAAATAGGTTTCAAACTCTTCTAATATGCTTGAGATATTTGACTGTAAACCTTGCACTTCACTCGTGACATCAACTATCTTAAAAAGCTTGTCTAACTCTAAAGACTCACCTCTTACATACTCATTGTTTATGTGTACTACACTTGCACTTTTTATACGAAAGCCTAAGTTTTTTAATACATAATACTGAATAGATACATCATGAAGATATATATCTTTTACTTCAGTAGAACTTTTGACCTCATAGATAGATATACTATCACTTTCTACTTTTAAAATATCTACCATGATAAGTATGCCTTCATAGCTAAAAGTAGCTTCATAGATATTTGATACACCCTCTTCCATCCACTCTTTCGTAGTAGCTATCATTTCACTATAGTTTGTAGTGTATGGTACTTCTTTTCCATCAGGGAAAAGCTGGCAAGCTAAATCTCCTACTTTATTTCCTGTCTCAAATACTGCAAGGGCAGCCTCATCTGGTGGTGTTAAAACACTTGGCTTGTATTTTTTAAGCCAAAGTGCTTTGGGGCATTGGATGCCTTTTGTGTAGAGGGATTTGGACAGGTTCATTCTCTTTTACCTTTATTTGTTATTGCATTTATTTATAATTTGTGTTATAATCATATTCTAAATTCCTACGGGACGACCCATCTTTTTGATGGGGTTAATCTATCAATTCTTTAAATTTTATTTTCATATTTTCAAAATCCTCAATATTCATCATCCCAATTTTATTTAAAAGTCTTTTTGTACTGAAAAGTCTCATTTGAGATAACAACGCAATATTTTCTACTTCTTTATCTTTTTTATAAAATGAAAATCTATAATAAAACTTACCCTCTTTTATTTTTGTAGATAAAGGAATACCAAAAAACATATTTTTATTAAACCCTTTTACAACGACTATAGGACGAACAAAGTTTTCACCTTTGCCATCTTGTTCAAAACCAATATTCTTACCCATGTTCATATAAAAAATATCTCTATTCTTAAATCCTACAGATATATTTTCTTTTGCAATCTCTTTTTTAATATTGTTCCAATTATTATAATCTTCTTCCAAAATAAAACCTTTTATTGGATTTTATAACCATTTTCCCGACGTCGGCAAAATGGTTTATAAATACTTTTGAAATATAATAATATTAAAAAATATCTTTACTTATAAATATTGCACTTTGCAATACTGTAATCTATCTAATTTAAAAAAGTCATCGTTATCTATTGACCACAATATTCCTTAGTAAAAGTGGAGATTCATCCTCAGGGGTGTTAGTTTTGTCTAAATAAATCTTGATATTAAATTTAACTTTTCAGTATCTAGCTCTTCTATATTATCGTTGAAAACTATCTCATTCTCACTAATGAAATTTACTATTTCGACTAGCCATTCAATATCTTCAAAACTAAAGCCATATCTAAGCAACCATATTTCTTTTTCACTATTTGTACCAAATCTAACATAGTTCTTCATAATCAAAGCTCGATTATCTGATGTTTTATCATAATAAAGTTGTAATGCCCCGCAAATTGGATCTGCTAAAGATAAAGATATTACTTTATCTAAATAATCATAGGTATCATAAACTAGTAAATCATAATCAATATTAGTTACTGATGTACCTCTTGCAAATCTTGGAGCATGATTTAACTTACTATTTGGAATGGGTTCTGGTATAGGAGTAAAACTAACTTTAATTGCTTCGATTTGCTCTTTAGCTTCTACCAAATTTAGTTCACCTGAACTAACTCTCGCCATTATTGCATTACGTTCATCTTTATGTGTCAAATATGAATGCCGTAAAGATATGATTTCACTAAATGATTTTCCTTGTATATGCCATAGCATAATAATAATTGCTATACTTAGTACCCCACTTTCTCCTGTAGTTAGAGTATCACGTCTTAAGTGCTGTATAAAAATATTTTTGAAAGCTGTTTTAATTTTCCCCTTAAAATGGTCACTTAAAGAATTATATTCATGTCCTGTAATCGGCTTATTATTAGAGTCTAATAAATTATCAAGTATATATACAATATCATCCATAATATCATTAGATTTAAGTCGTTCAACCTGACTATCAGTAAGTTTTAATTCATCATCAAATGTATCAGTTTGAATAGCCTCCGCAATATCTTTTAAATCATCATCCAAGTTAGAAATGTCTTCATTAAGCAATGATGTATTTTTAATTTCGTAGTTTTCTGCTATTCTCTCTGAAAATGTAGAAATATTTCTTTTATTAATAACAACTATCCCATATTCAAATTCTTTTTTATCTGATGTAGTTCTTCCTGCTCTTCCTATTAGATTTTTTAGATTAAGTGGTGTCATATTTAGAAAGTTATCAATCCAAACAACATCAAAAGGCATGTTTATACCTTGTAGTAGTGTAGCAGTAGAAAAACAGATTTTTGCATAACCTAATCTTACAAAATCTTCCATTATTAATCTTGCAGTTAAAGGCATAGAACCATGATGGATTGCAATTCCTTTTTTCATCATATCTATAAACCATGAATGCTTTTCTTCTGAAGCTTCTGATGCACCAATAAACTTTCTTAGTTTTTCTATTAAACTTAATGCAGTTTCATCTGTTAAGTCTTCACAAAGTTCAATATATTCTGCAAAATCTAACAAATATTGAGTGTCATAAATTTTCTTTTTAGATGTGTATATTAATAAAGTTCCATTATTCTGTAAAAGAATCTTTATTATATCACTAGATGCATCTTGTAATATCTTATCTCTATTACTTAAAAATGGCGAAAAATATTGAAAGTTTTGACTTGTATTAATTGATAAATAGATTTTCCCTACAGAATGTTGATTATAAGTTTTGAATGCAGAGTTTTGGTTAAAACCATGTTTTAAAAGCTGAGCATTAGGGTTTGATACGAAAGGATGTGCAAATACTTTTTTTGCATCAGGTAAAAATCTATCAATTCTTCTAACAAAGGAATCAAACTTCATACCTCTTATTTCATCTTCTGAAATTTGAGCTTCATCTAGTAAAAATAGTTTAATATTAAATTCATTGATTTTTTTAAATAAATCAACTCCTCGTTCTGGTGTTATTACAAATATTCTTCGCGTAGTTTTTGATATGTTGATATTCTCTATAAAAGGTAAGATTAAGACACTTGTATCATCTTCTAATAATTTATGCAAAGTATTAATATATTCAGTAATTAATGCTCTTGAAGGAACTACAATAACAATGTCATAATCTACATCCTGGATAAGTTCTCTAAATAAATAAGATTTACCCGCACTTGTAGGAGCTGAAAATGAGAAATATTTCTTGTTTTGAATATTAATATAGGCATGAGCTTGAACAGGTGTAAATTTTCGTCCTGTTTTTTCTTCTATAATATCTTCAAAAATTGAATATACTTCTTCTAATACAGTTTTAAACTCATCTTTCTTATAGAATAATCCCATTACAGATAAAAGTTTCTGTTCATGTTCATCAAATATTTCGGGGTAGAATGATTTAATATAAGCTAAAACTTCAAAGTCCTCTGATACAACAGGACCTTCCTTATGTACCCTATCAATAATTGCAACTAAGTAATCTTCTACATTTTTATTTTCTAATATATCTTTAAGCATCTACTTCAATTCCTATAATATACAATTCTTCATAATCTAATAAATCTTCAATATGTTCAGAAGAAAGAGCATTTTCAATTATATCAGATGGATTTTCACTATTAATGGAAAAGGCAGCAACAAAAGCTTTTTTATCTTCTAGTGCACTACTTATAGATTCTTCTGATGTAAAATATTTTAAGTCTGTCAATTCCATTTTATCTTTAGATTCATCTAAAAAACCCTTTATCTGTTTCAGTGCTTTAGTATAAGGGTTAATACTTCCACTATATTTAGCTTCACCATAAGCCAATAACTGTGTTGATGTTTCTGTATGAAAATCAAATCCAGGGTTACCACTTTTCTTTTCTTTGAAAAGCTCTGCTAAAGGTACTTTAGTATGGTTATATTGTAGTTCTAATGAATCTTGAGCTGTTACAGATATAAGAAACTCCCCAAAGTCATCACTCAATGTTGTTGTAACTTTAGATAATATTTCATGTACTAATTTATCTATTGTAGGCTGAGCTCTTGCATCAAAACTTGCTCGTTCAATAATATCAAGTTCAGTTATCCAGCTTGTATCTTGTATCATTATTATCATTTGCTTTGCTTTAGTGGATATATCATCAACTTTCACATGGATAGAATATACTTCACAGTCTGTAGTTTTATCATAATCTTCCATATTTTCATGTTTATAATTTATTATTATCACATTTTCACCTTATTTCACTCGTCCCATCACCCTTAGGCTCAACCTTTATCTGTAATGGAATTCTTTCTTTCAACGCTTCCACATGGGAAATCACACCTACCATCTTTCCTGAACTTTGTAACTGATTTAGTGCATTTAGTGCTAGCTCTAGGCTATCGCTATCTAGTGTTCCAAACCCTTCATCTAAGAAAAGTGAGTCTATACTTATCTTTTGGCTTGCTAGACTTGAAAGTCCTAGGGCTAAAGATAGACTTACTATGAAGCTTTCTCCCCCTGAGAGTGTGTTTACACCTCTTACCACGTCTCCTTGGAAGCCATCGATTATCTCTATATCTAAGAGTTTGTTTGATTCTGTGTTTCTTTGAAGTTCATATCTTGGGCTTAAGACTTCAAGGTGTTTATTTGCTAGATAGATTAGTTGGTCTAGAGTTATACCTTGGGCAAATTTAGCGAACTTATCCCCTTGGCTTGAGCCTATCATATCATTTAGTTTTACCCATACTTGGAAGGCTTGTTTTTTCTTTTCAAGTTGTTTGATTTTGTCTTCTGATTTTTTTATATTTTGAGTATTTATCTCTAACTCTTTTGAGATACTTCCTATGGTTTCTTGTAGTTGGTCTATTGTACTTTGTAGGTTTTGTAACTCTTTGTTTATATCATCTTTGTTTTGATTTGTAGGGTTTATCTCTTTTTCTAAGAGTTTGTGTTCTTTTAGTTTTTTGTTTGTGTCTGTTTTTAGAGTATGTATTTGTGTGTATTTCTCTTCTATGGTTTTGCATAGGTTTGTTAGGGTTTCAAACTCTTCTTTTGGTAAGTTTGCTTTTTCAAACTCCTCTTGTGAGTTGAAGCCATACTCTACTAAAGCTTTTTTAAACTCCTCTTTTATGAGTTCTAGGTTTTGTTTGTCATCTTCTTGTTTTTTGTTTAGTTGGATTATCTGTTTTGAGAGGGATTCGTCTTTTGATTTTAGGCTTGAAAGATGGTTTTGCAAACTGTTATATTGTTTTGAAACAGTGTCCAAACTCTCTTGGATATTTTTCTCAAAAAGGTCTAAATCTTCTATATCTAAGATATTTTTGCTTTGGGTTTGAAGCTTTGTTATCTCTTCTTTTAGTTTTGATTGTTCCTCTTTTAGCTCTTTTATTGTGTTTATACTTGTGTTTATTTGCTGTTGTTTTTGCAGTTCTTTATTTAAAGATGCTTGTAGAGACTCTTTTTTTGTTTGTAAAGACTCTTTTTGCTCTCTTAAAGTTACATACTCTTTAAGCTCATTTTCGCAAAATTGCATTTGCTCTTGTAGTGTGGCTTTTGAGTCTTCTTGCAGTTTGAAATCATTTGTTTTGAAGTACTCTTCTATTTGCTCTTTTGAGGTTTGTTGTTTTTGTATTTCTAGGTTTGAGCTTTCAAGTTTTGAGCTAAGTTTTGCTAAGTTTATTTGAGCGTTGTTTAGTTCACTGTTTTGCTCATGTAGATAGATTTCTTGCTCTTTTATTTTAGCTAGTGTTTGACTTATCTCTGTATCTATATTTAAAGAGTGGTTTATATATGGATGCTCTTTTGAGCCACATAAAAAGCACTCTTGCCCATCTTTTAGTTTGGCTCTATCTTGCTCGTAGTTTTTGATAAGAAGCTCTTTTTCTCTTGTTTGTTTTAGTGAGTTTAGAGTTTCGTTTATTTGCTTAATTAGTTTTGATTTTTCTTGGTTTAGTTTTGTTTGTGATTCAATCCCAGCGTTGTATTCTCTTATCTTGTTTTGCTCTTGTGTGATTTGCTCTTGTAGTGTTTCATAATCACTTAGGGCTTTTCGAAGTGTTTCTATCTCTTTTAGTTTGGCTCTTATGTTTTGCTCTTTTTGGTTTATATCTTTTGTTTTGGTTTCTAGTGCTTTGTATTGTTCTATTAGAGTTTCTAACTGCTCTTTTTTTGTGTCTAGATTTGATGAGAAGTTTTTGTATAGATTGTCTATTTGTGTTTCGTCATTTAATAGTGTTTCAAAAGCTATCTCAAAATGATTTGCTAACTCTTGTAGGTGTTGTGAGATTTTTTTACTTTTTTCTATATAAAGTTGGTTTTTACCATCACTTTGTGTTTTTAGAGTTCTTAGTTCTTTTAGTTTTTTATAGTTTTCATTGTATATTGTTTGCTCTTTTTCAAGGCTTTGTTTAGCGAGTTTAAACTCTTGCTCTTTTGTTTGGATTTGTTCTTTTAACTCTTTGTCTTCTTTTTGCAAAGACTCTAAGCTTTGTTTATCATTTGAGATTGTGTTTGTTAGTTGGTTTTTCTCTTGGTTTAGGGCTTGTATTCTTATAGCTTTGTTTGCTAGTTCTAGTTTTGTAAACTGCTCTTTGTTGTCCTCTTTTTCTTTGCTTATTTGCTCGAACTCTTGGTTATATTTTTGGCTATCTACTTCTAGTTTATCAAGAGTTTCTAGGTAGTTTGATAGTTTTTTTAGTTCTGCTTCTTTTTTATCTAGTTCTTGTTTTTCTTTTTTGTTTGTTTCTAGTTGTTTTGTTTTTTCTTCCGCTATTTCTGGCTCTAGTAGTTCTATACTTCCTAGTGCTATCTCATCAGCTTCTATCTCTTTTTTCTTGTGTGAGTATGATTCATATATACTTTGTGAGATCTGTTTATAGATATATGTTCCGGTGATCTTTTCAAGTAGGTTTGAACGTTCGTTTTCTTTGGCTTTTAAAAAGGCATCAAAACTTCCTTGGGCTAACATCATAGATTGAACAAACCTATCAAAATCAAGCCCTGATATCTCTTCTACAACCTTTGGAACTTTTGAAAGGTATGATTCTAGTATTTTATTTGTGTCTAGTTCTACTATCTCCATCTTTGCAGATTGGAAGTTTCCATTTGGATTTTTTCTTGCTCTTTTTTGAGCCCAAGAACTTCTATATACTTTGCCTTTGATTTCAAACTCTACCTCACATAAACACTCACCTGTGTGTCTACTCATAAGCTCATTTGGGTTTGTTAATCTGGCTGTTCTTCCATATAAAGCACAAGTGATTACATCAAGGATTGTACTTTTCCCTGCTCCTGTTGGTCCTGTTATTGCAAAAAGAGATTCATCTTTTAAAAACTCTTGAAAATCTATTTCAAACTCACCTTTTAGGGAGTTTATATTTTGTAGTCTTACTTTTAGTATCTTCATTAGATTTGTTCCTCTTGATGAAGATTTGAGACTACTTTATTAAAAGTTTGTGATAACTGCTCTTTGAACTCTTTATTTTCTATCTCTTCTAAGTCTAGTCTTTTTTCAAAAACCTCTTGAACACTTAGTTCATCTAGGCTTATAGCTTTTAACTCTTTTGCTCTTAATTGCTTTTCGCTTTTTTCTATTTTCACGGCTAGGATTGTTAGTTCTAGTTTTGTGGCTAGTTCTCTTATTTCAGTGTTTGCAAACATTGGGTTATCATCTTTTATATGAACTTCTATCCATGTTGTCTTATCTTCGATAGCTTTCAGCTCTTTTTTTATAGTTTCCAAATCACCTTTGATAACTTGAAGCTTTCTTTTTAAAGGGATTTCTAACTCTTCTACTTTTACATCTTTTTCTATAGTTACTACATTTACTTTTTGAGTGTTTTTAGATTCAGAAAAACTAAGAGGTATTGGAGAGCCTGAGTATCTTACATGTTCATTTCCTACTCTTTGATTTATATGTAAGTGTCCTAAAGCTACATAGTCAAACATACTAGCTAAATAATCCCCACCAATATCAAGTGTTCCACCTATATAGATATCTCTTTCACTATCACTACTTCTACTTCCTACAGTTGTTAAATGTCCCATAGCTATAATAGGAGAATTTTCATCTAACTCTTTTGCTTTATTGTAGGCTTTTTCATAATAAGCTTTGATACCATCATTTGCTAGTTTTTCTTTGTCGCTTACAGTTTCACCACCAAGTGATTGTCTTATAACATTATCTCGCAAGAATGGTACCGCACAAACTATTGCTTTAGTTACATCACCTTCTTTTATAGGGATGATTATATTTTCATCTTCATCGCCATTTACTACTACATGTACATTTAGTGCTTCAAGTAATTGCTTTGGTGCCTTTAGTGTTGAGACAGAGTCATGATTTCCAGCAGTGATGATTGTAGTGTTTAAACTATTTACTTGTGATAATTGTTTTAAAAAGTTGTAGTAAAGTTCTAATGCATAGTTTGGTGGTGTTCCTGTATCAAAGATATCTCCTGATACAAGTAATACGTCTATATTATTTTCTTTTATTGTATTTAAAAGCCAAGATAGAAAAGCCTCATGCTCTTCAATTCTGCTTTTTCCCATAAAGTTTTGACCTAAGTGCCAGTCCGATGTGTGAAGTAGTCTAATATTTTCCATTGCCAACATTATAGTATATTTCTGTCACATCTACGTCACATTTATGATATGCACTATTACAATTATTTCTAAAAAATCTTATTCTAAAATAAATTTTACTTTTGGAGGATACTCATCAGAGCCTTCTAATAAAAGATAATAAGTCCCTGCTTCTAAATCTGTTGAAGCATATATCCTTTGAAAGTTGGAATTAAAAAAAGCTATAAAATAACTATCATAAGACTCTGCATCACCTGAGTATTCTAGTTTTACAGATTTTTTTCTATCTAAAGTAAAAGTAAATAATTCATATTTTGTTTTTATAGTAAAAGATTCCTCATCTTTAAAAACATTTAGCTCATAATCATCTAAAGGCTTAATACAAGGAGAATATAATCCAAATTTTGAGTTTTTTTCTGAATCATTTGATAAAATATAAGAACCATTTCCCATTGTAGTTACTAAATAGTAATCATCATCTTGATTTGAAGTAGTATTAAAAGTAGTTTCATTGCTTTTAAGATAATATCTTCCCTCATTTGATAAAACATCATATAAAATCATAGAACAATCATCATTTCCATCTTTAACATCAAAAGTAAAGTAAGTTTCATCATAATCTTTATTTATTTCAAAAATACCTGAACCTATTACATAAGGTCTCTCTTTTGTTCCATTACCACCATTATTTAAACTAGACTCCTTTTCAAGATAATCATCTGAATACTCACCACATCCCACAAAGAAAAAAGATAATAATAAAACAAAAATATATTTCATAAAATAGCCTTAGTATAATTTAAATAATTATAACAAAAATATTTGATAAGAATATACAAGATAGAAAAATTAAGATTAGTACTACGATTGGTTATAACAAAATACTCCTTTATGTTTACACTTCCATCTCTTTTTCAAGCATGAGAGTAATCACTCCCATAGTAGTAAACTTTTGCTTTAATTGAGAACTTATTATATTAAATTTTAAATTCTTTATCAAATATACATTCAATAAGAGTATAAAATCAATTTTATAAAGCTTTTTACATAGAAAATTAATGAAAATTAGAAATACAATCTTTTTTTATTATATTTTTAACTTTAAATACATCTATATCAATAGAGGATTCTATTCCATACTTTTTATACCAATCAGTAGAATATCTTTCAATTTGCATACTTTCATCATTTATAAGTGAATATAAATATTTATCATTAGGGTACTCTTTTATTAATGTATCTAAAGTTTTAAATACAAAATAAAAATGTTCTTTTACACTATTTGGTACTGGATTATAAGAACTAAGATCATATAGATTTTTACCTTTTTTTATATCTTTTTTTCTTTTCTTTTCTGAAACAAAATCTAACAAGGTATATGTTCTATCATCTCCATATCTTACTTTCTTGCTTTCAATATATTCCAAATACTCATTATAGTTAAAAACTGGTCTAGGTATATGATTTAGATTAATATGTATTTTAAATTTACTTAATTCATTAAAGCATCTTAAAATATAAAATATTGTGAACAAATTAATTAAAAAACATGTTAAATTTATAAACCAAATTATTGGTTTTTCAATTTTTTCATTGTTTTCGTTTTCAGTTGAAATCATATATTTAATAGGAACTGGGCTAAAAATTTCTAATAAAGACTCATAAGATTTTTTGTAATCTTTATATTCTTGAGAAATAATAAACCATTTTGAATCATATATCGTTTTATTAACTTTAAAAGAATATTCTATTTCATTTTTTTTGAAGTCAAGTTCTTTATCTACTAAATAAGCTGTTAGAGCAAAAAACAATGTACTTAATAAGAATATTATTTTATAATAAGATTTTAATATTTCTAAAATTATTTCCTTATCATCATCAGTTGAATATAAAGTATAATATTGAACTAAAAACAAACTAAATATTATTATTACTATTATTGTTATTACAACTAATAAAGATGAATGGTAAAACATTGATATACCTAAGTTAATAACCATACCTATAATAAAAAAAAGTAAAATTTTTACTTCTTTTTTTTGTAATTTCTCTAGAAAAGATTTTATCATACTCTTCTTCCTTTTTGATATCATTATACATTAGTAATAATAAATATAAAAATTAACATATTTATTCTATTGTATTATTAATAGCATATTTTTTATATCAATTATTGAAATATCATTCAATTTGTATACTCTCATTATTAATAAATAATATAAGTTAATTTATATTTAGATGTAGAGTTATATTGACTTAATCAATTCATATGAGTATTTTATTACCTTTATCTTTTTTATTCTCAATATTTTAAATTATTTTTTCAAGTTATGCTTTATTTTTTATTATAAAGAAGAAGTGAGAAATTATAAGATTATTCAAAACTTAAAAAACTATATGAAGCCTATTAATTAGTTGGCGACCCAAGCAAGATTCAAACTTGCGTCTACAGGAGGAAATCTTTATTTATATTTTTTTGCAATATTCATTAAATTATATTATAGTTACTAGAATAACTGTATAATGGTACTTATAGAATTTTGACTTTTTATTATATTCACTATATAATCTGATAATATATAAATTTTGGTGTGAAATAGGTGTGAAAAAAAAAGGGGGGGGGAAAAACCATACAACTAAAACTACTGGTGTTCGGTATAGAGATATAATTACTAATGGAAAAGTAGATAAAACATATTATATCAGATTCAAAGATACTAATAATAAAACAAGAGAAATTAAAGTTGATAAATACTCAGAAGGGATTCTTGAAAATTATTGTAATCAAAAATGAAATAAAATTATAACAAAACAAAGACTTGGAGAAGAGCTACCTTCAATTTCAAATAAAAAAAGAAATCAATACTAAGTATAGAAAAAATTGCAGAGTCTTATTTTGAACAAAGAAATGATACTAGAAGTACTTTAACTGATAAATCAAACTACAACAAATATATTAAAGTCTTTTTCAATGATATGGATATTGATAGTTTAAGTAAAACAAATGTTGATGTCAAGTGCAAAGTAAAAGTGCACCACTTTATTAATAGAAAATAAATACAATAAACTCTAAATAAAAGATTTGGAGTGAGTATGATTGATAAAGAGGAATTTACCGTGATACATACTTTACATAAAAGAGGATATAGTATAAGAGCTATATCAAAAATAGTTGGATTAAACAGAAGAACAGTTTCAAAAAGACTAAAAGAAAAAGAATTAAAATCTTACAAAAAAGTTGAATATAAATCAAAATTAGATCCATATAAAAAATATATACTTCAAAGAGTACAACAAGCAAATCCTGATAAGATACCATCAAGTGTAATATATGAAGAGATAAAAAAGTATGGATATGATGGAAAGATTAGAATATTACAAACATTTTTAAGCTCATTAAAAACAAGTTCAACACCAGAAGAAGTAATAAGATTTGAAACTAAACCATCATATCAAGCACAAGTAGATTGGACAATAATAAGAAGTGGTAAGAATCCAATATATGGCTTTGTAATGGTATTAGGCTTTAGTAGAATGGCTTTTGTATATTTTACAGATAATATGAGACAAAGTACTTGGCAAGATTATCATGTTAAAGCATTTGAATACTTTGGAGGAGTTCCACAAACACTACTTTATGATAATCTAAAATCAGTAGTTATTCAAAGAGATAAATATGGTAAAAATCAACATGGATTTAATAATGACTTTTTAGAATTTGCAAAAGATAATTTCATTCCAAAACTGTGTAAAGTATATAGAGCAAAAACGAAAGGTAAAGTTAAGAGATTTAATTTATATCTAAAAAGGAATTTTTATATACCGTTAAAAACTTCATTAAAAAGAAGTGAAATCACTATAGATAAAGATTTATTAAACTCAAAAATATTTACTTGGTTAGAAATAGTAAACTCAAGAATACATGATACAACAAAGAAAAAGCCAGTTGATATGTTTAAAGAAAAGAAAGATTTCTTACAGCCTTTTTATTCAAGTGTAAAAGAGATAAAAAATAAAAAAGAAGATAAAACTATAAATAGTTCTATAGACCTATCAAAACTAAATATAGATATAAAATACCATACAACAATTTCAGATTATGAAAAAGTGTTAGGAGCATCATATGCTACTGTATGAATCTATAAATGAATAATTGTGCAAAGTTTAAACTTCCTGCTATCTTAGAACACTATCAACATTTAGCAGATAGAGCTTCAAAAGAAAATCTTTCCTATAGTGAGTATTTATATAAGCTCTTAGAGTTTGAGAATATTGGAAGAGAGCAAAGAAGTAAAGAGATGTTGTTAAAAATAGCAGGCTTCCCAAAATTAAAAACAATAGATAGCTTTGATTATAAATCTTCATCAGTTGATAAAAGTTTAATAAATGAACTTTTAACTTTAAGATTTATTGATGAGTATAAAAATATTCTTTTATTTGGACCAAGTGGAGTTGGTAAAACACATCTTGCAATAGCAATTGCATATGCTACAACACAACAAAGGATAAAAACAAAGTTTATATCTGCAAATGATTTGATAATACAACTTGAAAGTGCGTCAGCTCAGAATAAACTTGATAACTATTTTAAAAGAGTGATAGGAATTCCTAAACTACTTGTAATAGATGAGTTTGGATATATAAAATTTAATGAAAATCAAGCCAATCTATTTTTTCAAGTTATCAATAAAAAATATGAGTTAGGTTCAATAATCATAACTTCAAATTTATCATTTACAAAATGGAAGGAGGTTCTAAATAATGATGAAGCATTAACAGCTGCAATATTAGATAGATTAATTCATCATTCACATCTAATCAATGTTACTGGTGAAAGTTACAGATTAAAGCAAAAAAGGGGAAGCAAGATTGTTAGATATTTCTAACAAATAGGTGTTACTAAGTGGTGCACTTTTGCACTGTATATTGGTGCATTTTTGGTTTGCACTTGACATTGATAACTTTCCAAAATATATTCAAGATATAACCTACTCAAAAGATAATAAAAAACTTACAGAAAATACAATTAATAATATTCTAAACCTATTTAAAACAATTATCAAATATGGAGTAAAAAATGATTTTATTAAAAATGATGTATCAAAATATGTGAAACTTTTTTCAATAGATAATGCAAGAGAAAGATTTTTATCAAAAAGAAATAAATACTTTATTTGAAAGTTCAAAGAATGATGATGTTTTATACCTAATATATAAAATTGCATTGAATACTGGAGCAAGGTTATCATCAATATTAAACATACAAAAGAATGATATTGATTTCACCCATGAACTATTAACAATTAAAGACTTTTAAAATAAAAGTACTTATAAAGCTTTTTTAACAGAGGAATTGAGTCAATTACTAGAGAGCTACATCATAAGCCATGATATTCAGAATAAACTCTTTATTTCAAACCCTGAGCGAAGATTAAGAGCATTACTTAATGATTTATTTAATAAAGATATAGAAGAGAATGATAGAAAAAATAAAATAGTATTTCATACACTTAGACATACATTTGCAAGTCACTTAGCAATAAATGGAACACCTATTTTTACAATTCAAAAACTTATGAATCATAAAAGATATTAAGATGACATTAAGGTATGCAAAACTATCTCCTGATAGTGGAAGAGAAGCAATTAAAAATTTATACTAAAGGTAAATTATGAACTATAATGAAAATTCAAGCACTATAAATGACACTATTTACATGAACTGGGTTTGTCCACATTGTAATATTAAAGCTACCGTATTAAAAAATAACTTTGATTTTACATGTTCTGAATGTAGATTTAAAGAAATCAATGATTATATTGATCATAGTATTTACTTAAAAGAAGAATTTAGAAATTATGATACTTTAATCAAGTTAGATAGAGACTTCAAGCTTATAAAAGAATCATCAGAACTAAACCCTGATGAACATGACTTAACCTATCTATTTGAAGAAATGGATCCAATAAAAAAATTGATTGTTAATATTAATGACTTCAATAAAAAGGATTTAAATACAAAATCTAAAAATATAATAATTGTACTTAGTATTCAAAAAAACAAATCATTATTAGAGATACATAACTACTTGGAAAAACTAACGAAAAATACTTTTCATAATTACGATTCTATGATACTTGGAATTATTAATAATGAAACAAAAGATGATAAACTAATATTGTATTATCAATAAACTAAAATTAATTACATAATGGTTAATATTAAATTTATAATTAAATATATTTAAAGTAAAAAATAATATAATTTCCTAAAAGAACATATATATGTATAAAAAAAGTACTCATTTACTAGCTAATAAAATTATTAAAATATCTTTACTACTAATTTTAATACTCATTCCTTTGACAATAGCTTACCTCTGGCAAGAAGAGTTTTCGATATCGACTAAAATAAATCATGAAAAACTTGGTACATTTGGTGATTTTTTTGGAGGTATAATTGGTTCAATATGGGCATTGACAGGTATTATCTTGTTTTACATTGCACTTAAAGAACAAAGAAAGGACTTTAGCAATAATAAAAAAGCACTAACTAAACAGATTGAAGCACTTAATCTTCAAAATGATGAATTTAAACAGCAAAAAGAAGAACTACGAGAAACAAGAGAAGTTTTTAAAGAACAATCTAAAACGTTAAAACAACAAAGGTTTGAAACAACATTTTTCTCTTTAATTGATTTATTTAATACACTTGTTAATAATTTAGATTTGAAAAATGACAATAAAAACTATTTTAAAAAATTAAGAGATGAATTATTTACAAAGGAAACAGAATCCACTAATATAATAGAATTAAATAATGAAATCATTAATTTATACAAAGAAATACTTTATGGAAATAAAGAAAGTTTAACTCATTACTTCAGAACATTATATAGAATCATTCATTTTATTGATTCTTCTGAATTAGCAGAAAGTGAAAAGATTGTGTATTTAAAAATTTTCAGGTCTCAGTTATCTGAATATGAATTACTTCTAATTTATTATAATGCTGAAACTAGATATGCAAAAAAGCTTTATCCTTTAATTTTAAAATATAATTTAATTAAACATCTGCCATCTTTATCTAAATTCGAATTTTATAAGTATACAAAGAATATAGTTGAAGATTATAAAAAACTAAATAAACTTAATCAATTTAATGAATTTATATTTGATAATCTTTTACTGTTTATAGATAATTTAAATCAAAATGTTAATAAAGAAGATTTTATTGAAGAAGAATTATCTAAAAAAACAGAAATCAATGACAAAATATTAATAAAAATAACTTCATCTGAAATAAATAAATTAAAATTTGCATTTATTCTACTAGAAGAAAATATTTCTGATATTTTATTCTTTAAAATTGAAATTTTTAAAGAATATTTTAGTGATTTACTATATGATTATGTACTATTTTCTAGATTTAGTAAAAGTAGTGATTTTAATATATGTAATAAAACTTCTACAATAGAGGGTAGACTTAATCTAATTTTTGAAATAGATTCAAATATAAAAATTCAATTAAATAAAGATAATAAAAGAGGAAATTAATGTCAAATTTATACTTAAACGGTGATGAAATAGAAAATATTTTTAAAAAACATATCAAAACTACTGTTTATTCATTTTCAATCAAAACATTATTTAGTGAAAGAATGAGTAGAAAAATAAATTACCACCCTTACTATCAACGTAATTATGTATGGGATACAGCAAAAGCAACTTTTTTTATAGAAAGTATTTTACTAGGAACAGATATTCCCCCTCTTATTTTTTTTAATAATGGAAAAGATATAGAAGTAGTTGATGGTAGACAAAGATATGAAACTATTAAAAGATTTAAAGAAGGTGACATAAAACTATCATCAAAAGGCTTAACAAAACTAATGCAATTGAAAAATTTCTCTTTTAGTAAACTTGATAGAAATATACAAGATATTTTTGATGATGCAAAAATTAGAATTTTTGAGTTTGAAATAATAAATGAACCTAAACTTGACCCCATTTTAGAAGATAAAGTAAAAAAAGAAATCTTTAGAAGATATAACTCAGGAATAACTCCTTTAAATAAAGCAGAGCTTGATAATGCAAATTATGATGATGATGAAATTACAAATATATTAAAAAATAAAATAAAAGACAAGCAACTATTACAGCAAATTGGTGAAAGCTTTTTATCAAAAGATACCATTAGCTTAGAAAATGATAGCGCTAAAATTTTACAATTTTTGCGAAAATATTTAATTTTATCTCAATTTCCCATCAATACATATGCATCAGGAAGTAATAGGACCGAAACAATCGAAATACTATATACTTTTATAAATGATAATACAGAAGATAAAGAAAAATTATGTGATTTTTTAATTGACACTTTAAATGATACATTTAGACTAATTAAGTATTTTTCATCTAGCTTATTACAAAATAATAGATATATTAATGAATGTATCTTATGGGCAATTTTTATTCTAAAAGAAGAAGAAATCAACTATGATAATTTATATTCTGATAAAAATATAAAAATAATTGAATCTATATTAGCAGAAGATATATCAGTTTTCCAAGCAGAAGGAAGTCACTATTACAAAGCAGTAATTGGTAGATATCAAAAAGTTGTTGATGCAATCAATAAAATTATAAAATTTGACTTTTCACTATATTTTAAAAATGATAATTTTAACTCAAAAATAAAAAAAATTGTTCAAAGTGAAGATGATTTAAATCTAAAATTGGATGAATTATCGTCGTTAAGAGTACAAAAGCCTGATGCATCATTAATTCCAGTTGATGAATTAATTAATGATTTAGAAAGTAATAGGTACTTAATAAGACCTAGCTACCAACGACAAGAGAAAATTAATATTTTTAAAGCATCTGCTATTATAGAAAGTATTATTTTAGGTATTAATCTTCCTCCTATATTTATTTTTAAAAATGAAAAAGGGATTAAAGAAGTAGTTGATGGTCAACAAAGAATATTATCAATTCTAGGCTTTATTGGGAAAAAATATTTAAATGAATCAGGAGAGCTTGTTTATGCAAAAAATAACTCATTTAAATTAAAAAGATTAAAATTATTAAAAGACGACTACAATAATAAAAGCTATAATGATTTAGAATTCACTATAAAAGATAAAATTTTAGATTTTAAATTAAGTGTAATAGAAATTGATTCAAAACTTAATACAAACTTTGATCCTGTTGATTTATTTATTAGACTTAATAATAAACCATATCCAATTAAAGATAATTCATTTGAAATGTGGAATTCTTACATCGATAAAGAAGTTATTGAAAAGATAAAATGTTTAACAAATACTTATATAGATTGGTTTTTTATAAAACAAAAAAATAAACAATCTGATAGAATGTTAAACGAAGAACTAATTACAATTCTTGCATATTTGCGTTATAACTACACAAAGAAAAATAAAAATTCTTTAGGTTTTTATAAAAGAGCTGAAAATGTCAACTGTAGAATAAGTGATAAAAAAGCCATTACTTCATTATTAGAAAAATTAACTATTAGCGAAATTGAAAAAATTGATTTTATTGAATGTATTGACTACATTTCAAATATTATTGAAATATTAAAAACAAAGCTAGACAATAATAATCTAAAAAAATCATTAGACTTACTTTTAAATAATGACTCAACTAACTATAAGCGATATTTAGTAAACTTCTATCTACTTTTTGAAATATTACAGAGGTTAGCAACAAATGATAACCTAAATCAAATAAACTATGAAGAATTACAATCAAAAATGAATAGCATAAGAAAAAAACTAAATAACCCTTTTGAATCAACTGCAATAGATAATGTACAAGAATATTTCATATCTTATTTAGATAATTTGGCAAAATAAATTTATTCTAAATTATAACTACATGAAAATAAAACTTACTAACCTCTCACTTAAAGTAATAGGTTAGCAAGCAAAGGGGTACGTCGCCCCCTTTTGAAACCTCATCAATGATACCTAATTGAATTTTGTTTTCTTATATTTGTACTCTTTTTATTCATTAATTTAAGAACACTATTTTCTATATCTTCACACTCTAAAATATCAGATATTTTAGTTAAAAACAAATCCATCTTTTCGTAACCAATCTTATAGTCTTCATAATCACTATACTTATCCTCTAATTCTTGTATTCTTAACTTTAACTCTTGAACTTAATTATTTAATTTTGTATTCATTCCATAATATGAATTCTTTTTTGATTCAGATACACTAAGTTGTTCTTTTAGATTATTTACTTCATCCAATGCTTTTTGATTAACAAGAGGTATATTCTTAACTTCTAAAAGTTTTTCATTATAAGGTTTTAATATTTTAGTTAATTTATCTTTATCTAATAATGTAAAAGTTTGTTTTTCTGATTTAAATCAACCTCTTTTAATTGTGATACATGATCTAAAATAGCTTGAATACTATAAACAATATAATCATCATCTATAGGCTCTAAATCTTTTATCTTTTCTTCTAAAAAAGCTTTTTGTTCTGTAAGCTTATCTACATCAGTTTCTTTATCTTTTAAGCTTATACGAGCAGTTTTGATAGCTTTATCAATAGAATCTAACTCTACTTTTAGTTTTGTTATATTTGTTAATGATTTTTTCTTAGACTGAAGTTCTTTAATTTGTTTTTTTATTTGATTTTCTAAATCACTTAATTCTGTTTTATGCATTTCAACTACTTTCATATGTCTTGTAGTTGATTTACGTTTACCTCGCTTAAAATTAATTTCTTTAAATACTTCACCTACGATATCTTGAAACTTACTTCTACCATGCTCTTTTAGCTTCATAGGAACACTTTGTCCTTGACTTGTATGATTTGCAAATCAAAATGCATATGAGGTGTTTTTTCATCATAATGTATCACAGAATAAAAAAGCTCAATATCTTCTCCTACAGCTTTTTTAATTTCTAATTGAATGTTTTTTATTGCCTGTCTAAAATATTTTTCTAGTTGAGTTTTAGTAAGTACTTTATTTTCTAGTTTATCATTAATAGAAGGGCTTAATGTAATAATTCCACTAAGAAAATCAGATTGTTTTCCTTTTGTTAGATTTCTATAATTACCATGCTTCTTTTTATGATTCTCTCTAAATATCTTATTATATTCATTATAAGATTTTTTTACTTTTTGTTTTACAATATTTGAATCATATTTCATGTATGAATTTTTATATTTATTATGAAACATATTATCTCTTAAATAGCTAACTTTTGACAAACGAAAGTCATGGTTAATTTGTCTTAAAGAAGAAGAACATGTCTCAAAACGAACTTGAACATAATCAGCCATTTTCATCTCTTATATATTTATCAATTAATTCATCAATATCCTTCTTTAATACTTTGATTATATCCTGTTTAGTTAAGATAATATAATGATTTTGTTTTATCTCAATATTAATGATAATTGAGTCTATTTGTTTATATATAATTCTTTTATCTATCAAGTCATTTATTTTCTTGTATTCAATAAAGTCTTTAAAGTTTTCTAATGTCAATTTTTCATCATTAATCAAATTTGAGAAAATAGCTTTTTTATGAAGCCTTTCACTTTTATAAGGCTTTAAACCATCTTCTTTTAACCATGCATAAAAGCTATCAAATAGCTCTATTTTATTTTCATAAAGAATCTTCATCTTCTTCCTTATTAATATATAGTTATATCTGTCCACTTTTTGGACTACCATTTCTATTATTTAAACAATAGTCCAAATAATGGACTACTATTTATTTCTTACTAATTTGATAAATTCAAACTCATCCCACCAAAGTTTTGTGGTTTTAAGAAAGTTTGTTTCTTCATTTTTTTCTACTACCCCTGAACTTATTAATTTATTTACACAGTTATATGAAGTACTTCTTCCTAAGTTAAATTTCTTTCCCAATGTTTCAATTTTTCCATAGTACCAACCATCAAACTTAGAGTCTGGATTATGACTTAGTGTATAAATTGCACTTGCTATGCAATAATCATTATTAGATAGGTTAAATTTAACCCGAGGTAAGTGTTTAATAACTGTAAAATCTGCAATATTATTTAGCTTTTCTTTTTCCATGTTGCTATTACCTTTACAATGTCTCTATTGTTTCTGATAGCCACAAAGCTATATCTGTTTTTAAATATAATACTCGCCCTCTTCTACCACTATCAATTTTTTTGAAATTAGGACCAATACCTTCACGCCTCCAGTTCTCTAATGTACTATCACTGACTCCAATTATTTTTGCAGTTGTTCGTTGATTAAATGTAACCATATATTTATACTGTTCGTTACTATTTATTGAATGAAGAATACTTTCATATTTTGTATTATTTAAACTATACATAATAATTAACCTTTATTTGATTTTTTAGTTCTTATTCGAAAAGTTTATATTTATTTAATGAGAATGTCCATTAGTTTAAAAACATTATTATTTACCTAGAAATAGGCTTTATAGAGTTTATTTTTTATTTTGAATTTATTATAAGGTTATATAGAATTTAAAATAAAACATTTTTTTATTAAAATATAAAATAATTTTTCTAAGATTTTTTAAGCTTATTAAACTTAAGTTTTATAAGTAGTTCTATTTATTCAAATAATTTTCATATTTAGCTTTTGAATATTTAATTCATTTTATAAAGTTTGAAATAGGTTGGAAAGATCAAGTCCCAGTAAAACTTAAATTAGCTAAAAAACCCATAAAATAGTTGGCGACCCCAGCAAGATTCGAACTTGCGTCTACAGGAGGAAATCCTGGCGTCCTTGGCCACTAGACGACGGGGTCATTTAGAATTTGAGATTATATAAAAAAGGTCTTTAAAAAAAGCTTTTAAGCTAAAAATTAACTTACCTTATCTTTCTTAATTTTTTTCTATTAAGCTTATATATTGAAGAAGAGTTTTTTTCATGGAAGCCTTCTTTTGTGTATACTATTACATCACTATTTGCTAAAGCAAAATCCTCTTCAAAACTTTTTTTCGTATGATTTGCAGAGGTAGAATATAAGTTTTTAAACTTATGAATAAAAGGATAAAACTCATTGTCTTTTGGGATTATTCTGAAAGATTTTTGATTTGGATAGATAAAAGTTGTTTTTTTTGAGTTTCGAACTTTTTTTCTGTGTATTTTAGGGATTCTTGTATTTTCTTTTAATGTTTTAAAAGAATCTACAGTTTGAAGTATTTTTTGAAGTTTGGGTCTTCTTTTTACAGTTGAAAGTTTTTCATCATTTGCTGATGAAAAACCAACTGTAGTATCAGTTTGAACTAAATATATTAATTTTGAGTCCATTAGTCATTTAAAAATTCTTGAATAGATTTTACACCTATTCCATCTTTATTTCTAAGGGCTTTCATTGCTTCAACACAAGCTAAAGCTCCTGCTGCTGTAGTAACATATGGTACATTTTCTTTTAATACTGTTCTTCTAATATTTTTTCCATCTTCTTTTGAAGACTCTTTTCCATCTGAAGTATTAATTGCTAATGCAATTTCTCCATTTGTAATTGAATCTGTAATATTAGGTCTTCCTTCACTTATTTTTAGAACTTTCTCACACTCAATTCCAGCTTCATTAATAGTTTCATATGTTCCACCTGTTGCAACGACAGAGAAACCTTGTTCTACTAAACCTTTTGCAATTTGAGCTCCAAACTCTTTATCTAAATCACAAAGAGAAATAAATACTTTTCCTTCAAGTGGTAAATCATTTTTAGCTGCACTTTGTGCTTTTGCATATGAAGTTCCAAAATTATGAGAAATACCCATTACTTCACCTGTTGATTTCATTTCAGGTGTTAAAATCATATCTGAACCACTTAATTTAGTAAATGGGAAAACTGCTTCTTTAATAGCTACATGATTTTTAAGTATTGGTTTTAATACTCCATTATCTTCCCAAACTAAATCAGAATTATAAGTGTCAAGGGCATTTCTTAAACTTTCTCCCCACATAACTCTTGTTGCAACTTTTGCAAGTGGCATTCCTGTTGCTTTTGATACAAAAGGAACTGTTCTTGAAGCTCTTGGATTCACTTCGATTAAATATATTTGTCCTTTATGAATTGCATATTGTGTATTCATAAGTCCAACTACACCTAATCCTAGTGCCATATTTTTTGTTTTTTCTTCAAGTTCTTTAATAAGTTCCGGTTCAATTGATACAGGAGGTAAAGAACAAGCTGAATCCCCAGAGTGAATCCCTGCTTCTTCAATATGTTGCATAATTCCACCAATATATACTTCTTTTCCATCACAAATACAATCAACATCAAGTTCTATTGCTCTATCAAGGAACTTATCAATTAAAACTGGTGCATCATTTGATACTGAAACTGCTTCATCCATATATTGTTTTAATTCATCTGTTGAATAAACAATTCTCATACCTCTTCCACCAAGTACAAATGATGGTCTTACTAATACTGGGTATCCTATTCTTTCAGCGATTTCAATAGCTTCATTTACTTCAACAGCTGTTCCATTGTCAGGTTGTAAAAGTCCTGCTTTTTCAACAAAAGTAGAGAACTTCTCTCTATCTTCTGCTAAATCAATAACTTCTGCTGTAGTTCCTATGATTTTACCACCAAACTCTGTAATTGCATTAGCAAGTTTTAAAGGAGTTTGTCCTCCAAAATGCACAATAATTCCATCAGGGTTTTCTGTTTCAATTACTGATCTTACATGTTCAAAATCAATTGGTTCAAAATATAAAATATCTGAAGTATCATAATCCGTTGATACTGTTTCTGGGTTACAGTTATACATAATTGTTTTTACACCCATTTCATTTAATGCAAAACTTGCATGTACACAACAATAATCAAACTCAATACCTTGACCAATTCTGTTTGGTCCACCACCAATAATTAATACTTTTTTCTCTGTATCATTTTTTACAGTTTTTGGTAGCTTTGTAATATTTGTTGTTGAATATAAATATGGAGTAAGTGCTTTAAATTCTGCGGCACAAGTATCAACTTCATTGTATTCAAAATCAATATCCATAGCTTTTCTTGCTTTATAAATATCTTCTTCTGATTTTCTTAAAATAATAGCAATCATTTTATCTGAAAAACCGTTTGTTTTTAGAGCTCTCATTTTTGATTCATCAGTTAAAACTGTTTCATCAATTGTTTTTTCTAAATTATAGATTTCTCTGAATTTAGTTAAGAACCATGGATCAACTTTACACATTTCAAATATTTCTTCATTTGATAAGCCGTGTCTCATTCCATCCATAAGATATCTTAGTCTATCTGCATTTGGTCTTCTAATTTCAGCTTTGATTTTTTCTAAATCATCACAAATTGGGTCAAAACCATGAATCCCAGTTTCCATAGAACAAAGTGCTTTTTGAATTGATTCATTAAATGTTCTACCAATAGCCATAACTTCACCAACAGATTTCATTCCAGTTGTTAAAGTTGAATCTGCTTTAGGGAATTTTTCAAAAGTAAATCTAGGAATTTTTGTAACAATATAATCAATAACTGGCTCAAAAGATGCCGCTGTTCCAGTAATATCATTTGTAATTTCATCAAGTGTAAATCCAACAGCAAGAAGTGTTGCAACTTTTGCAATAGGATATCCAGTAGCTTTTGAAGCAAGAGCGGAAGATCTTGAAACTCTTGGGTTCATTTCAATTACAATCATTCTTCCTGTTTTTGGACAAATTGAGAATTGAACATTTGAACCACCTGTATCAACTCCAATTTCTCTTAAAATAGCAAATGAAGCATTTCTCATGTCTTGGTACTCTTTGTCAGTAAGAGTAAGAGCTGGTGCAATAGTTGTAGAGTCTCCTGTATGAACACCCATTGGGTCTAAGTTTTCAATAGAACATACAATAATACAGTTATCTTTTCTATCTCTGATAACTTCCATTTCGTATTCTTTCCAACCTAGCATTGATTCCATAATTTCAATTTCATTAATTGGAGATGCTTCAATTCCAGCTACGGCTAAAGCTTTGAATTCTTCCATATTATAAGCAACACCAGAACCTCCACCTGCAAGTGTAAAAGAAGCTCTACTTATTACGGGAAAACCAATTTCTTTTGCAACTTCGATAGCTTCTTCAAGAGTATATGCATTTTTACTTTTAGGTAAATCCATACCAATTTTAATCATTGCTTCATTAAAAAGGTGTCTATCTTCACCTTTTTTAATAGCTTCTGGATTTGCACCTAAGAATTTTACACCTTCTAACATACCTTTATCATACATTGATGTTGCAACATTCAATGCTGTTTGTCCACCCATAGTAGGTAAAATAGCATCGATATTTTCTTTTTCAATTATCTTTGCAACAACTTCTTCTGTGATAGGTTCTATATAAGTTTTATCAGCAAACTCTGGGTCTGTCATAATAGTAGCTGGGTTTGAATTGATAAGAACAACTCTATATCCTAACTCTTTAAGTGTTTTAGTAGCTTGAGTTCCTGAGTAGTCAAATTCACACGCTTGTCCAATAACAATAGGTCCTGAACCTATAAGTAAAATAGATTTTATATCTTCTCTTTTTGGCATATTTAAAAGTTCCCTATAATGTAGTTAAAAATTTGGATAGTGTATCGAAGAAGTCCTTAAAAAAACGTTAGTTAATCTAGTATCTAAATTGGATACTAGATTAGTTTTTTGGAAGATTAAATTTTTGATTTTGTAAAACACCTTCTTCATCAAAAGAAAGATAATACAAAACATCTTTTTTTACTGGAAGTCCAGTAAGATATCTAAGAGCTAAATTTGCTTGAAAAGAACCAATGTGCATAACAATAGGACAAGCTATACCATTTGGTTTTCTATCATTTATTTTAAAAATTGCTTCATAAGAGGCTTCTTGGAAAAAACACACTTGCCCATGAAACTCTTCTACACTACCATAAATCCAAGCTTGTTTTTTTTCAAGGCAGTAGCTATTTATAGCTGCACGAGTAGGTAAATTATCAGTAGCATCAATGATTAAATCAAACTCTAAATCTCTTTTTGTAAACTCATCAAAACTTTCTACATATGCTGTTGCTTTTGTATATGGACATCTTGATTCTATAAGTTCTTTTAAAACCTCAGCTTTGTATTTTCCATCATCACCAACTTTAAAACCTATTTGTCTATGAATATTATGAACTCCAACCTCATCAAAATCTACAAGAGCAAACTCTCCAATACCTGAAGCACCAAGGGCAATACCTAAAGAGCAACCAAGTCCACCACTACCTATGATAGCTACTTTTTTATTTTGTAAACTATCTTGAGTTTCTTCTCCCCAAAGTTTTATTTGTCTATTAAAAAATTCATGAATCTCACTCATATCTAATCCTTACTATATAAGTATAGTTTATTTTTATTGTTTGATATAATCATAGCAGATTTTTATTAAAGTTCAATGACTTTAGTTAAGATATAATCTTGAGTAGATTAATATACATAATTAGTTATACTCTGGTTTTGGTTGGGCGACTTTTAGCTCTTCAACACTATTTGAATAGTCACTATTGTTTGTCGTAGTTTGTGTTCCTATATCATCATAGAATTTCTCTACAAAGTTTACAATCTTATCTAAAACTCTTGGTATGACTTTTTTTCGCTCTAGAAGTTTGGGTTTTACTTTTAGTGTACTTGCTATTTCATCTTTTAAAGGTAGCCTTTGTTCATAGATATACTTATCCACAACTCTTCTCACTTTTTTACAATCAAGGTTTTCATCACTACATAATTCTTTGTAGGCTTTATCTTTTTCCTCTTCCCAAAACTTATCAAACTCTTCTTCTATGTCATCTTCATTTATGGCATATAGGTTTTCATTGATAAACTTCTCTATAAGTTCTTTTTTACTTCTTAGTTGTGGATTGTTTGTTAATATATTTGAGATATTTTCTTTTTGTTTTTTCTGCTCTTCTTCATCTGAGTCTTTGTATTTAGCTAAGAGTTTTAAAATATATGCTACATTTATCTCATCTCTATGGATTAATTCTAATTCAAAATCTACATCTTCTAAGATAGATACCTTTTCACTTTGTTCACCTCTTTTTGGTTTCATATCTAAATATTTCGATAAATAGTCATTAAACATCTGCTCACTCATAGATAAATCAGACCATTTAAAATCACTAAAGCCTTCTAAGATATTTTTTATTCTCATTATCTCTCTAAAAGCTTTGATAAATTCTAGTTTATCATCTTCACTTATCAAAGTATCTACACTAGCTACTGTAGGAGTTATTTTTATTAGTCTTTCATACGCTTCATTAAATTTTTTAACATACTCTTCGTAAGGTTCCATAAGAATAATATCTTTTGCATCACTTCTTGAAAAAAGTGCTATCGCATCATCGCAAGCTTTTTTAATGTTTCTAAAGCAGACAATATTTCCTTGGGATTTTACCTCATCAAGTATTCTGTTTGTTCTACTAAAAGCTTGTATAAGTCCGTGGTATTTTAGATTTTTATCCACATATAAGGTGTTTAATCTTTTGCTATCAAATCCAGTCAAAAACATATTTACTACAAGAAGAATATCAACTTCACCTTTTTTTACTCTTTTTGAGAGTTCATTATAGTAGTTATAAAAAGTTTTACTATCTTTGGTGCTGTATTTTGTACCAAACATTTTATTATAATCTTTGATATACTCATCTAACTTTTCACGGCTGTGTTTGTTTATATGATTTTCATCTATATGCGCCCCATCTGATTCATATAAACCATCTGCACTTTTATCCTCTTCATTATCTGCATAAGAGAATATTGTAGCTATTTTTAGATTGTGTTGTTTTCTTTTAAAGGTTTCATAATATTTTGAAAGCATATCTACAGAACTAACTGTCATCATAGCAGTAAAATCTTTGTTGTGGGTTTTTCTACCATGATTTGCAATAATATAGTCAACTATCTTTTCAACTCTATCATCACTTTCAAGAAGCTCTTGTCTATCTATATCTTCAACTTCTATATCTATATTTGTGGCACTGTTTTCTTTCTCTTTATATCTTCCTATATATTCAACAGAAAATTTTAAAACATTGTCATCATTGATAGCATCTGTTATTACATATCTATGAAGTCTATCATCAAATAAATCTGCTGTTGTTCTTTTACCTAACTTATTTCCCATAGCATTTTCAGGGAATATTGGTGTTCCTGTGAAACCTATCATTTGATTGTTTGTAAAAAACTTGTTTATATTTAGGTGTGTTTCTCCAAACTGGCTTCTATGGCACTCATCAAAGATAAAGACTATATGTTTATCTTTTTGTTTTGACATCTTTTCTATATATTTTCTTTTTTTGATTGCTGTGTTTAGTTTCTGAATTGTTGTAACTATTAACTTTGTATCATCACTAAATTGTCTAACTAAAGTAGCTGTATTATCCGTACCATCTACACTTCCATCACTAAAAGAGTTAAACTCTTTTGTAGTTTGAAAGTCTAAGTCTTTTCTATCTACTACAAATACTGTCTTTTGTACTTTTGGAAGTTTCATAAGAATTTGTGCTGTTTTAAAAGAGGTCAAAGTTTTACCACTTCCAGTTGTATGCCAAATATATCCATTTCTTGTAGAGGTAGTAACTTGTTCAATAATAGCTTCAACCGCATAAAACTGATAAGGTCGCAGAACCATAAGTATCTTATCAACTTCAGCTAAAACTATATACTTACATATCATCTTAGAGATGTGGCATCGCTCTAAAAAAGAACTTGTAAACTCTTCAATATTTGTGATATTTTTATTATCTTTATCTGCCCAAAAGAAGGTTTGCTTGAAGGTTTGTTTTTTGTTGTTTGCGTAGTACTTTGTATTTACTCCATTACTTATAACAAATATTTGAATATACTGAAACAAAGCACTGTTTGCACCATAAGAGTGTTTTTGATAACGATTGATTTGATTAAAGGCTTCTTTTAACTCTAAACCTCTTCTTTTTAGTTCAATTTGTACAAGAGGAAAACCATTTATCAAAATAGTTACATCGTATCTGTTTTTATATGTACCATTTATACTGATTTGATTTGTTACTTGAAATAGATTTTGGCACCAATGTTCAGAGTCTAGAAACTCCATATAAAAGTTTGTACCATCATCTTTGTTTAAAACATACTTATCTCTTAATTTTTTTGCTTTTTCAAAGACACTTCCACTTTGTAGGTGGCTTAGTATCTTTTTAAATTCATTGTTGGAAAAAGTTGTTTTATTGTGTTTTTCTAACTGTCTTTTTAGATTTTGTTCTAGCTGTTCATCATCATTTATAAATACTCTTTCGTATTTTAAAGATTCAAGTTGTTTGATAAGGTTTTCTTCTAGTATTGCTTCACTTTGGGTACTCAATTTTCTATTCCTATTTTTATTTATAATCAAGGGAAGACCCTTGATTATTTATCATCTTTTTAGTATAATACAAGATACTTAAAAGGATTATATTTTAATGAAAAAAACTATTGCAAATAGCAACAAACACTTCTCTTCTGTTACTAAAAAAAGAAAAATGATTGTAAACTCTGTTCATAGTTCTGCTAAAGTTGAAGGTTCTAAAATCACAAAAAAAGAGCTTAACGAACACTATAAACTTATTCATTCATAAGTTCCTCTTCAATCTTTTGTTTCAGTAACTCTTTCATAGGTTCATAGTCACATTCATATCCACTATGCACTCTTTGTATATAATTATCACTTTTTTTCAAGTTTAATCCAATCATTGGAAAACCATTTTTTGCCAAAATAATATCACATATAAGTCTGCTTAATCTTCCATTTCCTTCTCTAAATGGATGTATAAATAAAAACTCACATATTAATTTTGATAAATCTTGGGAAATAGTCTCAATATCTTCATACTCTTTTTTTGTAACTTCTTTTAAAAACTTATCAAAATTAGGCAAAGCATTTAAAAACTCTAAACGCCATTCCCAAGCATCAACACCACTTCCTTTACTCATATTTACTGTACGAAGTTTACTAGCAAAAGGGTAGATAGATTCAAATATCATCTTATGCCATTTTTTAATCACTTCAAACCCAAAAGACTTAGAAATATCAAAATTCTCAACTAAGAAACTATAAACTTCTAATAGTTTCAAATCTTCTTGTTTTGTAATGTACTCATCATCTGTAGATTTTAAATAATTTATACAAACACCATCTTTTGTGATAATTTTTTGTATATCGTTTGTATTCCACTCTTGCCAAGGATTTAAGATAATATCTTCTTTATTTACCTCTTTTTTTGAAGCTGTTATTTTATCAAGTATATTTTTAGGTGGTTTTGTTTGAGTAAAGTATTTATTATCAGTTTTGTACCAATAAAAGTATTTACTATTTTTATACTGTTTAAATTCATATAATAAATACTTTGTTTTTGTCATATTATTATCCTTTAGTCAAAACTTGAATTTAACTTTCCGTTACCATCAGAATAAACATTGATTTCATATAAGTTACCTGTTTTAGATACTCTTTGTACTTTTACAGTCTCTCCATTTAATATTTTTTCGGCTTCTTCTAAAGTTAAATCTTTATTTCTAAAATTCTTAAAAATATATTTATTACTTGTCCTAAATGTCTTTGCTGTTTCTCTAATATTACTTACTATCTGATTACTTTTATTATAAAACTCATAATCCTGTTTTAATTCAATATATTTTTCCAAAACTTCAGTATACCGACCTGCTTTTTTCATTCCCTCTACACTACCAAAAACCCAAAATGCACTTTTAGCTCTTGATACAGCAACATTCATCATATTCCCATCATCTTTATTTGTAAAATGTTCAAAACTACAATCTTTTCCTATAGTAGGAGAAAATATAATAATTTCTTTTTCACTCCCTTGAAAAGCATGAACTGTACCAATTAGTATTTTATTTAAATTAAACTCTTTTGATAATGATTTTTTAATTAAATATTTTTGATTATTAAAAGGAGTAACTATTCCTATTTTTCTATAAAAGTCTTTTGATTCTATTGAATCATATGTTTCATTATCTTTTTTTGTATAATGTTTCCAAGCATTATACAACTGTGTCAATTTTTCTATATTATGAAATAAAAAATCTGCAATTGCAGAAGCTTCAAGTTCTGAACGATTTTTATAAACTTCAGATTCAAGATTAAATATTTTAATTGAAGGATACTCATCTTTAGCATCATCTAAAAACAATTGGCTATTTACTTCTCTAACTTTAGGAACAAGAATTCCATTATAAACAATATCATTACAATACTCAATAATTTCATCTTTACATCTAAAATGTTCTTTTAACCATAAAGAGTTTTTTTCATACTCTTTCATTTCAAAGGTTTTAATATAAGTGGATTTATTTATAAGCTTAATTAAATTCTGATTTAAAACTGAATAGCTATCAATAAACTGGCTATAACCTATCTTTAGTTTTTGTTTTTCATAGATTATATTATCTATAGATTTATCAAAAGGGGCAATAGGTTCTATTTGTTTTTCATCCCCGACTACAATCATTTTTTTACTACTATAAATTATTGGCATTGCAATATGAGGTAAAATCATACCTGATTCGTCAGTCAATGTTAAATCAAAAAAATCTTTTCTTAATTCATCATTTTTTTTATCTTTAAATGCACCATAAAAAGAGTGCATTGTAACACATAACATAGGGAATAAAGGAGTGATTATAAATATATTATCTAAACTATTAAACTCATTTTCTAAGATACTTATCTGATATTTTTTATTATTTTCATTATATCTTAGCCCATACCTTATATCTTCAATAACCAAAGAATCTTTTAATAATAAATTTAAATCATCAATTGTGAATTCATTTTTAAGTTTATTAAACTCTCTATTCTTCTCTACCTCAAAACTACAGTTTTTACACTCAATTTTATTTTCAATAATTAAAGAACTATTACAAATAGGGCAAGAAGATTCATTTGTAATATTCATTTTATTTATTTTTTTAATATTCAGAATAAAAAATGCTTCAAGTAGATGCAAAGATGCAAAAAAGAATTCAAATCGTTCAAATTTATCAAGTTTTTCATAAGTTTCAAAATCCATATTTTTATTTTCTGAAATACTCTTTTGAATTCTTTTTTTTGCAGTTTCCATAAAGTTTATTAAAAATGAGATACAATACTCAATTGTTATTTTTTCTTCTTTGAAATCTTTTGGTAATATTTTCTTGTATGATTCAATAAAACTATTAATGTATTTTTTTTCAAAATCTACATAATCAAGACTATGAATATATTGAAATATACTTTCTAAACTTGTAAATAAAATATCATCTTTATATTTTTCTTCACTATTTCTTATTTGAGGTACAACAACAAACTTATCAATTAAATCAACTTTATTATATTTTTTATTTGATAATTCTAGCCATCTTGTAAATCTTATATCTATTTTTGACGAATCTTGAAATCCTTCTGATATTCCAGAAATTAGATTGTTTATTGCTTGTCTAACACTAGAAGTACCAAGAATTGGTTTTCCAGTATCAATTAACTTAAAAGGATTTTTCTTATTTTTTAAATAGCTATTTGCTGCTTTATAAGCATTTTTTACAATATAATTTGAAAATATACTACGAAGAAGTGCTGTTTTTCCTGTACCTGGAGGTCCATTTACAGGAACAATATCCATATTAGAAACAACTGCACACATGGCAAGTCTTTGAGACTTTGTTAAAGGAAAATTCTTACTAAAAGAGCCATAATGACGTTGTTGTAACTTATTTACATTATCAACACTTAGATTAAGTGAATTAAAGTTATTACTTTTATTGAAAGATTTACTTTTATCTAATAATCTATTTTCATGATTAAAGAAAATTCTATTAAACTTATGCTCTTTTTTTGAATTTTCTTCAATAAAGGGAATTATGCTTTTTTTATATGAATACCTTATTCCTCTTAACATAATATCAGCGTCTAATATCGCTTCACTATCTGCTAAAAGTATTCCACTTTTAAATTCAAAGTTTTCTAAAGTATCGTTTTTACGATTAAAACTCATCAAACCTTTATGAAATTTTTTTAATAATTCAGAATATTCTTCATTAGGATTTATTTCTAATTTTAATTCACTTTTACAATTTTTTAAATACTCTATTAATAGACTTTTAAAAAACTCAAAATCTTTAATAGGATATTTTACATTAAACTCTTCATCATCAAGTAACTCTCGTAATGTATCTATTTCTTCAAAGTCCATTGAATAAATATCTCTAGAAGCATACAGAGTATTAAAAACAATTTGTCCATTTTTAAAAACTGCTTCATTTGATGAATTATCTATTGTAATTGAAACTAACTCATCTAATTTATCTTGTGTTTTATCATCAATATCAAATATAAAATATATAGGAGAAGTAATATATTTATCATTTCTATTTAAAGAGGAGTATTGAGTAAATTTATGAAGAAAAGGGAAATATATAAGTCTATAATCTTTTCTTTTCTCAGGTTTAATATTTTGAATATGTTTTCTTATCATGTTAAGATTATCTATATATTGCTTTTTATCTTCTTCTTGATGATTTATATAAAACAAATTTATTTTAGATAATACTTTCTCAACTTTTACATCACTTATAGGAAATTTTAATCCTTGAAGAGAACTCTCTACAATACACTGGTAGTAGTAGTTTAAAATCTCTTCTGAACTTATAGAACTTAAACTCATTTGACTAAACAACTCCTTTATAAATGATTTCATATTACACAAACATCTTTTGTAAAAGTGCTTTTTTAAACCTTTGAGTCTCTTCTAGGGCTTTTTTATTTTGTGATATTTTTGTATCAAGAGAAGATAAAAAGTTTGCTATTTTTGTTTGTTCTTCTATAGTAGGAAAAGAAAATTTAAATTTTAAAAACTCTCTAAAATGTACTCTTTTTTTCTCCTCTAAACTTCCTGTTGCCATTTTGTTATAAAATTGAATGCTATTGTAATTTGTAAAATATAATACTGCAAAATATGAATTTAATTTTTCATTACAATAAAATATATTATAATACTTTGAAACCATAACATCTAATTTTTCTTTATGTCGAGCTAATGCACCAAATCTTAAATTCATGGGATTATAAGCAAAATCATTTTCTTTCATTGTTTTATATTCATAATCACTTTTTACTAAAAAGGCTCTTTCATATCTCTCACTCTTTGGGATAATACCTTTTTCTATTGTTAAACTATAAATAGGTAATAATTCCTCTGGATATTCAACTCTTTCAATTAGAAACTCTTTTAATTCATATTTTTCCCACTTAGGATAATCACTTCCATCTTCTTTTTTAAATCTAAGCTTTTGTGAAAATATCTTTTGCATCATAGCTTTTTTATAGTTTTGTAACAACTCATCTTTTTTTGATAGTTGATTTATCTTTTTATCAATAGAGGATAAAAAAGAGGCAATTTTTTCTTGCTCTTGTTTTTTGGGAACGTTTACTTTTACTTTTTCAATTGTAGCTTTAGAAAGACTTGGTACTCCTGATGCTTCATTATATAATTTCCAATTTATTTTTTGAAAAATTGAAAATATAAATTCTGGGATAGATTCCTTAAATGAATGTGTATAAAAAAGCGTATCAACAGTCCAAAATTTACCACTTAATAGCATTGGTTTATCAATTGTTCCTTTTCGTCCAATGCATACACTTACACCATCATATAAATAATCATTTACATAAGTCATTAATCCGCCTGTGCCATAGACAGGAATATTGCCATTTTCCAAATGCTTATAATCTTTTCCACTCCCAATTTTTAGGACTTGTCCTGTAGCTTTCTCTTCCCACTCCCCAGAAAACTCTTTAAACCTAAGCTTTGGTATGTTTTCTTTATTACTCATCTTCACTACCTTTAAAAAGTAGATTTCTTTCTCTTAGAAGCTCTTTTTGAAGCTCTTCTTCTGTTGGTAAAAATGGTAAATATTTTGATGAGAATAGTTGTTTACTTTCACTTAACACTGAATATTTAGCAACTGCAAGTGAAGGTTCACTACAAAGGATTAGTCCAATGGTAGGATTATCATCTTCAGCTTTTTCAAACTTATCATAAACTCTTACATACGTATCCATTTGACCTACATCTTGATGAGTAAGTTTTCCAAGTTTTAAATCTATAAGCAAAAAACATTTTAGTTTAAAGTTATAAAAAACTAAATCTATATAAAAATCTTGTTCCTCTACACTCAATCTTTTTTGTCTTGATACAAAAGCAAAACCACGACCTAATTCAAGTAAAAACTGTTGAAGATTATCTATCAAAGCTTGTTCTATATTTGTTTCAAGTAATGATTCATTTGGTAGATTTAAAAAATCAAAAACATAAGGATCTCTAAGATAATTTTTTATATCTGTAGTTTGAAGCTCCTTTATTTTTTCATTTGCTTCATTTACAAGTGATTTTTTATCAGTACTACTTAATAATCTTTCATAATAAAGCTTTGATATTTGTCTACTTAATACCCTAATACTCCAGTTGTTTTCAATACTTTCTTTGATATACCAATCTCTCGCATCTTTATTTTCTATTCTCATTATTTTACAATAATGACTCCAACTCAATTTGAGAGACAGTGTCTCCTGAATTGGAAATGTAAGGTATAATCGTCTCATATTTCTAAGATTTGTAGTATCAAAACCTTTTCCAAACTCTTTTGATAAGGTATTTGATATTTGTTCTAATTGCTTTTTTCCATAAGTAGCTCTTTGCTCTCCATTTTGTTCATCCTCTACAATAATTCTACCTATATTCCAATAGGTTCTTACCATTATACTGTTAACCGATTGTTGCAGTTGTGTTCTTGAATTAATTAAAAGATTTCTAATCTCTTCTATCATTTGATTATTTACTAAACTACTCATGATAAGCTCCTAAAATGGTGTAGATATATTTAGTTCTTTACAATATGAAGCTATTTCTTCATCTGTAACTTTCATATCTAGTTCCAAAGCTTTTAACTCAACAGAAACCTCATCTAAGTCTATCTCCTTTTCTTCTTCGAAAGTATCTACATATCTTGGGATATTTAGGTTATAGTCGTTCTCTTTTATCTCTTCTAGACTTGCTTTGTATGAGTATTTGTCTTCTTGGATTCTTTGTTTGAATGTTGTTACTATTTTTTCTATATCTTTAGCTCTTAGATAGTTTTGATTTTTCATCTTTTCGAAATGTTTTGAAGAGTCTATAAAAAGTACATCATCACTATCTTCTCTACACTTTTTAAATACCAAAATACAAGTAGGTATTGAAGTTCCATAAAAGATATTTGCAGGCAATCCTATAACTGCATCAAGATAGTTTCTATCTTCAATCAAGTATTGTCTTATATGTCCCTCTGCACTTCCTCTAAATAAAACTCCATGAGGTAATACAACTGCCATAGTTCCATTGTCATCAAGATGCTGTATCATATGCTGTACAAAAGCAAAATCAGCTTTTGTTTTAGGTGCTAGCTTTCCATATTGGGAAAATCTATCATCACTTAGATGAAGCGGATTTGCCGACCAGTGAGCAGAAAATGGCGGATTTGCTACGATTGCTTCAAACTTCATTCCCTCGTGTTGTGGTCGCTCTAGGGTATCTTCTTGTTTTAGGTCAAATTTTCTATAGTGAACATCATGCATAATCATATTCATACGAGCAAGGTTGTATGTGGTTCTATTTAACTCTTGTCCATAGAAATTTGATACATCTTTTACCTCTTTTGCAACCCTTAAAAGTAGTGAACCTGAACCGCAAGTTGGGTCATATACTGATTTTAGTTTTTCTTTGTTTGTTGTAACTATTTTTGCTAAGATTTTTGAGACACTTTGAGGAGTATAAAACTCCCCTGCTTTTTTACCAGCTCCCGCTGCAAATTTTGAGATAAGATACTCATAAGCATCACCTAGTACATCTCTATCGTGATTTTTTAGCTCAAAGTTTATATCATCAAGGTGAGCTAATACTTTTGAAATAAGAGTATTTTTTTGCTCTTCTGTTCTTCCAAGTTTTTTAGAAGTAAGGTCAATATCTGAAAACAAATCCTCAAAATCATCTTCACTCTCATGCCCCATAGTTGAAGCTTCAATATTTCGTAAAATCTTTGTTAAATCATCTAAGATAAAATTGTCTTCATCACTATTTCCTCTTTGTGCAATAGCAGAGAAAAGTTCAGTTGGTTTTAGAAAATAACCAAGTTGTTCTAGCGCATCTTCTTTGATAGCTTCAAGATATTCTGTATCTTTTTTTTCATCAAGGTTTGTATATATAAGTTTGTCTTCTTCTAAAAGCTCATTTGCATATGTTTCCATCTTTTCAGATAAATACTTAAAAAAGATAAATCCAAGGATATAATCCCGAAACTCATCGGCATCCATCTTACCTCTTAGGGTATTTGCTATATTCCATAATTGTTGTTCTAATCTTCGTTTATTTTCTTCACCCATTACATTCCTCTTTAAAAGTTTGTATTCTACAAAAACTTTGTAGTCATATGCTTTAAAAATGTTATTTAAAAATATTAAGTCCTAGGAAGTGTGATAAAAAAAGATGCACCTTTATAGTTTTTATTTTTATATTCAAACTCTTCATTAGAAACTTCGATTTTTCCTTTTAGGTTATTTTTGATTATAAGATAAGAGATATACAAGCCTAAGCCTGTATTTACTTCTTGATGTTTTGTAGTAAAATACGGTTCAAATACCTTGTTTAAGTTTTTTTCTTCTATTCCTCCTGCTGTATCTTTTATATTTATTGTAAACTCTTTTTCATCGGAGTTTATATCTAAAAATATATACCTATCTTTTATATCTCTTATTTCAAATACTTCTTTTGAGTTTGTTAATATATTTAAAAGTATTTGTATCAACTCATATTTATATCCATATATTGAGATATCATCCTTTATATTTAAAATTAGATTTATATTTGACATTCCTGTAAAAGTTGCTGTTAATTTTTGGATAATATCCATAGCATCTTCTATTCTATAAATCTTTTTTGTTCTTCTTTTTTCTACCATATCACTAAAATTTTCTATTGTTTGAGAAAGGTATTGAGCATTTTCATTTATTAAAATACAGTTTTTAAGAAGGTCTTCTTTTTTCAGCTCTCCACTTTTCTCATATAGTTCTAAACTTGTTGCAGCTACTGAAATTACGGATAAAGGTTGTCTCCATTGATGGGCTAAATTTGTTATTAACTCTTTCATTGAAGTTAGTTTAGACTGTTGATAGATTATTTTATCTTTATTTTTGCTATTTTCTATTTCATTTTTAAGTTTATTCTCATATTTTATTTTTAAACTTTCAATTTTTTCTTTATTTTCTTCTATTGTTTTTAATAAAGTTTTTTTCACTTTTTTTTCTTTAATTAAGAAAAAAAGCAAAATAAAATTAATCATCAGCAGTAGAATACTACTTATTAGTTCTATACCCATAAAGAATTACCTTTATTACTACAAAAGTAGTATTTATAATCGCAAAAAATGCTTTATTAAATTCTACTTTTAAAAGAATTAATATTCTATTAAATAAATAACATTTTTATATACAATTATGAAAAAAGGGAAGATATTGGAAGTTTTTGAAAGAATCAATACTATTTTAAAAGAAAAAAAACTTACTAAAAGAGAATTTGCTAAAAAATTACAAGATTTAGAACCAAAACTACATAGCACTGGAGAAACTCCAAGTGAAAAAACTATTTACAAATATTTAAATGGTACTATTTCCATAAAAATTGAACTTATTCCTTATATTGCTGATGTTCTTCAAATAAGAGAACAAGACCTTTTTACAAATGATACAAAAAGTAGAAAAAAGTTTTTTCAAAATATTTTAAAAACTGCTTCAAAAGAAGAGTTAGATATTTTGAAAAATAAACTTAACTTAAAAATAGAAGAAGAAAATCTTTTAAAAGAGCCTAAAACTTCTTATAATAAAAAAACTTCTAACCTTGAAAAAGATTTAATATCTTTATTACCTTATGCACCAAAACCTTTACTTAAAAATTTTGTAACAAAACTAAAAGAAATCAAAGACTTCAATGACTCCTTATAAATCATAAGATATCTTCTTGTGAAAAGCTATAATATCCTTCTTTTGTAAAAATAAGATGGTCAAGAAGTTCTATTCCTAAAATTTTTGCTGCTTCTTTTAATCGTTTGGTTACATTTATATCTTCTATACTAGGAGTTAATACTCCACTTGGATGATTATGTGCAACAATAATACTTGCGCATCTTCTTTCAATAGCATAAGAAAAGACTTCTCTTGGATGCACTAAACTTTGATTTAATATTCCTATAGTTATAAGTTTTGTTTCGATTAAATGGTTTGCACCGTCTAAATAAAGTGCCAAAAAGTATTCTTGTTGTTTGTTATGATATTTTTTTAATTCATTATAAACATCTTCAGAAGAAGTTATTTTTAGATTTTGATTTTTGATTAAATATCTTTTTGATAGTTCTAATGAGCTTATGATTTGACAAGCCTTTGCCTTTCCTAAACCATGTATTTGTAAGAGCTTTTCTAAACTTAAGTTTTCAAAATCATTTTCTAAGAGTTTTATTAGTTCTTTTGATAGACTAAGAACATCTTTTCCTTTTATTCCACTTCCTAGAAGTATTGCCATTAGTTCATAGTTTTTTAAAGAACTTGCTCCATTTTTTAAAAGTTTTTCTCTAGGTTTATCAATATTTTCAAGATTGCTTAATTTATTCATAATAAACTTCTCCTAAGATTTTAAAAGAAGTTTATCAAGAAATAAAACTAGATGTTATTTATATGACAATTTGCAATATTTTTAGAAGGGTTCTTCTGTAGATTTTTCTTTTTGAGTAAAGATTAGTTTTGCTTCATCTAAAAGTTTTTGTGCTTCATCTAACTCTTTTATTCCTTTTTTATATACGTCTAAAGAGTCGCTAAGAGTAATATCAGGATTTGACAAAGCTTCTAATAATTCTTTTGCTTTTTCTACTTTTTCTTCAAAAGATATTTCTTCTTTTTTTTCATTTTCACTCATTTTTTTCCTTCTAATAAATTGATAATATAATCTTCAAACTTTTCTACTTCTACTAAAAAAGAGTCATGTCCTGATTGGCTTTCTACCATTTTATAAGTTACTTGCTCACCCTTTCCTATTTTTATCATAATATCTTTTATTTCTTCCATTTCTTCTGGAAAGAAAGTCATATCATCAGAAAAAGATATTAAATGCAATTTAGATTTCACTTTAGCAAAAGAGTTTTCTAATGTATCTTCATTTCTTCCTGAATCAAAGATATTCATCATTTTACAGGTATATAAATATGATAAAGGGTCAAATACTTTTGGAAAATTATAAGCATTGTATTCTAAATATTTTTCAATTTCAAATCTTCCAAAAAGTTCATAAAGTCCATCTGTACTTGCATAGTCTCTTCCAAACTTTCTATTAAAAAGATTTGGGCTTAAATAACAAATAAGTCCTGCCATTCTTCCAATAGCAAGTCCAGGTAAACCTAATGCTTGAATGTCATCTTTACTATAGTTTCCATTTTTAAAAATAGGGTCATGTCTTATTGCTTCCATTCCTATTTTATTGAAACTTATTGCCCAAGGTCTTGTATATGCTGTTGTTGCTAAGGCAAAAACTTGTTCAGCAAAATCTGGAAATTCAATAGAATAACAAAGAGCTTGCATTCCTCCCATACTTCCACCAATAATTGCTTTAGCTTTTTTTATTCCCAATCTATCATAAAGTTTCATTTGTGCTTTTACCACATCTGAAATAGCTAAAACTGGAAATTTTAGTCTATACTCTTTTTTTGTAGAAGGGTCAATACTTAAAGGGTTTGTAGAACCATATGAACTACCTAAAGTATTTGAACAAATTACAAAATATTTAGTAGTATCAACAGCTTTTCCATCACCTATTAAGTTATTCCACCATCCAGCTTTTGCTTCATCTGCATAACGTCCTGCTGCATGATGACTTAAAGAAAGAGGATGACAAACCACAATTACATTTGATTTATCCTCATTTAACTCTCCATATGTTTCATAAATAAGTTCATATTCTTCTAAAATACGTCCACTTTCTAAACGAAGAGGTTCTTTAAATCTTTCTTTTTTGGTCTGTATTTTCATTTATTTTAAAGCTTCATCTAAATCATTTATTAAATCATCAACATCTTCTATACCAACAGATAATCTAATAAGTCCAGGTGTTACACCACAAGCTTTTTGATCTTCTTCTGATAATTGCTGATGTGTAGTTGAAGCACTATGAGTTACAATAGATTTTGTATCTCCAATATTTGTTACAAGTGAAAATATCTTTAATTTATCAATTGCATTTTTTGCCACATCAAATGAACCAACATCAAAAGACAATAATCCACTCGCTCCATCTTTTAGATATTTAACTGCATTATTGTAATTTTTATCCCCTTCTAAAAGTGGATATTTTACTTCTTTTACTTTTGGATGATTTTTTAAGAATTTTGCAATTTTTAAAGCATTTTCACAATGTTCTTTCATTCTTACTTTTAAAGTTTCTAATCCTTGAATCATTAACCAAGAGTTAAAAGGTGATGGAACAGAACCTAAATCTCTTAATAAACTAAGTCTTGTTCTTAAACAAAATGCAGGAAAGTCTAAATCTGTATAAACTAAGCCATGATAAGATTCATCAGGTTCATTGAAGTGTGCATATTTATCATTGTTTTTAAGAAAGTCATTTAAACCTTCTCTTTCTACAACAATACCACCCATAGCAAGACCTTGCCCTGTAACATATTTTGAAGTTGAATGAACAGAAAGGTCAATTCCCCATTCAAAAGGTCTAAATAAATATGGAGTTGCCACAGTATTATCAACTATTGACAAGATTTTATGTTTTTGTGCAATTTGTACAATCACTTCAATATCTGGAATATCAATTGATGGGTTTGAGATTGACTCAAAAAATATTGCTTTTGTATTTTCGTCAATTAGTTTTTCTGCTTCTTGTGCATTAAAAGTATCAAAAAATCTAACTTCGACACCAAATCTTTTTAAAGTATGTTCAAATTGAGTATATGTCCCTCCATATAATTTATCAGAAGCTAAAATATTGTCCCCTACTTTTGTTGCGTTTGCAATAGCATAAAAAATAGAAGACATTCCAGAAGCTGTAGCAATCGCTGCTGCACCACCTTCTACTTGGGCAAACCTTTTTTCAAAAACATCTGTTGTGGGATTTGATAATCTTGTATAAATATTACCTAACTCTTTTAATGCAAACAAATTTGCTCCGTGCTCTGTACTTTTAAATTCGTATGCAGTTGTTTGATATAAAGGAACTGACATTGTAAGTTGTTCGTCTTTTTCGTATCCAGCATGAATTGCTAAAGTATTTGGTTGCATTATTATCCTTTGTTATTTATTTTTAAGTCAGTTATTTTAGCTAAAAGTAGCTAAAAGTCATTTTTACACAATTTTTATTTTTTATAACTAAATATTTAAATCAACTAGATATAATGTCAATTAATACAAATAATAAAGGTAAATAATGGATAACATAAAAAAATTAGAAGAACTTGTAAAAAATGATGTTTTAGTAGAAGTTAATGAAAATATAGAAGAAATTAAAGCAGAACTTTCAAAAAAGAAAGATAAAGATTTACAAGAAGAGTTAGAATATATGAACAAAATAAAAGAGTTTTTTGATGAAGTTATTACAGATATTGAAAATAATAAAATGACTCAAGAACAAGCTTTAGATATTCTTGAAGGCCTTGAAGATATGAGAATAGAAAATCAAGAAGTTTAAACCCTACTAAATAAATAAAGATTTATTTTTGCTTAATTATTTTATTAATAAGCTTCGTTAATACAGTATTTAAATATTTAAAGATAATATTTGATTAATTTAAACTGTATTAAAAGACTAAGGATTTAAATGAATTTAGATGTGTATGAAATTGTAAATATTCTAGGTTTTGTTTTAGGTTTAGCTTTAGGAGCAGTAGGACAGAAGAATCAGTTCTGTTTTAGTGGTTCAATAAAAGACTACATACTTACAAAATCAACTAAAAGAGGTGCTTCTGTTATCACAGCTATGATAATTGCAATTATTTCAACTGCAATTGTTTCAAATAGTTTTGAAATAGATTTAACCGAATCAAACTACTACAGAGAAAATATCAACTATTTTAGTATAGTTTTAGGTGGTTTAATTTTTGGTGTGGGAATGATGCTTGCTGATGGATGTAGTAATAGACACCTTATCAAATTTGCTCAAGGAGATATAAACTCTTTAATTGTGATTGTATTTACGGGTATTTTTGCTTATGCTACAGCTAAAGGTTTTGTAAATGGTTTATTTTCTCCAATCACTACAAATGAAACACTTCTTCAATGGTCAAATTATCTTGGAAATATTACAATGAATATTTATATTCTAGTTCCTATTTTAATCATACTATTAGCAATTTTAGTAAAAAAACTAAAAAGAGTAGTATCATTATGGGATGGAGTATTAGTTGGTCTTTTTGTTGCAGCTGCTTGGTATATAACAGGTGTTATTGGAGCAGATAGTATTGAAAGAATTGTTGACTTAGAAGCTTTATCTTTTGTTTTCCCAAGTGGAAGAACAGTAGAACTTTTTATGTATTATGATGCATTTGACTTAGTTTTTTCAGTTTGTTTAGTTTTGGGTGTTATTTCTGGTGCATTTTTAATGTCTAAAATCAATAGAAGATATAGTTTTGGATGTACTGCATCAAAAGGGCAAAAGAAAGTTCAATATAATATGATTGGTGGAGCTTTAATGGGTATTGGTGGAGTATTATCAATAGGTTGTACAGTTGGACAAGGTTTATCTGGGCTATCTACTTTAGCTTTTGCTTCTTTATTAGCAATTATTTCAATCTTTGTATCGGCTACTATTACTGCAATAATATTAAATAAAAAAGATGAACTACCTATGTGTTTTATCTTTGAATGGAAAGATACAAGAGCAGATTATCAAATATAAATTTTAATATTTTTTTCTAATATAGCCATATTTTACCTCTGTGTTATTTTATTTTGATAGAGTTTTACTTTAATAAAAATAAAAGGGGTATCAATATGGCTATAGAAAACAATCAAGTTGTAGCAATGATGTATGAATTAAAAGTAGATGGAGAGGTAGTTGATAGTAATATTGATAAAGATCCTTTAGAATTTACATTTGGAACAGGACAAATTATTCCAGGACTAGAAACTAGAATTATAGAAATGAATGAAGGTGACTCAAAAGATGTTACTGTTCCAGCAGCTGAAGCTTATGGTGAATATAATGAAGAAGCAAAACAAGTTCTTCCAAAAGAACAATTTGGAGACTTAGAACTTTCTGTTGGTATGCCACTACAAGGTCAAGGTGAAAATGGACAACCTATTCAAGTTGTAATTAGTGATATTAAAGAAGATGGTTCTGTTGAAGTTGACTTTAATCATCCACTTGCAGGAAAAGAATTAAACTTCTCAATTACAATTAATAGTATTATCTAATCTACATCCTAAGCTTAGGCTTGGGGTTAATCTTCAAATCTTATTTTTGAACTTTTTCCTAAAATAAATAAAACAATCTTTCTAAAAATTTTTATAATTGGATATAAGAAAACCTCAAAAAGTTTTGTTCCATATAAATAATTGTTTTTTATACTTAAAGAGTCTAAAACATAAATAGCTTTAGCACCTTGATAAATTTCATCATCTACTTGCACGATTATTCCATTATTTATATCAAAGCCATAAGAATACAAATATCTTAGTTTTTCTAAATCTTCTCTAGCATTTTTTATTATTACTTCATGTTCTTGTTTTAGTTTGAGTATTTGTGTATATTTTTTACAAAAAGGACACTCTTTATCATAATATATTTCTATTTTCATAATTTTCCTTTTTTATGTTTAATTATATCAAATTAGATAAAATAAGCTTTTAAAATTTTAAAGGAAATATAAATGATTGATTTAAGTTTTTGGTTACTTTATGCCTCTACTGTTTTTATTGTATCAATAATCCCTGGACCAAGTATGATTTTAGCATTAAACCATGGAATGAAATATGGCTATAAGTTATCTCTTTTTACAGCTTTGGGAAATACTGTTGCTTCAATAATACAAGCAACAATAGCAATTATAGGCTTAGGTATTATTCTTACTACATCAACTACACTTTTTATGATTATTAAATATGTTGGTGCTTTATATTTAATTTATTTAGGAATAAAACTTTTTAAAACTCCTTTTCATCTTGAAGAAAAAAAGCTATCAAAAGAAGTAAAGAAAAAAAATCTATTTTTTGAATCATTTATTGTAGCAGCTTCTAATCCAAAAGCTGTGGTATTTTTTACAGCTTTATTTCCTCAGTTTATAAATAAAAATCAAAATACTATTTTTCACTATAGTTTATTGATTATTATACTTGCACTTGTTGCCTTTACTTGTATGATGATTTATTCACTAAGTGCGAACTTTATTAAAAAAATATTTAATAAAACTTCATTATCTAAGTATTTTGGGAAAATGATAGGCTCATTATTTATAAGTTTTGGAATAGGATTAATTCTATCTGATAATACAAGAAAAGTGTAAAATTTAATTTAAATAAAATATAAAACTTAATAAAAGTAAAGGCATAGTGCTTTAAATTTTTATATGATATATTTTCATCTTAAATAATTTCAAAGGATATCTTATAATGGAAACTATCGGTTTATTTTACGGAAGTGATACAGGTACAACAGAAGAAATAGTAGAAAAAATAAAAGATGCTTTTTCAAAAGAAGTTCAAATACATAATATAGCAAACTCTTCAGTAGAAGATATTGAACAATATGATAAATTAATTTTTGCTTCTCCTACTTGGGGAGATGGTGATTTACAAGACGATTGGGAAGAATTTGAAAGCAATCTTTCAGATATAGATTTTTCAAATAAAACAATTGCACTTGTTGGATTAGGAGATCAAGAAGACTATGGAGACACTTTTTGTGATGCTTTAGGTCATCTATATAAATATGTAAAAACTGGAAAGATTATTGGGCAGACTTCAACTGAAGGCTATGAATATGAAGATTCAACTGCTGTAGTTGATGGAAAATTTATAGGATTGATTTTAGATGATGTTAATCAAGAAGATTTAACAGATGAAAGAATCGAGAATTGGGTAAAAAAAGTAGAAACTTCATTTTAAATAATATTCACTTTTAAGTGAATATTATTAATTCCATTTCTCACTAGGTGCTTTATAGGATTTTATTTCTGATAATAATTTTTTTTCATCAGAAGTATTTATAAGCATATTTAAATACTCTTCTTTTAAAAAAGCTTTTTTTGTCATAGTTTCTAACATATTAAATAAATCATCATAAAAACCATCAATATTATAAAAAGCACAAGGTTTATTGTGATAACCAAGCTGTGCCCAAGTCCAAGCTTCAAATATTTCTTCTAAAGTTCCAGCACCACCAGGAAGAGTAATAAAAGCATCTGCCATTTCAGCCATAATTGCTTTTCTTTCATGCATAGTTTTTACAATTGTTAAATCTGTTAATTGAGGATGAGCTAGCTCTTTTTCTACTAACTTTTCAGGAATTACACCATAAACTTTAGCACCATTTTCTAAAAAAGAATCTGCAATAGTTCCCATAAGCCCTACTTTACCACCACCATAAACTAAGTCAATATTATTTTGGGCTAAATATTTTCCTAATTTTTTTGTTTGTTCAATAAATTTATTATCATTTCCACTACTTGAACCACAGTAAATTGCAACTTTCATTATTAACTTTCCTTTTTTAAAATATAAAGATAGATTATATACAAAGAGCTTTAAAAGGGTATAAAATAAAACATATAAACTTTATATCAGTATATTAAGGTATAGTTATTTCTTAAAAAACTCTTACTAAGGATTCTTATGTCAATAAATAAAAATCAAGTTGTATCTATGTCTTATGAAGTTACACTAAATGATGAAATAATAGATAGCAATATAAACAAAGAACCTATAAAATTTATTTATGGTTCTGGAGAGATTCTAAAAGGCCTTGAAATAGGTATAAAAGATATGGAAGCTGGGGAAACAAAAACTATAAAAGTTCTTTCAAAAGATGCTTATGGAGAATATGATTCAAAACTTTCTGAAACTTTGCCAATAAGTGATTTTGATGATATTGATTTAGAAATAGGAATGGTACTTGAAGCAGATGATGATAATGGAGACATTATTAGAGCTACAGTTACAGAGGTTACAGAAGATAATGTAACAGTTGACTATAACCATCCTCTTGCAGGATGTGACTTAGATTTTAAAGTAACTATTCACTCTATTGCTTAAAGTAAAAAATATAGCCAACGCTTAATTGGCTATATTTTTTTGTTGCTCAATTTTTATATTAGTTTCTTTTATACTATCATATCTATCTTTCATAAGAACAAACATATAAGCTATTGCAACAACTATCATAAGTATGATTAAAATATTTTTCATAAATTTTTCCCTACACAAAAGTTTTGATTATAATAGCAAGTATCTATTTTAAACTAATTTAAACTATATTTTTTTATTTTATATGTAAATAATATTATTTTTATATAATACGATTATTTATAATAAAGGACAGAAATGGAAGGCAAAATTTTAGGTGTAGATAAAAATGAGAATCTATATACTATAAAAGCAGAAAATGCAGAAAGATATACATTTACTAAAGATGAATGGAAAAGTGAAGAAAGCCCAAGTGTAGGACAAACTGTTGATTTTGATATTTCAGAAGACAACAAAGCTATTGCTGTATTTAATATTACTAAACCTGTAATAGAAAAAACAGAAGACACTACTTCAAAAGCTATTATTGCACTGTTAATAACTTTATTTTTTGGTTTTATTGGAACAGCTGTTACAAGATTTGCAATTATGGAAGATGAAAGAGAAGAAGAGTTTGGAAAATTAGCACCAACTATAATCCACTTTATTACGGCCATTTTAATTATAATTCCAATTGTTGGATGGATAATTGCTATTATTGCAAATATTTATTATGCAATTCAAAACTATAAAGCTTGCAAATAATCATAAAAATTAATAAAATAAAAGAGGTTTCATAATCTCTTTTATAAAAACTTTACTTTTTTGGTGGAGGTAATAATTTATTAAAATCATAAGTAACTATATTTCTTTCAACTTCTTCAGAAAAATCATATAATTTTATACAAATACCAAAAAGAATAAACCAAGCAAATATTTTGTTAATTATTGGAATAGAAAAGTATAAACCAATAGCAACACCTAAAATACCTATGAGAATCATATAAGTATCTATTTTCTTTGCCTTTATAAGATTATAATAATATTTAACTCTCTTAATAAAATCACTTATTTTAATCATATTCTTTCCATTTATACTTAGATAACAAATACTACAATTAATGAAATTAGACTAATCTGAAATTTTAGAAATAATTTAATCTAAGGTTTTTATATCTACAAGTTCTACAAAAGAGTCTTTTTTTAGTAGTTTTTTACTTGTAGCATCATCTTCTGCAAGACTTACAATATCTGCAAAATCATCTTTTGACACAGTAAAACTATGATGCTCTTTTATAGTTTCTAATTTAAACTTATCACTTAACTCTTGATCAATTTGAATATCAATATTTCTAAAACCTTTAGCAAACTCTGATTTGATAGTCTTTACTATCTTTTCATTTTTTAAAAGCTCTTGTAAACTAAGAGTTAGATTTAAATCCTTGTTATTTACTATTTTGTATGTAACTTCTATATTCCCATTCACTATTTTTTCCTTCATAAGGTAAAACCTCTATTTTATTTTACGAAGTATATAAGAAAAAAAAATGAAGACTTAAAAATATTACAAACTGCAATTTGAATTGATGTTAAAATCTATTCTTCAAATAAATAGAAAGTATTAACACCGATTTGTCTATCATAGTTTTTACTATTTTTATCTTGATAATCACAAACAATAGAACGTGCTTGAATAAATGAGTTTACTGTTGTAACTATCTCTTTTGTATCTACTGGTAAAATTAATTTTCTGTCTTTTGTTTTAAAAAACTTTTTCGCTCTTTGTTCATCTTTGAAAGTTATTTTGATAATATCAATTGATCTTTTTAAATCAATTCTAGCTTTTTTGCTTTCATTTTCAAATCTTAAAATTCTATTTCCATTTGAAGATACTTTCATAGTCTTTGCAGTTTCGATATTTTCTGTAGTTTCAAGAATAATGTATTCTTTTCCATTTATTAGGATTTCATTATCTTCTAATAGTTTAATTTCTTTAATAATTGTTTTTTTACCTTTTGGCATATATGTCCTTGTATTTTAGGCATTATAGCGAGTTTTTCTCTTTAATCAATATCTTTAAAACTTTATGCCCTTTGATTTAGGCTAGTAAGACTTTTAGTCTATCTAGCTTTTTTTCTAGAAGCCTTTGCCATTTTAGCTTTTTTCTTTGCTTTTACTTTGTTTTGGCTAGCAGCTTTTCTTGCATTTACAATTTGTTCTTTTACTGTCGTATCTTTGGAAAATGCTTTTTGAGTAGCGTTACTACCCAATTTGATTAAATCAACTTTTGAATTTTTTACACTATTAGTATTTTGACTTTTTGCCATATTGTAGCCTTAGATTTTTGAATTTGGTATTGTAGTGAAAAGTTAATAAAAGAATAGATTTGCTTTTAAAATTTTAAAAGAGACTTCCACATTCCAACATTATGCACATTCTCAAAGCCTTTTGTGATTAGAAGTCGTTTTGCTAAAGCACTTCTACTGCCACTAGCACAACAAATGATTATAGGTTTACTATTGTCTAGCTCATTTATTCTTGTTTTTAAAGAGTCTAATGGAATATTGATACTTCCTTTTTTATTGCCTTGTGTAAACTCAGCTTTTGTTCGAACATCAATAATTTGTCCACCCTCTTCTAAAAGAGATGGTACAAGTTTTAATACCTTGTATTGAGTATATTTTTTATAAATTATAAAAATTATTATTCCAAGAATTAGATAGATTATCATTTCATTCATAAATTTTCCTAATTAAAATTTTTGGAAAGTGATTATATCTATTTTGGTTTAATTCTTGCTCTTATTTAAAATATATAATATTCCTTATAAGGATTAGAGTATAAAAGTGGTGATTCATCTTCAATTATTTTAATTAAAGTATGGTATTATTAATATTTATCCCTTATAATCTGATGGCTTTTTTAACTTTTTATAAAAAAGGAAGCGTATGCAAACTGTTATTTTCTCTCTTATTATAGGTATTTTTATCTTTTCAGGCTGTGGTAGTGATAACACTACCCCACAGATTTCTAAAACTTATTATACAACAGAGTGTAGTAATTTTGATATTAATAGAACTGACCTTGAGTGTGGAGTGTTAGAAGTACCAAACGACTACTTTAATCCAACATCAACGTTTACCCTTCCAATTGTTATTAAAAGAGCAAAAAAAGAAGCTATAAAATCACCAGTTATTTATGAAGTAGGAGGTCCTACTGAAAAAGGAGCTTTAATAAGTCTATCTTTGATAGATTGGTTATCATCTAACTTCTCTACTTTTGATGATAGAGACCTTATCTTTTATAATCGTAGAGGGGAGCAATACTCCTCTTCTCATCTTTCTTGTTCTAGTGTAGATGAGAGTGAATTCAAAGAAAACCTAAAAGAGCTTCTTGGTGAAAACAACACAATAAGTTCTATAAACCAAGAGCAGTTTGAAACTTCAATTAAAAGCTCTTATACAGATGCATTAATTGGGTGTAAAAATTTTCTACAAAGTAAAGGTCTTTTTAAAAAAGATTTTACAACAAGAAATAGTGCACATGATATTGAATCTTTAAGAAAAAGTTTAGGATATGAAAAAATAAATCTACTAGGTGTATCTTATGGAAGTAGGCTCTCTTTAGAGTATTTAGAACTTTACCCTGAAAATTTAGAAAGTGTTGTGTTAGATGGTGTTTTACCAGAAAATAGTGATTTTATGCAACACTCAGTAACTCAATATAAAGAAGCTATCGAACGTTTTTTTAAGGTGTGTGAAAGGGATAGTAAATGTAATGGAGCGTATCCAAATTTGAAAGATGAGTTTCTCTTTGTAATGAACCATTTACATAATAAACCATTTTTTTATACATTTAATGGAGATAAATACAATATTGATGGGAGAAGTCTAGCCGTAAAAGTTTACGAAAATCTTTATTCGAGAAGCAATTATAGCTCTATTCCTTATATGATACATAGGCTATATAATGAAATTCTATATGATAACTACACCTTTTTAGAGTCTCTTGCCACAACTTACACGGAAGAAGGGGATGAAGATCTTATATATAACTTTATTCACTACCAAGACTATCCTATTAATCTCAATACTCTTTTAGCTAAAAAAGATACTTTAGGAGAGTTTACAAACTCTTACAGCATTTATAACATTATGACACATAAGGAGCTTTATGAGGTATATGGAGGTGGAAAATTTGTACAGTATCCTTATAAAAATAACGTTCCAGTACTTATAATAACAGGTACACTAGATCCCGTAACTCCATACTTTTATGCAGAAAATATTGATGCAAGACTTCAAAACTCAACAAACATTGTTCTAAAAAACTATGGTCATGGAAACTTCACTTCAAACTGTGGGAAATTGGCATTGGAAAGATTTTGGGAAAGTAAAAATGAATTTACTCCACCTGACTGTATAAATGATGAAAATCCTATTGATTTTTTTGTTGCAGAAGAATGAGAATATATTGAATAACGAAAAGGTAAAATTTAAAAATGAGAATTTATCTTCTAGGATAAATAAAAAGAAAAAAAGCTAGCTATTTAAAATAGATAACTTTTTAGAACCAACATTTTTTATTATCAATATAAATTTTTTCGAAATCTTCTTCTGATTTAATTAAATATAATATTGCCTCAATAAATGCAATCATTCCGATAAAAATACTTGGGACTACTAATAAAATAAAACCAAATAAGAAAACTAAAAGTATTATAATACCAGCAGTATTACAACCTAAATAAAAACTGCGCTGTTTTCATTCATATCAAAATCTACAGTTTGACCAACTGCAGGTGCTTTTTCATTTTTCCATTCTGAAATAACAAAATCATACCAAGTTCCATTATCATCAGAAATAATACCTTTACCCTCTTGTAAGCTAAAGTCTAATATTTTTCCTTTCACTTATAGTCTCCTTATATTTTAATACTAATATATTATTATTTTTAATTATAATTTGACATACAAAAGTTTAAATGATATACTTCGGATATACATAAAGGAGTAAAATGACTGCTAAAATATCAAGATGGGGAAATTCACAAGGACTTAGAGTTCCTAAAGATGTCATGGAAAGTTTACAATTACATATTGGAGATAATGTAAATATTACAATAATAGATGGCAAAGCGATTATTGAGCCTATAAGACAAGATATTCCAGAATTTAATTTAAATGAACTAGTATCTAAAATACCGCAAGACTATAAAGCAAATGAAGAGTTTGATACAACAATAGGAAAAGAGGAATGGTAGAAAATTATATTCCTAAAAAAGGAGATTTAGTAATACTTACTTTTGATCCACAAGCTGGACATGAACAAAAAGGTCGAAGACCAGCACTAATTATTAGTAATGAAGCTTTTAATAAAGCCTTAGGATTAGCTATAGCTTGTCCTATAACAAATACGAATAGAGACTTCCCTTTTCATGTAAAACTTGAAAGTGAAGACCTAACAGGGTTTATAATGACAGAACAAATTAAATCAATAGATTTCAATGCTAGAAAAGTAAAATTTGTAGAAAAAGTAGATGATAATATATTAAACCAAGTTCTTGGGATTACAAAGAGTATTATATTCTAAAAAACTATATATTCTTAGTTATCGTTATCACCTCGTATCTACATGCTATAATAAGAACCAAGAGTTCATTAGAGTTAATATATCGGAATAGTCGCCAAAGCGGTTAAATAAACTTAAATAAATTAACTAGCTTGAGGGTCAGTCAGATAATTACACTTTAAACTTGAGTGGCGACAAGATCAATAAATTTATTAGATCGTATTACACGAGATAAGGTTATGTGTAACAAATTAATCAGCTAGGAGTTAACTCCTAAATATAAATATTGGAGGTTCAGATGATTAATTGTATCGGTTTAGATATTAGTAAAAAATTAATTGCTGTACATATCCCCATCAATAAAACTAATATTGAGATTGAAAATAATTTAAAAGGGATAAAAGGTTTATACTCAAAGCTAAATAAACTTTATAAAAAAAGTATCAATAATTTAGTTTATATCTTTGAGCCTACAGGTAACTACTCTTTTGCTCTAACAAAATTTTGCAATGAAAAAAAAATCAAATGTTTTATGATAAACCCTAAACAATTTTTAAACTTTTCAAAGGCTTTAGGACAAAGAAATAAAACAAATTTAATAGATGCATAGGTTTTATCACAAGCTATCCATTTAGCTAAAAAAGATGAGATTAAAGTACCATATATTGATACAATAGTAGAAGAATTAAAAGAGCTAATCTCTTATTATAAATTTACTTCTAAAAACACCTCAAAGCTAATTAGCCAACTAGAAGCTATAAGTATAAAAGATGGTAGTAAATATATGATAAATGATTTAAAAAAGTCTATTAAAGTATCAAATGTCAAGTGCAAACCAAAAATGCACCAAAATGCAGTGCAAAAGTGCACCACTTAGTAACACCTATTTTCTGTTGACAGATCACTATGCTTTTTAATAATTCTGTGTCATCTAAATAACAAAATAAAAAATCTTCATGGTGTTCTAAACATATAAAGTATTTACTATCTTTTATATCTTCATATTTTCTAAAAATATATATAATGCACAATGTTTTTGAAGTTCATAACCACTAGAACCATCAACACCAGCATTAGAATAAGGTTTTTTCTTACTCATATTGAATAACTTTGATAAAAACTATTAAATTTAAAAGTGATTTTTTTAAGCATTTTATAACCTATTAATTTTATTTTAACTATTGATATTTAAAGTTTATTCTGTACACACAACGTTTAAAATGAGCTAATAAATTGCCCGCAGGGTAATTTATTGGCTCCTCTGATTTGTTATATTTTCTTTAATTTCATGTGTATTAAAGGAAATGGGTTACCTTCTCCATCAAGTACAGAGCGACCTGATTGAACAAATCCCATTCGCTGATAAAACCCAATTGCATTGGGATTTTGTTCGTTTACGTCAACTTTTGATGCGCCAAGATTCTCAATGGCGTATTTAGTTAACTTTCGACCGATTTTTTGACCGATATAATCTGGATCTACAAATAACATTTCAATTTTCGAATCAGCAACACCAATAAATGCCAATATCTTATCGTTACTATCTTTAAAACAACGCAAATCAACAGCATCAAAATACTGTTCCAAAATCAGAAGTTTTAACTCTGCAATTTTTCCCTCTGATAAAAATTTATGTGTTGCTCTAACAGAAGCTTCCCAGACATTGATTAATTCCTGATAATTTTCTTTTGTAACTTTTTGAATATTCATGGTTCCTTCTTTAAATATAACTATTTATTAGTAATACATTATATATTAATTACCCATAAAATTACTTAATAGGAATACATTTTTAATGTTATGATATTAAGTTAAATAAAGTCCTATAAATATAGCGATATCAATAAAGTTATAAATAATATATTATAATATATAATATTTTTTATTTTATTTCTTATACTTGGTATAATTATTTTCCTTAGATTATTACCAATATGTTTAATATCTTATCAAAATGTTCTGATATTGCTTAAAAACTGTAATAGTTTAACATAATGATAAATATATCAGGAGTGAGTTATGGGTAAAAAACTACTAGAAATAATGAGAGACAAAATACAATTTAAACACTACAGTATAAAAACAGAGCAAAGCTACATAAGCTGGGCTAAAAGATATATTATTTACCATAATAAGAAACACCTAAAGAGATGGGAAAATTTGAAATCGAACAATTTCTTACATATCTTGCCACAAAACTAAATGTATCTCCTACTACGCAGAACCAAGCATTTAATGCAATATTATTTTTATATGAACAAGTTTTGAATATCTCGTTAAAAGAGCAAAATATTCAAGCTTTAAGAGCAAAAGAGAGGAAACATATTCCAGTGGTTTTAACTATAGATGAAGTAAAAAATATTATATTAAATATGACGGGTGTTTATCAACTTATAGTTAAACTTATGTATGGTTGTGGATTAAGAATGAAAGAAGTACAAAATATAAGAATTAAAGATATTGATTTTCTCAAAGAGAGTGCAAGCACAAGGGATATGACAAAATTTATATTTGGGATAGTAAATCACTTAAAGATAGGACTTTACCACTTCCTTTAAAAATAAAGGAAGAGTTAAAAGTTCAAGTTGAAAAAGTAAAAGAACTTCATAAAAAAGACTTAGAAGATGGATTTGGAAGTGTTTTTATACCTTATGCATTGGAGAGAAAATTTAAAAATGCTAAATATGAAACAAAATGGCAGTATGTATTCCCTATGAATAAAATTTCAAAAGACCCCATAACTGGAGAACAAAGACGTCATCATATTTTAGATGTAACTTTAAGTAGAAATATAAAAAATGCAGTTAATAAGTGTAATATAGATAAAAGAGTTACATCACATATTTTTAGGCGTTCATATGCAACTCATTTACTCCAAAATGGTACAGATATAAGAAGTATTCAAGAGCTATTAGGACATAAATCTATTGAAACAACTATGATATATACACACGTGGTAAAAGAGTTAAATAAAAATGAAATAAGAAGTCCATTGGATTTCTAAAATAATATTATAAAAGTTTTAAAAAACTCAATGGAATCTAAAAGTGATGTTTATAACATCACTTTTAAACGTGGTAGTTAGGAGCTTCATTCGTAATAGTAACATCATGAACATGAGACTCTTTAAGTCCAGCAGATGTAATCTCTACAAATTCAGCTTTCTCTTGGAATGTAGGAATATCTTTAGAACCTAAATAACCCATTGAAGCTCTTAGTCCTCCAACCATTTGGTGAATAATATCAGCAATTGCACCTCTATATGCAACTCTACCTTCAATTCCCTCTGGTACAAGTTTATCAGCGGCTGTTCCTTCTTGGAAATATCTATCGTTACTTCCTTTAGTCATAGCTCCAATAGAACCCATTCCTCTATATGTTTTGAATTTTCTTCCTTGGAATAATACTACTTCTCCTGGAGATTCATCAGTACCAGCTAAAGCGGAACCCATCATACAAGATGAAGCTCCAACTGCAAGTGCTTTTGAAACATCTCCAGAGTACTTAATACCACCATCTGCAATAACTGGAACACCATATTTAGCACCTTCTGCTGCACATTCATCAATTGCAGAGATTTGAGGAACACCTACACCTGCAACAATTCTTGTTGTACAAATAGAACCAGGACCAATACCTACTTTAACAGCATCTGCACCTGCATCGATTAAAGCTTTAGTTCCTTCAGCAGTTGCAACATTACCAGCAATAATTTCTACATTTAATTCTTTTTTAATAGTTGCAACTGAATCTAAAATACCTTTTGAATGTCCATGAGCTGAATCAAGAACTAGAACATCAACACCTGCTTCAACAAGCGCTTTTGCTCTGTCCATTTGTCCTACACCAATTGCAGCACCAACTCTAAGTCTTCCAAACTCGTCTTTGTTTGCATTTGGATATTCTCTTTTTTTGTTGATATCTTTAATTGTAATAAGACCTTTTAATAAGCCATTTTCATCAATAATTGGTAATTTTTCAATCTTATTTTGGTGCATTACATCAGCAGCTTCTTCTAATGTAGTACCCTCTTTTCCAGTGATTAAAGGCATATTAGTCATTTTATCAACTACTAATTCACTAAAATCTTTTGTAAATCTCATATCTCTGTTTGTCAAAATACCTAATAATTTATTATTATCATCTACAACTGGTACACCTGAGATTTTATAAGATGCCATAATATCTTCTGCATCTTGTAAAGTTTGATTAGGAGTGATTGTTACAGGGTCAATAATCATTCCAGATTCACTTTTTTTAACTTTTTTACATTGTAATACTTGAGCTTCTATATCCATATTTTTATGAATAATTCCAATACCACCAAGTCTTGCCATTGCAATTGCAGCTTGATATTCAGTAACTGTATCCATTGCAGCAGATACAAAAGGAATATTTAACTCGATATTTTTTGTTAGTTTTGTTTTAATACATACTTCTTTTGGTAGTACTTCAGATTTTGCTGGTACTAATAACACATCCTCAAATGTTAACGCTTTTTTTCTAATTCTCATAATATAACCCTTAATAAAATATCTATTTTTTGTAATTTACAGCTTTTTCTAACGCTAAAGCACCATCAAATACAGTTTGTTCATCATAAGCTTTTCCAATTAACTGTAATCCAACTGGCATACCAGTTTCATCTTTTGAAATAGGTAATGAGATTGCAGGTAATCCTGCAAGGTTTACAGAAATAGTATATATATCACTTAAATACATTTCAAGTGATGTTTTAAAGCTTCCAAACTCAGGAGCAGTAGTTGGAGCTACTGGAGAAAGGATTAAGTCAGCATCCTTGAAAATTGCTTCATATTCATCTTTAATTAAATGTCTAACTTTTTGAGCTTTAATATAATATGCATCATAATAACCAGAACTTAAAACAAAAGAACCAAGCATAATTCTTTTTTGTACCTCTTCACCAAAACCTTGTGTTTTAGTTTGAGTATACATATCTTTTAAACCACCCTCACCTTTTCTATTTCCATATCTAACACCATCAAATCTAGAAAGGTTTGCACTAGCTTCTGCTGTCGCAACAATATAGTAAGATGAAAGGATTTTACTTGTATCTAACATATTTTTGTGAACAATTGTATGTCCTGCATCTTCAAAAGCTTTTATAGCTTTTTTATATCCTTCTTGGATAGCTGAACTTGCTTCTTCTACAAAACTATCAATAACTGCAATTGTTAATTTTCTATCTCCATCAAGTTTAGGAGCAACTGCTTCATATTCAACATTAGCAGAAGTAGAATCCATTGGGTCATTTCCTGAAATAATGTCATATAAAATAGCAGCATCTTCTACATTTTGAGTAATAGGACCACATTGATCTAAAGATGAAGAATATGCAGTAATACCATATCTTGAAACTCTTCCATAAGTTGGTTTCATACCAACAACACCACAATAAGCTGCTGGTTGTCTAATACTTCCACCCGTATCAGTTCCTAAAGCTGCAATAGCAATTCCACCAGCAACAGCTGCTGCAGAACCACCTGAACTTCCTCCAGGAACTTTTGTATTATCAATAGGATTTAAAGTCTTACCATAGCAAGAAGACTCTGTAGAACTTCCCATGGCAAATTCATCCATATTTGTTCTACCAAAAGCACATAATCCTGCTTCTTCAAGCTTATTAATTACTGTTGCATTGTATGGAGAATTATATCCTTTTAGAATATTACTCGAACAAGTAATTTCCCAATTTTTAACGTTTATATTATCTTTTATAGCAATTGGTATACCATTATTAGAATCTGTTATATCAGTATTTGTCAGCTGTTCCACATAAGCACCAATGTTACTCTCTTTTATTTTAGAAGTTAATTCTTCTTTTAATTTCTTTACTTCATCACTATTTAATTTTAGTGCTTCTTTTAGAGTTATCAAATGTCTCTCCTAGGATTTACAAATATGTAGTATAACGCGCCATTATATATAAAAAATGATTAAAAAAAAGTAAATGAAATTTTAATATTAAAAAAGTATGATTATTTAGAAATAAAAAAAGGTAAAAGTCATTGACTTTTACCTTTTAAGAGTAGTAAATTATTTTTTACTATTATACAAAAGAAATAAATGCCATTTGTGTAGCATCACCTCTTCTAATTCTTGTTTTAACAATAGAAGTATATCCACCATTTCTACCTTCGTATTTTGGTGCAATTTCATTGATAAGTTTTTTAGTAGCTTCTTTATCTTGTAATAAAGCAAATACTGCTCTATGTGTATTAAAGTCTGCATTTCTTGCAGTAGTAACTAATCTTTCAATATATCTTCTTAACTCTTTTGCTTTTGGTACAGTTGTTTCAATCTTCTCTCTTTCAATGATAGCAATTGCTAAGTTTTTTAGTAATGCTTTTCTATGAGAAGATGTTCTGTTTAATCTTCTATATCCGTGCTTATGTCTCATATCAAACCCTTAATTTATGCTTTAAGTTGCTCTAGCTTTCTTCTTAAAGCTGAGGCAACATTTTCTGGAAGTGTACTATCAATTGGGAAACCTAAAGATTCTAATTTCTCTGAGATTTCATCAAAAGATTTCTTTCCTAAATTTTTAATGTTTTTAACTTCTACTTCACTCATAAGTACTAATTCACCTAAGAATTTTAATCCTGCTCTATCTAAAGAGTTAAATGATCTAGCACTTAAGTTTAAGTCATCGATTTTTACAATTAAATCTTTTAATTCTACTGGTTCTTCACCAGCATCATTTACAGTTACTTCAGATAAATCAAAAACTTTGTTAAACACTGACATTTGAGAGTACATAACTGATACCGCTTCTTTAAATGCAGTAATTGGAGTAATTTGTCCATTTGTTTGTACTGTAAATACAGCTTTTTCAAAGTTAGGGTTATCTTCAACTAACATTTTTTCAATATTATATACAACTTTTTTTACAGGAGTAAAGAAAGCATCTAATGGAATATATTCTGTTCCAACAATATCTCTAATATCTTCAGAAGGCATATAACCAATACCTCTTTGAATAATTACAGAAAATGTTAGATTACAATCAGAGTTAATAGTCGCAAGATGTGCTTCAGGAGAAACAACTTCTACATCAGCATTTCCTAAGTCAGAACCTTTAATTTCTTTTGGTCCATCAAAAGAGTATTCAACTACAACTTGTTCTTCATCACCATTAATTTTAAATTTAATGTTTTTTAGATTAATTATAAAAATAGCTATATCTTCAAGCATTCCTCTTAATGAGTCGAACTCATGCGAAGCACCTTCAATTTTAATTGCAATTGGAGCATATCCAACTGAACTAGATAAAAGTAATCTTCTTAAAGGATGTGCTAAAGTTATTGCAAAACCACTTTCAAATGGATATGCTGATATTTTAGCTTCATTATCGCTAATTGCTTCTATCTCAACTTCTGTTGGTAAAAACGGTGTGTCTGCAAATTTTTTCATAGCTAACCTTATTTATTATTTAGAATATAACTCTACGATTAATCTTTCTTCAACAGGAATAACAACTTCTTCTCTAGTTGGGATTCTTGTAAAAATTCCGAATACTTTATCTTTATCTACATCAACCCATTCAACCATACCAGTTTGGTTAGTTAATTCTAAAGCTCTTACAACTTGTGGATTAGATTTAGATTTTTCTTTAATTTCAATTTTTTGACCTGGTTTTACTACGTATGATGGAATATCAACTTTTTTACCATCAACTAAGATATGCCCATGAGTTGTAAATTGTCTTGCATTTGCTCTAGTTGTAACAAATCCCATTCTATAAACAACATTGTCTAATCTTTGCTCGATTAATGAAATAAGGTTTGCCCCTGTATTTCCATCTCTTCTTGCAGCTTCTTTAAAGTATTTTCTAAATTGTTTTTCAGATACACCATAAAGGTATTTTGCTTTTTGTTTTTCTCTTAATTGTAAACCATATTCAGAGATTTTTGTTCTTCTTTGTCCATGTTGTCCTGGAGCATATGGTCTTTTTTCTAAAGCAGATTTACCGTTAAGTCTTCTTTCACCTTTTAATCCAAGGTCAGCATCTAACCTTCTTTCAATCTTTTCTCTTGGTCCTCTATATCTAGCCATTAACTACTCCTTACACTCTTCTTCTTTTAGGAGGTCTACAACCATTATGTGGTAATGGTGTAACATCTTTAAACCATTTTACTGTAATACCTTCCATTGCTCCAACAGATTTAACTGCTGTATCTCTACCTGAACCTGGTCCTTGGATTTTAATACCAACATTTTTGATACCATGTTCCATAGCTTTTGTCATTGCATCTTCAACAGCTTGTTGTGCTGCAAATGGAGTAGATTTTTTAGAACCTTTAAAACCTAAGTTTCCTGCACTTGACCATGCAATTGCGTTACCTGCATTGTCTGTAATAGTTACCATTGTGTTATTAAACGTTGCTGCAATATGTACGATACCGTCAGCAATATTCTTTTTTACTATTTTTTTTCTAGTTACTTTTCTTTTTGCCATTCGTTATCCTTATGATCCTGCACCAACAGTTTTCTTTTTACCTTTTCTTGTTCTAGCATTAGTTTTAGTCTTTTGCCCTCTACAAGGTAAACCTTTTCTGTGTCTTAAACCTCTATATGAACCCAAATCCATTAAAGATTTAATATCCATTGCAACTTTCTTTCTAAGATCACCCTCAACCATATAGTTTTTTTGGATTTCTTGTCTAATTGATGCTGCTTCATCTTCTGTTAATTCATGTGCTCTTTTATCATAAGAAACTCCAGTAGCATCTAAGATTAATCTAGAGTTATGTAAACCAATTCCATAGATATACGTTAAAGCATATTCCATTCTTTTTTTATTTGGTAAATCAACACCTGCAATTCTTGCCATGATTATCCTTGTCTCTGTTTATGTTTTTTATTTTCGCAGATCACTCTTACGACACCGCCTCTTTTGATAATTTTACATTTATCACACATTTTCTTTACTGAAGCTCTAACTTTCATCAGTGAGTCCTTTTTGTGTTTATTCCCACATTCCAACAGGGAAGAACTACACTTGAAAAAAGCAAACTGCTTTGCTTTTTTGTAGTTCGCCCCGATTTTTTATATTGCATTGCAATAAAAATCGGCCTAGCCAAGCTAAAACAACCATTGTATCTCAGTTGAGACAAGGGCTATTTGCTTTTTTCTGGTTCTGCCCAACTCTTTATAAAACACAAAAATTTTATAAAAAATTCCTTGATGGTTGGAAAAATGGATTCGGATTATAATTAATTTTTGCTTAAATGTAGTTTAATTATACCTTTGTTAATATACTTCATATTAATAAAAGAAAAGAGAAACAAATGATATATAAAAATGACTTAATTCATATTAAATTTGAAGAAAATGAAATTCCTTGGTTCATTGTTTTTACCAATGAAAAGAAAAAAGAGTTTTCACATTGTACACAAGAAGAAAAAATGGAAATACTAAGATGTCTTGATATTATTGAAAAACTTATGCTGGAATATTATAATCCAGAAAAAGTAAATATTGCTTCATTTGGTAATTATGTTCCACATGTACATTTTCATATAATGGCAAGATTTAAAGAAGATTCTTTTTTCCCAGAATCAATGTGGGGGAAAAAGCAAAGAGAATCAAATTTAAAGTTACCATCAAATAAAGAGTTTATTTCTAGTTTAAAAATAAAATTAAACTCTTAATACTTTTTTGTTAATATATAGTACTTTACTAAATAACAAAGGAGGACAATGTTAGAAAAATTTAAAAAATCTAACTCAACAATTTTAATTCCTGTTTTTATTCCAGCAGTAATTGTTATTTTACTACTTGTCATTGGAGCAATTTCAAATCCAAAAGGAATGGGAGAAGTATTTTCAGTAACATTAACATATATAACAAATGATTTTGGATGGTTTTATATGTTAGCTGTTGCCTTATTTTTAATCTTTATTGTATCAATTGCATTATCTCCATGGGGACAAATAAAATTAGGACCAGACCATTCAGAACCTGAGTATAGTTTTTCATCGTGGTTCGCAATGCTATTTTCAGCAGGTTATGGAATTGCATTACTATTTTTTGGTGTTGCAGAACCAATTTTACACTATGCTTCACCTCCTACAGGAGAAGGACAAACAATTGCAGCTGCAAAACAAGCAATGCAAATTGCGTACTTCCACTGGGGATTTCATATTTGGGCAATATATGGATTAGTTGGTTTAACCCTTGCGTATTTTGCTTTTAGACATGGTTTACCTTTATCTATGAGATCAACTTTATATCCATTAATTGGAGAAAAAATTCATGGTCCTGTGGGACATACTGTTGATACTTTTGCTATTTTAGGAACTCTTTTTGGTATTGCAACTACTTTAGGATTATCAGTTTCACAAATAAATGCAGGATTAAACTATTTATGGCCAGAAATTGAAGTAAACATTAATGTACAAATTATTACCATTGCTATAATAACTGCATTAGCATTATTTTCTGTTCTTGCGGGTATGGATAAAGGTGTAAAGAGATTATCACTTTTAAATATACTTTTAGCAATTTCACTTATGGTATTTGTTTTTATTGTTGGACCAACAATTTTTATACTTAATACATTTTTAGAAAATACTGGTAGTTATTTAAGTAATATTGTAGAAAGAACATTTAGCCTTCAAGCTTATACTTCAAATGATTGGATAGGAAACTGGACACTGTTTATTTTTGGATGGACTATCGCTTGGGCACCATTTGTAGGTCTTTTTATTGCTAAAATCAGTAAAGGAAGAACTATTAGACAATTTGTTGTAGGGGTTATGTTAGTACCTACAATTTTTACTTTTCTTTGGTTTTCTATTTTTGGAGACACAGCTTTACATATGGTTATGGTTCAAGGTTATGAATCTTTAATTACTGAAGTACAAAATGATAAAGCAATTGCTTTATTTAAACTTTTTGAAAGATTACCTTTAACTAATGTACTTTCTTTTATTGCTGTTTTTCTTATAATTACTTTTTTTGTAACATCTTCAGATTCTGGTTCTCTTGTTATAGATTCATTGGCTTCTGGTGGTGCAATAGAAACACCTGCGTGGCAACGTTCATTTTGGGTTATTCTAGAAGGTGTTGTTGCTTCAGTTTTATTAATCGCAGGAGGATTAACAGCTTTACAAACGGCATCAATTGTTAGTGCTTTACCTTTTGCAATTATTATGATAATTGCTGGTATTGGTATGTGGAGAGCTTTAATTATAGAAAACCATAGAGAAAATAGCTTACAACATACTGTAAATATGAATTTCCAACATCCAGATATTGATAATGATGAATATTGGAAAGGTAGACTTAAAGAATTAATAAACTTTCCTAAAAAGAATGTTGTTGAAAAATTTATAAAAAATGATGTTCAAAATAGTATGAAAAAAATTCAAAAAGAACTTAAAGAGTCTGAGTGGGATTGCGATGTTGATTATGATGAAGAGTATGTAAGGGCTATAATTTTTATTTATAAAGATGATGATATTAAATTTACATATGAAGTAAGATTAAGAGAGTATGAAATACCAGAATTTGCTCACTTAGAAGATGCTAATAAAAAACAAAAATACTATTATAATGCAGAAGCCTTTTTGAAAAGAGGAGGATTACATTATGATTTATATGGATATGAAGAACATACAATTATAAATGATATTTTAACTCAATTTGAAAGATATTTAAGATTTGTTCATACTACTCCAGCAACATTACCTTGGGATATGGAAGAACATGATGACTTACTAGATAATGAAAGTCAAACAAATAAATAGGAGAAATCCTATTTATTTATACAGTTAAAGAATTAACCATCTGCATTAATTTGAGTAATTAACTCTTCTAGTACTTGCTGGGCTTTATCGTGATCAATTTGGCAACCACCAGCAGCTTTATGACCACCGCCACCATATTTAAGCATTAATTCTCCAACATTTGTTTTTGAAGTTTTATTTAAAATTGACTTACCAGGAGAGAATACTACATTTTGTTTTTCTCTTCCCCATACAACGTGCATAGAAATATTAATCTCAGGATGTAAAGCATATACTAAAAATCTATTTCCAGGATATATTATTTCTTCATTTCTATAATCAATTATTGCAAGATTACCTTTGATTGTAGTACATCTTTTTAGTTGTTCTTTAAACTCTTCTTCATATTTAAAGTATAAATCAACTCTCTCTTTTACATCTGATAGTTTTAAGATATCTTCAATTGTATGGTCTTTACAATAATCAATTAAATCCATCATTAATTGATAATTTGAAACAGTAAATTCTCTAAATCTTCCAAGTCCAGTTCTAGAATCCATTAAGAAACTTAATAACTCCCAACCTTGAGGGTTGAGAATATCCTCTTTTGTAAAACTTGCACTATCTGCTTTATTTGCTGCATCCATCATTGTTATAAAACTTGAAGGAAATTTTTTATCTCCTCCATAATATTGATATACAACTTCAGCGGCACTTGGGGCATCAGCCTCAATTATATGGTTATCTCTTTTTTCATTTCTAAGTGTTTCAGAAAAATGATGATCAAAAGCTAAGTAAACACCATCTACATATGGTAAGTTAGTTGTAATATCATTTTGCGTTATTTCAATTTTACCATCTTGCATATCTTTCGGGTGTACAAAAGTAATTTCATCAATAATACCTAAGTACTTCATTAATGTTCCACACACTAAACCATCCATATCACTTCTTGTAACTAATCTATACTTTTTAGACATAACCATACACTCCTAAACTTATTTTATGTTATTTGCAATAACATCACCCATTTCAGCAGTAGAAACAACTTCTTTTGCATCATAAGCAGCTAAATCACCTGTTCTATATCCATCTTTTAATGCTTTTTTAATTGCTGCATCAATTTTGTCTGCTGCTTCAATTTCTCCTAAAGAGTATCTTAACATCATTGCAGCACTTTCAATTGTTGCAATTGGGTTTGCAATTCCTTGTCCAGCGATATCAGGAGCTGAACCATGAATTGGCTCATAAATAGCCGTTTTATCACCAGTTGAAGCTGATGGTAATAATCCAATAGAACCTACAACCATAGATGCTGTATCAGAAAGGATATCTCCAAAAATATTTCCAGTTACAATAACATCAAACTGTTTTGGATTTCTTACAAGTTGCATTGCTGCATTATCAACATACATATGAGATAATTCTACTTCTGGGTAATCCTTTGCAATTTCTTCCATTGTGTCTCTCCATAATTGAGAAACTTCTAAAACGTTTGCTTTATCTACAGAACAAACTCTTTTATCTCTTTTCATTGCTAATTCAAAAGCTTGTTTACCAATTCTTTCAATTTCAGGTTTTGTATAAACCATAGTATTAAATGCTTTAAAACCATCATTTTCTCTTGGTTGACCAAAATAAATTCCACCAATAAGCTCTCTTACGATCATAATGTCAACACCTTCGATAACTTCAGGTTTAAGTGTTGAAGCATTTACTAATTCATCATAAATAATTGCAGGTCTTAAGTTTGCATAAACCTCCATAGCTTCTCTAAACTTTAAAAGTCCAGTTTCTGGTCTTTTATCCCTTGGTAAAGTATCCCACTTTTCTCCACCAATTGCCCCAAATAAACAAGCATCAGAATTTAATACTCCTTTTACAGTTTCATCTGGTAAAGGATCTCCTGTAACATCAATAGCAATTCCTCCCATTAAATACTCTTTATATTCTAAAGAGAATCCACAAGAATAAGAAACTGCATCTAAAACTTTAATAGCCTCATCTACAATTTCAGGACCAATTCCATCACCTTTGATTATTGATATATTATATTTTTTCATTATTTTTCAACTCCCATTTCAGCTTTTGCATAATTTATTAATCCACCTGTTGCAATTAGTTCTTGCATAAACTCAGGAATTGCAATAAATTTATATGTTTTATTTGTTGTATTATTTGTGATAATTCCTTCGTCTAAATTAATTGAAATCTCTTCACCTTCTTTTATTTCAGCAGATTCTGGTAATTCAAAAATTGGTAATCCCATATTAAACGCATTTCTATAAAAAATTCTTGCAAATGAAGGAGCAACAACTGCTGCAATACCTGCTGCTTTTAAAGCAATAGGTGCGTGTTCTCTTGAAGAACCACAACCAAAGTTTTCTCCTGCAACAATAATATCACCTTTTTGTAACTTCTTCGGAAACTCTGGGTCTGCATCTTCCATAACATACTTTGCTAAGTGTTCTGGATCAGAGCTATTTAAATATCTTGCAGCAATGATAACATCAGTATCTATATTTGCTCCAAAATTCCAAACTTTTCCTGTAATTGTATTCATTTTATACTTCCTTGTAATTCAATATTTTGTTTTAAAACTCTTGGATATTTTTCTAAAGTTGATTATTTTATCTAAAGTTAAAAAAATAATAGATTAAATCAAATAATTAATACACCTTTCAAATAATTTCGGTATAATGTATACTTATCTTTAAAACAATGAGGAAAAAATCATTTATGAGTGCAAAAGATTTAAATAAAGAGATTGAAAATACAGTTAAAGAATATAAAGACTCTGTCTTAACCTTTGAAAAACTTATTAAAATCTTTCCAAAAGCTCCCTCAGCAGCAAATGTAAAAAAACTTTTAGCTTTTATCCAACTATATAATGTAACACTTATAAGTTCACAAGAACAAGCAAAAAGAATGAATGCTGAAGAAGCAAAAAAGAAAGAAGATTTAAGAAATAAATTAAGAGAAAATGAAGAAGATGTTTATGACCTATTAAAAAATAAAGAACTTTTAGAGTGGTCAAGATCAGATTCACCTGTAAGAATGTATTTAAGAGAAATGGGTCAAATTCCACTTCTTACAAAAGAAGAAGAAATTGAAATTTCTAAAAAAATAGAAATGGGTGAAGATATCATTCTTGATGCTATTTGTTATGTTCCATATTTAATTGATTTTATTTTGGAATACAAAGAACCTTTAGTAAATAGAGAAAGAAAAGTAAAAGAGTTATTTAGAAACTTTGATGATGAAGACTCTGATGACTCTTCTGATTCTGAAACTGAAGTTGAAGATGAAGAAGAATTAGAAGAAGATGAAAAAGCTTCTAAAAAAATAAAAAAACTTGATAAAAGAGCTGAAACTATTATTGCTTCATTTAAAGTTCTAGAAAAAGCAAAAAAAGATTGGCTTAAATTTCAAACAAAAGAAGAAGCAAAATCAGATGATGAGCAAGATTTAATGCAATTTAATCTTTCAGCAGCATTTAAAAAGAAAGTTGTAAAAGATGCATTAACAGATTTAGGTCCAACTTCTAAATTAATTTCAGAAATTGTAAGAGCTATGGAAACAGCTTTAAAATCAGAAACTGGTTTTGAAACAGAATTAAAAAAATTAGAATATAAATTACCTTTATTCAATGATATTTTATTAAAAAATCACCAAAAGATTTTAGATAATATTCTAAATTTATCAAAAGCTCAAATTACGACAATGGTTCCTGAAGCAACGATGGTTTCAACATATATGGAAATTAAAAAACTTTTCCAAACTGCAGAAGCATCAAAAGGTGGTTTTGATTTAGAAGAAGAAGAACTAAAAGATGTTCTTGAACAAATCAAAAGAGGTAAGAGAATTACTGACCAAGCTAAAACTAGAATGGCAAAATCAAACCTTAGACTTGTGGTATCTATTGCAAAAAGATACACAAATAGAGGCTTACCTTTCTTAGACCTAATCCAAGAAGGAAATATAGGTCTAATGAAAGCTGTTGATAAGTTTGAGTATAAAAAAGGTTATAAATTTTCTACTTATGCAACATGGTGGATTAGACAAGCAATTTCAAGAGCAATTGCTGACCAAGCAAGAACTATTAGAATTCCAATTCATATGATTGAAACTATTAATAGAATTAATAAAATCATTAGAAAAGGTATTCAAGAAAATGGTAAAGAGCCAGATGTAGAAGAAATTGCAAAAGAAGTTGCATTGCCTGTTGATAAAGTAAAACAAGTAATTAAAATCACTAAAGAGCCTGTATCACTTGAAGCACCTATTGGATCTGATGATGATGGTAAATTTGGAGACTTTGTACCAGATGAAAAAGCGCCAACTCCAGTTGATAATATCATGAAAGATGACTTACAAGGTCAAATTGATCAAATTTTAGCGCAATTAAATGAAAGAGAACAAGCTGTTGTAAGAATGAGATTTGGACTTATGGAAGATGCTAGTGATAGAACACTTGAAGAGATAGGAAAAGAATTAAATGTAACTAGAGAAAGAGTAAGACAAATTGAATCAAGTGCAATTAAAAAGCTTAAACACCCTAAAGTAGGTAAAAACCTTAAAAATTATGTGGAAAGTTAATTTTAATGAACTTTTATGAGCAATGGGTTGAATTAGACTTAAACCCTATTATTTCTTTTTCCTCTTTAGGAAAATTAACATTTTCTAATCATGAAGCTCAATTTTTGCTTAGTAGAATTAAGCAAAAAGAGCTTTACGATTTAGCAGTAAAGTATGCTCCTAAAACTTTTGGAGTAGAGACAAGCTATATTGACTTAAATATAGAGAACTATACTTTTTATGCTATTACTGTAAAATATGAAGATGAAGATGAAATCCATATGAAACTTTATAAAAGTGCAATGGTAAAAAAAGATTCTCAATTAAGTACAAAAAATACAAATATTACAAATATTTTTACTTTAGTAGATTTAGCAATTTCAAGTAAAAAAATTAAATCTAAAGCTAAATATATCAAAAACTATGACCCTTCTATCCCTGAATTCAAAATTAATGCAAATGAATTTATAAAAACTTTGAATTTAATCTATGATGCTTTTGAAAAAAATCAAATAATAAATACATCAGTTATTCTTAAAATTGGGGAATATATTAAAATTGAAGGGAAAAAATATTCAATTATTAGTGTTGAAATATCTTCTCCTGAAAAAGTAAACCTTGACAACTTTACTTATAAAGACGAAAATGCTTCTTTTATAGTTGCAAAAACAAAAGAAAAAATTTCTATAGACCTTCCTTTAATTACAAAGTAAGGTCTTAACCTTCTACTTTCTTCTATAAACTATTTTTGAAAGTAATGTTCCTAAAGGAACAACTGAAAGGCCTATCAAAAATGGTATTGCTATGAAAATTTTATTATTGTTTAAAGCAAAAAAACCTAAAACTAGAAAACCATAAGCTACTACTCTAAAAATAGATATAAAACCACTTGCCGAAGTAAAAGTATTTTTTATTGAGTTTCTTTTTACTTTTGTTTTTTCTTCTTTTATAATCTCTTTAATTTTTTCAGTATTTAACTCTTCTTCTGGTATTTCTTCATATTCACTATATAAATCATAAGGATCATCAATTTCATCAATTTTATCCCTATCTTCTAAAGTTCTAAAATCATTTTTTTCTTTTAAATTAGAAAGTCTTTTATTTACATTTCTTCTATAAGAAAAATAAGAAGAAAGAGTAATTAGTAAAGAAGCAAAGAATGCAACTTGTGTATTTAAAACCCAAGTTGCATTTTGAAATAAAAAAGAATATAAAACTAGAAATAAATCTAATACAATAAAAACTTTTATAAAATTTATAATTTGAGCATTATTCATCTTCTAAATCAGCTTTATCCCCATGTTTTGCTCTATAAGCATATCTTGGATCATTTTCAAGACCTTCAAACTCTTTTTGAGCTCTTTTATAAGCTTTATATATATTAAGTCCTGCTGCAGCAACACCCCAAAATATTCCTAACCATAAAGTCCAAGCATAACCTGTCCAAGTTTTTAATCCATAACCTATTGCAAAACCTAATATAATAGCTACAACAATTGATATTCCTAAAGATAAATTATCTAAAGCTCTTAATTTACTTTCATGTTTAGGTTTATTATCTATATTTTTATTTTCCATTTTTTACCTATTCATTTAAATATGTACAACAATAATCTGTTATTTCTTCAACTTTTACTTCAAAACTTGAGTTTGCAGGAACTTCAAAAGAACTTCCACCTTGAAAAGTTTCCCAATTACTTTCCATACCCGCAAATAAAACTTCTAGTTTTCCTGAAATAATTTCCATATGTTCTGCTGCTTTTGTACCAAATTTATATTCACCAGGTAACATAATTCCTAATGATTTTACAACACCTTCAGAGTTTGTATAATTTCTACTTGTAACTCTTCCATCAAAATATATATTTGCTTTTTTTAGTAAATCTACTTTTTCTTCAATAATATTCATTTTTTTTCCTATAATTCTTTCATAATTTCATTTGCTGCATTAATACAATCATCTATCATTTCATCAGTAATTGCAGTTGAGATAAATCCTGCTTCATATTGAGAACAAGCAAAATAGAAACCTCTTTTTATCATTTCATGGTGAAATTTACCAAATCTATCAAAGTTGCAAAATTCACTTACTTCTTTAAAGTTTTTTGGTTCTTTATCAGCAAAAAAGAAACCAAACATTGAACCAATAGTTCTAACTTGAAGTCCAATAGAATTTGCATTTGCAGCTTCTTTTAAACCATCAACTAATCTTTGTGCTTTTTTATTTAGTTCTTCATATAATGAAGTATTTGATTTAATTTTTCTTAAACTTGTAAGCCCAGCTGCCATTGCAACAGGATTTCCACTTAAAGTTCCAGCTTGATAAACTGCTCCATCAGGAGATAAATGAGCCATAATATCTTTATTTGCAGCAAAGGCTCCAACAGGCATACCACCACCAATTACTTTTCCAAATGTTACAATATCACCTTTAACATCAATAACACCATGAGCTCCTGTCGAAGAAACTCTAAATCCAGTCATAACCTCATCTAAAATTAATAAAGCTCCATGTTTATCACAAAGTTCTCTACACTCTTTTAAAAACTCTTTGCTTGCTGGAACAAATCCCATATTACCTGCAATTGGTTCAATTATAATACAAGCTATATCATCTGATTGCTCAAAACATTTTTTTAGATCTTCTATATTATTGTATTCGCAAACTAAAGTATGTTTTGTTAAATCAGCTGGTACTCCTGGAGAACTTGGTGTTCCAAATGTTGCCATTCCTGAACCTGCTTGTACTAAAAGTGAATCAGAATGTCCATGATAACAACCTTCAAACTTAACAATATTATTTTTTCCAGTAACACCTCTTGCTAGTCTAATTGCTGACATTGTTGCTTCTGTTCCAGAATTTACAAACCTTACTTTATCAATATTGTCATACATTTCTACAATTTCTGCAGCAAGTTCTGTTTCTAAAACTACTGGTGCCCCAAATGATAAACCTTTTTTAACTGTTTGGATAACTGCTTGCTCAATATCACTATCACAATGTCCAAAAATCAAAGGTCCCCAACTTTGAACAAAATCTAAATATCTATTTCCATCAACATCTATTAAATACGCTCCTTCTCCTTTTTCTATAAAAGGAGGTGTTCCCCCAACACTTTTAAATGCTCTAACAGGAGAGTCAACCCCACCAGGAATTACTTCACAAGCGTCATTATAAGCTTTAACTGATTTTTCAAACATATTAATATCCTATTTCTCATTATTTTTTCTAAAAGTTTTTCAATTTCTTCTATAATTAAAAGCAACATTCTACTATAATTGCGTTATGAAACTTATTATACCAGCTTTTATTTTATCAATAATTCTTCATCTTTTATTTTTAATGAATTTTGAAACAAAAAAAACTGAGCCTAAAAAGCAAAATAAACAAGTAGAAAAACCAATTAATAAATCTGCTGTAAAGTATGTAAAATTAAAACCTAAACCTGAAAATAAACCAAAAGTCATAGAAAAAACTGAACCTAAGAAAAGTATAAAAAAGGTTGAAAGACCAAAGAAATTTAAAGAAGCAAAAAAACCACCTAAAACTGTAAAAAAAAGGGAAGTAGTAAAAATACCAAAACCTAAAAAAGAGATAAAAGAACCCAAGATAACTTTTAAGCAAAGAGAAAAAGATATTGAAAAAAGATCTTTAGAAAACTTTTTATTAGCTGAACCCATTCCTTTAGATAAAGAAATGTTAGATGAAATTACAAAGAGTTATTTAGATCTTTATGGGGAAGAGTATAACTCTTTTACAAAAGTTCAGAAAGTTTTTATTCAAAATAGTATTAAATCTATTGTTCAAATCACAAGAAATCATTATAGATTTCCAGAACTTGCCATTAAACTTAGAAAGAATGATTTTAACATTGTTGAATTTGTTTTACATCCAAATGGAGATATAAGTAATTTAAGAATTGTAAAACCTGGAAACTATTCTTTTTATGATAAATCTATTTTAGAAGCAATTGAAATTGCATATAAAGATTACCCTAGACCTAAGGAACCTACAAAAATAAAATTTTATATAACTTATAATGTTTATTAGTTTTACATCATTTTAACCATAAAAAAAGTAAAATTCTATTTTATTTAATAAATACAATTGGATTTTTAATGTTAACAGATAAGATAAGAAATAAAGAAGGTGGAATTTTACTATATGGAATTACACCACCAAAAATAAAACACACAAAAGAAGAGATTAAAGAAATTGCAAATAAGCATATTGATAGAATCTCAAAACTAAATGTAGATGGACTTGTTTTATATGATATTCAAGATGAATCAGATAGAACAGATGAAAAAAGACCTTTTCCTTTTATAAAGACTTTAAACCCTTGTGAATATTCAAGAAATTATTTACAAGAACTAAAAACTCCAAGAATAGTTTATCGAGCAGTGGGAAACTATACAGCTAAACAGTTTACCGCTTGGTTAGAGCAAACAAGAGAAACTCAAGTTCATTCTGTATTTGTTGGAGCTGCTAGTCATGAGCAGCAAACAAATATTACTCTTAAAGAAGCTTACTCTTTAAAAAGAGAAGTAAATGATAATTTATGTCTTGGAGGAATAGCAATTCCAGAAAGACACTCAAAAAAGCATGATGAACATCTAAGAGTTGCTTCAAAGATAAATGAATCTTGTGAATTCTTTATAACACAATGTGTTTATGACCTTGAAGCTTCTAAAATCTTCTTAACAGACTATGCTAAATATGTAAAAGAAAATAGTATTGATGCTGTTCCTATTATTTTTACTTTAACACCTTGTGGAAGTTCAAAGACCTTAGACTTTATGAAATGGTTAGGAATAAATATTCCTAACTATTTAGAAGAAGAATTAAAAGAATCAAAAGATATTCTAGCTGAATCAGTAAAACTATCAAAAGAGATTTTTGAAGAACTATTTATTTTTGGCAAAAAAAGAGATATACCAGTAGGTTGCAATATTGAAAGTGTTGCAATTAGAAAAGCAGAAATTGATGCTTCTGTAGAACTTCTTGAAGAAGTTAAAAAAATAATAAAAAAACACTCTTAAAGTAAAGTTATTGAAATTAGTTTTAAAGAACAATAGTATTTTTTTTATTATTGTTCTTCTTTTAACTAGTTTTTATATTTTAGATACTTCAATTTATAAGTATCTTGAATACAATTTATATTCAATAGAAAAACTTCAATTATGGCGTTTATTTACAGCAAACTTTTTACACACAAACTTTTATCACTTTATTCTAAATACTTTTGCCTTTACATTTATTTTTTTCTTATTCAAAAATAATTTTTCATTTAAATTTTATATTTTTTTATTTACTTTTTTATGTTTTGCAGTAAGCACTTGTATCTACTTTTTTTCCAAAGATATTATAAATTATGTTGGATTATCTGGTGTTTTACATGGTTTATTAATTTATAGTTTATATCTAGAAAAAAAATCAAAATTAAACTATCTTATGATTTTAATAATATGGCTTAAAGTTATTTATGAACAAATATTTGGAGCAAGCAAGCAAATTGAAGAACTTATAAAAGCCCAAGTAGCAATTGATGCACACTTCTATGGAGTAATATTAGCTACATTTATCTATTTTATAACTAAACGATATATAAAGATTAAAAATAATAATTACAAGAATTTATCTCAAAATTAATTAAAAAATATAATCTATTCTTTACTGCTATATAGATAAAATACAAAATGGAAAAATTAAAAAACATAGAACTTTTTAACTCATTAAATGATACTCAATTAAAAAAAATCAAAGAAATAACTTTATTTAAAAACTTTGATAAAAATACTATTCTCTTTTTTGAAGGAGAGAAACCTAAGTATTTTTATTTACTTTTGGATGGAAATGTAAAAGTATATAAAATTGACCATAAAGGAAATGAAATTATAGTGCATAATTTTGTAGGTCCAACTTTGGTTGCTGAAACTGCAAGTCTAGATGACTTACTTTTCCCTGCAAATTGTATATGCTTAGAAAATTGTAGATTTGCACTTATAAAAAAAGAAGAGTTTCATCATATCTTAAAAAATGATAGTGAAATTTCTTTTCAAATAATAAAATCTTTAGCTAAAAAAATCAGATATATGAATACTTTTATTGATAGTAGTTTAGTCTTTGATATAGATACAAGAATAGCTAAATATATAAACAAAAGCCCAGAAGAGTTTAAAAGTAAAAAAAATAAGATAATTGCAGCTGAATTAAATATTTCCCCTGAAACTTTTTCAAGAAGTCTAAAAAAATTTAAAGATTTAGAAATTATAGATAAAAACCTAAATCTTTTGAATAAAGATAAACTTCAAACATTTATAAAATAAGATGTTATATAGCACTTTTTCAAGTGCTATATTTTTCTTTTCATAAATTTCTTTTGTAAAAATATTAAACTTAATAACAATAATAAGCTATAAATACTACCTCCTGCACTTTCATCCTTCCTTTCAATCTGTCCTAATGTGTTTTGAGCTATTGCAAGTGATGTTTTAATTTCATTATTTTTTAAACCATCTAAATCTTTACCATCTAAATCAGTTATTGTGATTTTTATAGTATTATCATCTACTTTTTCCCACTTATTAGAATCCAATAAACTATAAACTTGAGACTCATATTCTTTCATATATATCAATAATTTTTCAGGTAAAAATGAAGATAACTTCAAAGTAACTGTTGTTGAATCCTTTGAAGAATCATTTAAAACTGTTGTAAAAGTTAGATTTCCTAGAGAATACTCTAATCCTGGTTCTCCTAAAGTCAAATCATCTTCAATCAAATCTCCAATTCCGGTATTATCAGGTATTTCTGTTTCCATACTTTCTACACTAACGTTTTGTAAATTCATACTTTCTTCAACACTTATAGAAATAGTACTATCATTTAATAATTTGATATCTTCTATAGAGTTTGAACTAAAAGCTAAATCTCCTGCTTCTAAAGCATCAATAATCCCATCGCCATCACTATCCTTAGGATTATTAATATCTTCTCCTACTTCTATATAGTCTGGAATACCATCACCATCAGTATCAAGTTTACAAGGATCTAATCCTAATCTAATAGCATCTTCATCACTTATTCCATCATCATTACAATCAGCTCCTACTAATCTTGCCGTTCCCATTGGTGCAGGTTCAATAGTTAAAGGGAAAACTCCTGGAATTTGAGTACCTAAAATACCATCTAAAACTCCATCTTCTGCATCTATTGTATTTATTTCTAAACTATTATCTGTTTTTATTATTTCGAAAGTGATTGTTGTATTTGCTCTTGGATTACCTAAATCAGGCTTATATATTTGAAATTGTGGAAAGATAGTATATGTTCCATCTGTATTATCTACAAAATTAATAATATCATTGTCTGGATCTGCATTATCAATATCATGGAAGGCATAATTAAATCCAACAGACAAAGTAGTACCTGTTATAACTACTTCTTTTTTATCAAAATCCCAAGTCCAAGGAACACTTCTAACACCATAACCTAAAACATTCCCTGTGGGGTGAGCTCGAACTGTAATTTGATAATCTCCTGTATAAACACCTGTTAAACCTGCTGTTCCTGCTGCATAAATATTTGTAGAAACAAATATTGCACCTAGAAGTAAATATTTTTTTATTTGTTTTTTCATTTTTTCTCCAATTCTATTACCATTTATAAACTAAACCAGCAGTAAGATTAAAGCCTGCACCAGGTATGAAGTTTGGTAAATCAGGGGCACTTAAACCTCTAACGACATAAGCTGTTTGATAAACTTCATCTGTAATATTATTTAGGTCAAGAAATAATCTAAGGTTTTTTGTAATGTTATAACTTGTTTCTAAACCCAAAAGATAATAAGCATCTTGTTTAGTACTTTCTGTATTATAATGGTCTATATAAGTTTTTTCTGGTTGCAACCTTAGATTTGCACCTAAATACCATGAACTATTTGGCCAATACCCAAATTCTGCTTGAATTAGATGTTTAGGAACACCTGCTAAATACTTTCCTTCATATTCTCCATCATCAAAAGTAAAATGACTATAATTGTAAATTAGTTTTGATACAAATTTATCATTTTCTAAAAATACTGAATCAATAAAATGTTTTACACCTAACTCAATTCCTTTATGTATAGTTTTTCCATCATAATTTATAGTTTTTCCATTTACTGCAAAGTCCCCTACTACAGATATCAATTCATCATCTACTTCTGAATAATAAAATGCCGTACTAAAATCAAAGTTTTCATATTTTGTACTTACCCCAACTTCAAAAGTTTTTGCTTTTTGCATTTTTAAATCATTTATTTGAACATGATCATTTAAAGGATTTCCTGGATTTGCAACAACTGTTGCAAGTTGCCAAAAGTTTGGAGATTCTGAACTGGTACTAAAATTTGTATATAATCTTAAGTCTTCATAGGGTTCATAGATAAGCCCTACTTTAGGATTTAAAACTGAATATGAAAAATCACTGTCTAAAAGATTTTTACTTTTATTATCTGTTATTTCTCTCTTATTTAATACCCACTGAACTGAAGCTAAGGCTTTTAAATCACTTGTTAATTCTTGTGTTACTTGACCACCAAGAACAACATTTGAAGCATCTAAATCAACATCTGCAATTTTTCGTAAAATACTTCCATCTAAAGGATTTATACTTTTATATGTTCTTGGCATTTCACCTTTATTTGCAGAAACAAATAATAAATAGTTTGTTAAGAGGTTATTTTTTAGAAGATGATTATAATTAAAAGAATAATCTAGTCCAAAATTACGAATGTCAGTTTCCATTTCAGTTAAAGGATTTCTAAAAGTATCTTCAGTCTTTGAAGTATAAAAACCTATTTTTTGAACTGAATTCTCTGTAAAAACTTTTGTTTTATTTGCTAGTCTATACTCTTTTGATTCTCTTTTTGGTTTTCTAATTGAGATATTTAAAAGTTCACCTAAAGGTCCATGTCCTTCTCCCATAACAAGTTCTGGATTGTTTTTTGCTTCTTCTTTTCTTAATAAAAATGGAATATCAAAATCATTTTTTGTATAGTTAAAATAAGTTCTATTATCCCAATTTTCCTCAGTGTACCCCAAGTTAAAAGCTATACTATCTCTTTTACCTTCACTATGATTACGAAAACCTTCTTGTTGAGAATGACTTGCATATAAATGATAATCGAATTTACCTATTTTTTCTGCAAATGTCATTTTTGCTTTTCTAAATTCAAAAGAACCAACTTCAAAGGCTAAAGAATTTGAACTATTATATGCATTTCTAATATTTAAATCAATCGCCCCACCTAAGGTAGTAGCTCCATAACGCATTGCATTACTTCCCCTATATATAGATAAGTGATCAGCTTGTTCAGGGTCAATCATTCCTATAATAAAAGAACCATCTGGATGATTTAAAGCCAACCCATCATAGAGTATTTGGATTCCTCTATTTACAGGGTTATCTTGAATCCCTGAACCTCTAATATTAATTCGTGGTTGGTCATTTCCTCCAAAAAACTCTTGAACAATAATTCCTGGTTCATAGTTTAAAACTTTTGAAATAGAAGCTTTACTAGAAGTAATATCATCCATCTTTATAAGATTTGTTCCTCCTGGAACTTCTTTTAATGTATTTTCTAAATCTATAGTTTCTGGATTTTTTTTATTTACTGATTCTTGTATAGTTATATCATCTAATTTCACGTCTTCTTTTCCTTGAGAAGCAAATAAAATATTTGCTCCTAAGAATAAAGATATAATTACATACTTATTTAAATTGTAAGGCATAATATTTTCTCTCTTATTTTTTTCTTTTAAATAATGTTAAAGCTAGTAAAGAAAGTAATAACCAAGAAAAGCTTCCTCCACTTCCTCCTGAACTACCACTATTATCTGTATTATCATTTCCACTATTTGTCTCATCTTCTATTATTCCATTTGCTATTAATGAGTTTTTTAGATGTTCTTTTACTTCTTCCATTGGTTTTATCTCTATATTTGCTGCTGTTAGTACTTCTTCTACATTAAAATCACTTGATTGGATATCTCTTATTCCTTCTGCTTCTAATGCTGCTACTGATATATCATCTATCTCTATGTTTTCTGTTGTTGTATCACTATCTAATGATTGCAGAAATTGTGCTATTTTTAGTACGGTTTCATTTTCTAAATTATCTCTTTGCACTCCTACTATATCTTGAATAAAAATCTTTCCATCTTCATTTACTTTTGAGATTGTCCCTATTTTTACATTCCCTACTGAAAATTTTACTTCTCCTGAGCCATAATAGAAACTCCCATCTTCTCCTATCTCTCCTTCATAGCCTGGATTTAAATTAACAAATTCTAATTCAGATGGTGTAGACTGAGTATATGTATATTTAATACCTTCAACTGCTGAATCAATAAAGTATACTTTTCTTTTTTCTCCCATTGCAAAGATTACCGAACCTCTAAGACCTTCTTCATCAAAAGCATCAAAACTAATTTGATTTTCAGATATTTTTTCCCAAGTTATTTTTGTATAATCATAATAAGATATTGTTTTCCCTGTTTCTGGATCAATCTCATTATCACTAGAATATTTTTGAATACCTAAATATGCTTGAAAGTTTTCAGGAATTTTATCCTCAAAAGACATAATAAGTTTTTGAGTTTTATCTTTGACAAAAGCAAGATCATCATGAAAATTTAGATTAAGTGTTTTATAATATATTTCTACACCATTTTCATTTGTTTTAGGTGGAATATCTCCACTAGTCTTAATAACAACATGAGTACTTCTATTTTTTAACTCAGGATTATAGTCTTCAAAAAATAAAGACTGACCATTTAATCTATATTTTCCTTGATTCTCAATAGAAAAAGATGGACCAATTTCATTTGTAAATTTACCTAAAAGATAACCTTTTTGAGCTTCCTCTCCACCTTCTAAATAATTAGGAATTCCATCTTCATCTGTATCTTCAGGAGTATAAATAGTTATCATTTCATCTATATCATTTATTCCATCTCCATCAGTATCTAATACATTCTTATCTAATCCTAAGAATTCTGCTTCAATATCTGTAATTCCATCATTGTTACTATCTTCTCCTGTATCTTTTTTCATCTCTACAGAGTAGTAACTTGGTTGAACAACAAGAGGAAAAACATTTGCAATTCTTCCTCCTGGAATACCATCTAATTCTCCTCCATCTGTTTCATAATCTAAACTTTCAATTTTTAATTTTTCATTCTGAAAGCTAACTTTAAATTTACCAGTAGTGTTACCAAAAGGATAACTTTGTAGCGAAAGATGAATTTTTTTACCAAAATCAACAAGATATGTACCATCATTATTATCAATAATATCCATTGTAATTTCATCTTCTGAACTTATATGAGGATAGGTTTCTTTAGCCTCAACCCAGTTAGAATTTTCATCCATATGTGCACCATCTTTTTCTTCCTTAACATTTTGATTATAAGGTTGAAATCTCACTCTAATGCCTTCTAAAGCATAAAGTTGACTTCCACCCCAAGTAACTTTCATATTATCAAAATCCCATTTCCATAAGCCATTATTTACACTATAACCCAAAGTTATATACTCTACACCTTCACTTGATGTTTTAAGAGGAAGTCCAGATACAAATCCTGATGCATTTTCATCCGCTGTATTCATTAATAGCCTATAAGTTCCAACATAAGTTCCAGTTGGTTTTGTATAAGATGTTTCTTCTGCTGCAAAAGCAGTTCCTGCGCTTGACAATAACGCCCCTGCAAGTAATATATTATGTATTGTTTTCATTGTTATCCTTTATTTTTTAAAGTTAAAATTATTTTGTATATTAAAAGAGTAAGAGTAAATAAAAAGTGAATATCCCAAAAGGGATACTTACTTTTTATTTATAAAATCAATTTGTATATCCATACCAATTTAATTCAACAGGGAAAGTTCCAGTTGTAGAACTAGATATAGTACCAGGGACACCATTTGATTCTGTATCTACAGAGATAATAGTCAAACCATTAACTGTTTCTGTGATATCAAGTGTAGTTGAGAAAGTAAAGATAGGAGAACCAAAAAAACTAAAATTAGGTTGAAAAGTATAATTTATAGTATATGTTCCATCACCATTTGAAACTAAAGTTTTAGGTCCTGCTATTGTATATTGAATACCTGTACCTAAAAGAGCATCAACTTTACCATTTTGAGTAGTTATTGTTCCATTATCAAAATCTAAAGTCCAATTATAACTTTTTTGAGTGGTTCCGAATTGAGCATTACCTTGATCTGGTCTATGGGCATTAAAATCATATGTCCCACTATGTACTCCTGTTATACCTGGTGTTCCTGCTACTAAAGAACTAGCACCTAAAGAAAGAGCTAATAGCCCTGCTAAAATAATTTTACTAATTTTCATTTTTACTCCTTTAATTAATTAGTTCAAGAATGATACCAAATATCATTATTAAAAATATTGATTTAAATCAAGATTTTATATATTTATATATATTTTAATTATTCATTATTATTTTGCTAAAATAATGAAAATAAAATCTTGGAGTAATTATTTGCCTGGTCGCTTAGCTATATTTGATGATAAATCTTTTAAGAATGATGTTAAAGAATTAATATCAAACGATATGATAAGAATTATAAATAAAAAGTATAATATTCCACCTACTTTACCAATTCCTACTTTACTAAATAATGGTAATTATTTATATGCTCATTTTGGATATCTTCCTTCTTGGGCTAAAGATAAAAAAAGTATGAATATAAATGCTAGAAGTGAATCAATATTTGAAAAAGTAACCTTTAGAGAATCCTATAAATATAGAAGATGTATTATTCCTATTAATGGTTTTTTCGAATGGGAAATAGAAGATAAAGAAAAAACTCCTTATTTTGTAAAAGATAAAGAGCAAGATTATTTAGCTATTGCTGGGATTTGGGATGAATACTTTGATAATGAATTAAATATGAATATAGTTACCGTTGCTTTGATTACTTGTGATGCAAATGAAAAACTAGGGAAAATTCATCATCGTATGCCAATTGTTTTAGAAAAAAAAGACTTTAAAATTTGGCTTTATAGCGAAAGTCTAAAAGAGACAAATTCACTTTTCAAAGTTTATCCAAGTGAGAAATTAGAACTTTATAAAGTTACCCAAGATGTAAATAAAGTTCTTTTTGATGAGAAATCTTGCATTGAAAGAGTTGAAAAAATCAAAAAAGGACAGCAAACTCTTTTTTAGAGTTTACTGCAAATATTATTTTACTGTTGCTAAAACCAATTCTCTTAAAGTTTTACAGGCAACTGCTGTTGAAACACCACTAGCATCAAACTTAGGACTTAATTCAACAATATCCATTCCCACTACATTTTCTAGTTTACTTAAAATTTTTATGATTTCCATCATTTGATGAAATGAAATTCCACCTGGTTCTGGAGTACCTGTTCCAGGGAAAACTGAAGGGTCTAATACATCTAAATCAATTGTGATATATACTGGTTTTTCTTTTAATCTTCTTACACAAGATTCTAAAGTATTATAAGTAAACTTTTCTAAATGAGTATGTTTTTTAGCCCATTCAAACTCTTCTTTTAATCCACTTCTTATACAAAATTGATTTACATTTCCATCACCTACTTGGTCATAAATTCTTCTTAAAACAGTAGCATGACTTAAGGCTTCTCCCAAGTAATCATTTCTTAAATCAGTATGGGCATCAAAGTGAATAATTTGTAGATTCTTATATTTTTTACTTAAAGCTTTTACAGGAGCGAGGGATACTAAATGCTCTCCTCCTATCATAATTGGTATTTTATTTGCTTCAATAATTTCTTGTGTTAAATCTTGAATCATTCGTAAAGCATTTTTTTTGTCTCCAAAAGGAAGTTCTAAATTACCATAATCAAATAATTCTAAATCTTCTAAATCTTTATCAAAATATGGACTGTAACTTTCAATTGCCCAAGAGTCTTCTCTCATAGCATTAGGAGCAAACCTTGCGCCTGGTTTAAAAGAAGTAGTTCCATCAAAAGGAGCTCCAAATAAAACAGCTTTAGCTTGAGTAAAATCATCTTCAAAACCTATAAAACAATTATTCTGTGCTTGCATTTTTATAATCGCCTTTCAAAATTATACATATCCATGTATCTAAATGCTAATAAATTTTCTAATATCGCAAATAATGCAATAAAGTTAATAAAGGAACTTCCACCATATGAAAAAAGTGGTAAAGGAAGTCCAACAACAGGTGCATATCCTATAACCATAAGTATATTAATACTCATATTTAGAAATATCAATAAACCTAAACCGGAGGCAAAAGAACGAATTACAAAATCATCATAAAAATAATAATTAAAGGAAAGAAGATGATAAATAAGTAAGCCATAGACAAAAATTAAACCTATAGCACCTAAGAAACCATATCTTTCTACAAAATATGCAAATATAAAATCACTTGTAGCAATTGGTAAAAACTTTAATTGAGTTTGTGTTGCTTCATCAGAATCTTTTCCTACTAAGCCACCATTTCCTATTGCAATAATTGATTGTTGAACTTGATAACTTGGCTTTTCAGATAAAAAATCTTTTATTCTTTTCTTTTGATAATCTTTAATTAAATTTGTGTAAATAAAAGGTGAAGCAATTGCAATAGTAATAAAAATACCAGTCCAAATTCTCCAATTTACTCCAATAATAAATAAAATTCCATATCCAACTAATAAAAGAACCAATGCCGTTCCTAAATCAGGTTCCTTTGCAATTAATACAAAAGGTAAAACTATATAAAATGAGAAATAAAGAAAATCTTTAAAATTATATCCATCATCACTTGGAGGCTTATTATGAATTAAATGTCCTAACATTAAAATAAAAACAGGTTTAAAAAGTTCACTTGGCTGAATTGTCATATTTATAAGTGGTATACTTAACCATCTTTTTGCACCAAGTTTCGTCACACCCCAAAATTCAACAGCTAATAAAAGAAAAATCCCCAACCAATATAAAATAGGAATAAGTCTAATATTTCTTCTAATAGGTAAAATAAAAACTATACAAAATACTATAAGTGCAACTGTAAAATAAATTAATTGTTTATTCGCTAATATACGATTTGTTTCACTTATAAGGTTATAAGATAACAATACTAATGGAAGTATGAATATAATCATTAAATAATCAAAATGTGAAATAATTCTTTTGTCAAATAAACGCATAGTGAAAGAGTACCCAAATATGAATAAAAACTTTATTGTTCAAGAAAATAATAGACTAGATAAATTTTTAAGTTTACAAATTGAAGCATCAAGAAATCAAATAGAACAACTTATAAATAAATCTTATGTAAAAGTTGATGGAGAAACTACTACAAAAAGAGGTTTAAAATTAAAACCTGAACAAAAAGTAGAAGTTTATTTTCCAGAAGCTCAAATAAATCCAATAAAAGATGAAAACTTCATTAAAGATTCACTTAAAGATAAAAATATTGAAAAAATATATGAAGATGATTATATTTTAGTTGTGAATAAGCCTTATAATTTAACAGTGCATGATGCACCTAGTGTAAAAGACGCTACTTTAGTGGATTGGCTAAAGTTAAATAATATCTCTTTATCAACACTTAGTGGAGAAGAAAGACATGGAATTGTTCATAGACTAGATAAAGGAACAAGTGGTGTAATGGTTATTGCAAAAACAAATGAAGCTCATACTGAACTATCTAAACAATTACAAGATAAAAGTATGGGTAGATATTATCTTGCAATAATTGATTTACCTTTAAAAGATAATATAATAATTGAAAAACCTATTGCAAGAAATCCTAATAATAGACTAAAAATGAGTATTCAAGAAAATGGTAAATATGCAAAATCTGCTTTTTGTAAACTTACAAATTCTAATAATGAAAAATATGAGTTAATTGCTTGTAAATTATTTACAGGAAGAACCCATCAAATAAGAGTGCACTTAAGCTCTATGAATAGGCATATTTTAGGGGATAATTTATATGGATTTAAGGGCGAATTAAATAAAATTAATAGATTTTATTTGCATGCATACAATCTTTATTTAATTCATCCTATTACAAAAGAAAAAATGAATTTTACAGCAAAACTTTCAAATGACATGCATAGCTTTTTAGAAAAAAAATTTAATATGGAGATAGTAAATGACAAAATTAATGAAAATAGTATCATTAACAACTTTAACTTTGCTTATTAGTGGTTGTTCTTATAAAAATGTCAATTCAACAAAACCAAAAATAGATGAAACTTTAGAAGTAGTTGATTCAGCTTCAATTAGAAGTATCTCAGACATAAATGCCATCGCTTTTGAATGGAGAAAAGTTGATGACCCTAGAGTTACTGGATATCATTTTTATAGAGCTAACTTACAAAAAGATGGTTCAAAACTTAAACTAATTGATACTATAGAAAATAGATATACAACTCACTATCTTGATGAGGACTTAGAACCAAATACAAAATATATTTATAAAATATCTTCTGCAACAGCAAGTGAAGTAGAATCAAAAACAACAAATAACTATACTACTTCAACTCTACCTGTTATGGAAGGAGTTAGTTTTATTCAAGCTATTTCAAATCTTCCTAGACAAATAAAAATCATATGGAGACCTCATTCTAATCAAAGAATTGAAAGTTATGAAATTCAAAGAAAAACTCCTACAACAAGTGAATGGGAAGAAATAGAAACCGTAGATGGAAGACTTCAAGCTGAATATATAGATATGGATTTAGAAGACAATGTAGTATACCACTACAGAGTTATTGCAAAAACTTTTGATGATATAGAAACAATGCCTAGTGCTTTAGTTAAAGCACAAACAAAACCTTTACCAGATGGAATTATAAGTTTAAGAGCAAGTAATGACTTACCAAGAAAAATTGCTCTTAACTGGCAAGCTTCAAAGTCTTCTGATGTTATAAAATATAATATTTACAGAAGTACAAATGCAGAAAATAGTTTCTCACTTTTAAAAACAGTAGGTGCTAAAACTTTAACTTATGAAGACTTTATAAATGAAGATGGAAAAGTATATTTCTATAAAGTAAGCTCAATAGACAATGATGGCTTAGAGAGTAATTTAAATGTAAACGCTGTTATGGGGATTACTTTAGGAAAGTTGAAAAAACCTATTATGACTTTAGCTCAAATTCAAGGTGAAAAAGCCATTCTGAACTGGTTAGCAGGTGATAATAGAGCTGCTTCTTATACTGTATATAAGACTATAAAAGAAGGATTATTTAAATCTAAAACTATTAAATTTCAAGGAATAAAAGCCCTTAGATTTGAGGATAAAGATATAGTAAGAGGTGTTGAATATAATTATGCGATTCAAGCTGTAGATAGAAATGGTATTGTTTCAGAGGTTACAAATAAAACAGAATTAGTATTACCTAAGCTAGTGGAAATGAATTAAATAAATGCCTCATATAATTTTTGAAAAAGATAATAACAATATTACTGTGCCATCAACAATTGATGGTACACAATTTGAGTTTATTGCAAAATCATACAACTTTACTCAAAAACAAAGAAAAGAAGAATATAGAATTTCTACAAAAAAAGATGATAAAAGATTTTTACTAACTTTAAAAGAAAAAAATGAAAACTACCTTTTAAAAGCAGACAAAGTAACAAGAATTAGTCCAGTTCAAATATTAAAAGATTCTATAAACTCTTATATAAAATTAAGAGAATCAAAAATAATCTCTTCAAACACTCAAAATTTTAATAAAAAAGTTGAGCCTTCACAAGAATATCTTAAAGATATGGACTTTTTTGTTAATGATTTTAAAACACAAAAAGAGATTCAAATTGAAATAGGTTTTGGAAGTGGAAGACATCTTTTACATCAAGCAAAAAACAATCCTAATATTCAATTTATTGGACTAGAAATACATACTCCTTCTATTGAACAGTTATTAAAACAAATAAAGATACAAGAACTTAAAAATATTTTAGTAGTAAATTATGATGCAAGACTCTTTATGGAATTTATTTCTTCAAATAAAGTTGGAAAAATATTTGTTCATTTTCCAGTTCCTTGGGATAAAAAACCTCACAGAAGAGTCTTTTCTAATGCTTTTATAAATGAAGCTTTAAGAGTATTAAAAATAGATGGAACATTAGAATTAAGAACTGATAGTAGAAAATATTTTGATTATTGTGTAGAACTACTTACAAACCTTCCTAAAGGTAAAATAACTATTGATATAAATAAAGACTTAGAAGTATCTAGTAAATATGAAGATAGATGGAAAAAACAAGGTAAAAATATTTATGATGTAGTTTTAACTTGTAATCAAGAAGACAAAGATATAAATTTTGATTTTGATTTTTCTTTTGATGAATTTATTGATTTTGAAAATATTATAAAAGATATTCCTCAAAAAGCCATTGTAGAAGAAGACTTCTTTATCCATATTGAAGATATTTATACAATTGAAGATAAAACTAACTCAGGTTTAATTCAAATAACTTTTGGAAGTTTTGATAGACCCTTAAGTAAATATATTCTAATAGAAGAAGGTAAAGCCTCTTATTATCAAGATTCCCCTCTTCCTACAAGTGCAAATATAAAAGCACATAAACAATTGAAAGGGTTATTAAAGAAATGATTAGGGCAAAAAATATTTACCTTTCTTATGATGAAAACAAATATGTTATCAAAAAAGGTAACTTTGCTATCAAAGAGAAAGAGTTTATATTTATTGGCGGAACAAGTGGAAGTGGAAAATCTACTTTATTAAAATCTTTTTATGGAGAGATTCCTTTAAAACATGGAGAATTAAGAATTGCAGGACAAAATGTTTTTGGAATAAAAGGCAAAGCTTTAAGAAATTTAAGAAAAGATATAGGAATTATATTTCAAGATTATAAATTAATAAATGAATGGACTATTGAAGAAAATATTATGATTCCACTAAAAATCAATGGTTATTCAAATGATATTTCAAGGGAACAAGCTACAAAACTTTTAAACCATGTAAAACTTTCTCACAGAGCAGGATATTATCCAAATGAACTAAGTGGAGGAGAACAACAAAGAGTTGCAGTAGCAAGAGCCTTAGCCCATAATCCAAAAATAATTATTGCAGATGAACCAACTGGTAACTTAGATGACTATTCTGCTGAAGTTGTTTGGAATCTACTAAAAGGTGCAAATGAACAGCTAGGAATTACTGTTGTAGTTGTAACACATAGAGTTCCTAAAAACTTTGGTATTAGATTTAGGCAATTATCAATTGAAGATGGGATAATTTATGAAGTTTCTTAAAAATAGTTTTGCTTTCGTAATTCCATTAACTGCCATGTTAATCTCTTTTATAATTTATCTTTTTTCTTCAAATATATTAGAAAACTATAGAATAAAAATTGCAAATGACTACTCTATTGTTGTAATTACAAACACTCCATTAATAAAAGAAGACATTAGTCAACTTGCAGGAATAAATGTAGAAAAAATCATTACCCTAGAAAAAAAAGAGATAATTGATAATATAAAATCAAGTTTATCTGAAGCCTCAATTGAATTATTAAAAAGAAAACTTCCCCACTTTTATAAAATAAAGCTTGAAGTTTTTCCTACAACAAGCCAATTAGAAACTATCAAAAATAAACTATATGCAAATAAAAATGTAAGAAAAGTAGAAATCTTCTCAAAAAATCATAATAGTGTTTACCTTTTAATGCTTTTACTTAGTCAAATAAGTTTTATTCTCTTTACTATTATTACTATTTTTGCAATTATTATGATTGCAAAACAAATAAGAATTTGGTTTTATGAGCATCATGAAAAAATCACTATTCTTAAACTTCATGGTGCTTCTATTTTATACAGTTCTTCAACTATATTAAAATATGCAATTTTAAGCTCTTTTTTATCTTTTTTCATTGTATCTGCTACTTTTATATATTTAGTGGGTAATATTGGCGTATTACTACCTGATGATTTAGAGAATATTGTACAGATAACTCTTACAATAAATGAATCACTTCTACAAATATTTTTATTGTCATTTGGTATTTCAATACTAACAATTCTTGGTGTACTATTAAAATACAAATTTAAATATGATTAAAATATTAATTTCTTTATTAACAGTTATTACACTTTTTGCAGCTTCAACTAAAAGCATTGATAAAAAAATTGCAAATAATAAACAAATTTTAAAACAAAGTGAATCAATAAAGAAAAAAAGAGATTTACAAATTAAAATTTTGGCAAAACAAATAAATAATCAAAATAAAGAATTATCAAGAATCGAAAAAGCAATTGTAATAATAAATGATGATATAAAAAAACATCAAGAACAATTAGCAACTGCAAAAAAAGCGTTGAATGAACTACAAAAAAACTCTACTAATTTAATAAAAGAAAAAAAAGACAGTGAAGAAAAAATTGTAAATACAATAATAAATGAATTTTCTTCTTCTATAGCATTAAAGCTAGCAAGAGAAAGTAGTTTAGAAGAATTAGTAGATTCTGAAATATATACAATTCTTTCTGAAAATTCAAAGGATCAAATTCTTAAAATAAATAATAGTTATGAACTTTTAACTCAAAATAAGAAAGAAAATGAAAATAAAATTAGTTCAATTAGTTCTTATATAAAAGAAAGAAAAAAGAAGAAAAAAGAGTTAAATATTTTAAAATCCGCTCGTTCTAAATCTTTAGTTTCTTTAGAAAAAAAACACCAGCAATATCAAAAAGAACTAAAAAAAGCTGTACAAAAACAAGAATCACTAAAAGATTTACTTGGAAAATTAAATATTTTAAAAAAAGAAGAGATAGAAAAACAAAAAAAAGCAGCAATTACTAGAGCAAAAAGACTTGCTGCACAGAAAAAAAGAAAAACTAAAAAAAGTTCCCAGTATGAAGTAAGTGATAAAGAAAGAAATGAAAAATATGTTAAAAACTTAGACTTAGATGTTAGGATGATAGGTTCTTCAACTTCTGGAGTTAAAATTTCAAGATATAGAGGAAGAAAAACAATTGCACCTTTAGACTCTTTTAATGTAATTAAAAAATTTGGTACTTATTTTGACCCTGTTTATAAGATTGAACTTTTCAATGAATCAATTGTATTAAAAACAAAAAAACCACAAGCAAAAGTAAAAGCAATTTTTAATGGAAAAATTGTTTATGCAAAAAAAGATGCAGGTATGTTAGAAAATGTTGTTATTGTTCAACATAGAAATGGTCTACATACAATATATTCCCACCTAGATCAAATCTCTCCATCATTAAAAGTAGGACGATGGATAAAAAAAGGATATGTGGTAGGAAGAGTAAATGATACTCTAACTTTTCAAGCTACAAAAAATGAAATGCATGTCAACCCAAAAGATCTTTTTAAGATTTAATAAAATTTAAAATTATCTTTGTAAAAAAAATTAATTTTATTTTTAAATCTTTAAGGCTAATTTATATACAATAAAGCCTTTAAAGGTGTGTGTATGAAAAAGAATATTACTCTTTATGCAGTTATTATGATAATAATGCTTTCTGTTACTATTTCCTTATTTAGTTTATATAACTTAAGAAAAACTGGTATTGAATCTGCTATTCATAATGCTCAATCTATATCTGAAGTTGTAAAAAGTGGTTTAACAGCTCATATGATAAATGGGAATATGGATCAAGTAGAAACCTTTATAAACTCAACCTCACATATAAAAAATGTAGATGAATTATGGCTTGTAAGAAGTAAACATTTAAATGAACAATTTCCTGAATCGAAATTAAGTCATCCGCCAAGAGATGAATTTGATGAAAAAGTTTTAAAAACAGGAAGAATACATCACTATATAGAAGAAGGAATCACAAATTCAAGTGTCAGGGTTACAATTCCTTATAATGCAGTTGCAGAAAAAGGAATTGATTGTCTAAAATGCCATAATGTTCCACAAGGTACAACTTTAGGGGCAGTATCTATTGTTCTTGATATTAGCACAATAAAAGAAATAGGAATTGAATCAATATATGTTATTTTGGTTCTAATTTTAACAACAGTAATATTATTTATTCTTATAAGCAGAAGACTCATAAACCCTTATTTAACCTTATTTGATAAATTTAAATTAAATGTAAATCAAGCAACTAATGGAAAATTTAAAAGAATAAACCCTCCAATAGGATTATCAAAAGAAATGGTTAAACTTACTCAAGAATATAATAATCTAATTCAATCCTTTGAAGATACTGCTATTGATATTGATAAAAAACTTCAAGGTTATGTGGGATATGAAATTTCATCAAAAGAAAGAAACCCTTTAAAAGACTCTAAGGAAATTATTAATAATCTTTCAAATTTATATCAGTTTAAAAAACAAATTGAATTAGATAATACAAAAGAAGAGATATATAATAGACTTGCTGAAGTTTTACTAAACAAATTCAAAATCAAAAACTTCTCTTTTATAGAATTAGATATGAAAAAATATAAACAAACTAAAATAAAAGAAGTTGGTCACTCTTTATATTGTAAAGATACAATTTTAAATAATCCTGAATTATGTAGAGCAGCAAGAACAAAAAATGATGTGATGTCTGTTGATTTTCATAATACTTGTCCATATTTTAACAATGATGAAAAATTTTATTACTGCTTTCATGTTGATATTAGTCAAAACTTATATTTAATAATCAACTGCGTATCTGACACAAAAGAAGAGCTAGAAAGAATAAAAGAACAAACTGTATTTGTAAAAAGTTATCTAAAAGAATCAGCACCATCTATTGAAGTAAAAATATTAATGAATGCCTTACAAGAATCTGCTTTTAGGGATGGATTAACAGGACTTTATAATAGAAAATTCTTAGAAGAATATAGCAAAAAAATGCTTCCTCAGCTTAAACGTGATAATAAAAAAGTTGGGCTATTAATGCTTGATATGGATCATTTCAAAGCTGTAAATGATGAATATGGACATGATATTGGAGATAAAGTTTTAAAAGAACTTGCTAGAATTCTTAATGAAACAGTTAGAGAATCAGATATTATCATTAGATATGGTGGAGAAGAATTTATGGTTCTTTTAATTGGTGTTACAAATGAAACAAATGCTCTAAATGTTGCTAAAAAAATTGCAAATAATGTTAGAGAAAATGAGATTGATGTTTATGCTGGTGCAAAATTAAGAAAAACTGTTAGTATTGGACTTTCTATGTACCCTGATGATGCTAATTCTTTTGATTCTGTTATAAAAAATGCAGATATTGCTTTATATGAAGCTAAAAATAGTGGAAGAGATAAAGTTGTAAGATTCAAAGAAGAACAAATTTCAAGTATTGATCTTTTCTAAGGAATAATATATGGCTATAAAAGATAAAATCAAGTGGAATGAAAAATATACAAATAATAAAAGTCTACTAAAAAGAAGACCGCAAAGTAAAAAACTTTTAAATGCAATAAAAATAGTAAAAGGATCTTTAGCTCTTGATGTCGCTTGTGGAGTAGGAAGAAACTCTATTTTTCTAGCCCAAAATGGTTTTGAAGTAGAAGCCCTAGATATTTCTTCTGTTGCCTTAGAAGAATTAGACAAAAGCAACTATAAAAATATTAAAACAAAACAAATTGATTTAGAAAACTATTGCCCAAAAGAAGATAGTTATAATTTGATAGTTATGACAAATTATTTAGATAGAAAGCTAATCGAAAAACTTTATAAAGCTCTTAAAAAAGATGGTATCTTATTTATTGAAACATATATGTTTCATAAAGAGAATGAAAAACCACCTTCAAACCCTAATTTTTTACTAAAAGAAAATGAACTTAAAACCTTTTTTAAAGAAGAAGGAATAATTTTAGATTATGAAGAGTTTTTTAATGAACCTTTTGAAATGTATAAAATGAGAAAACAAGCAATTATTATAAAAAAATCCAATAATTAATAGGAAATACTTTATGGAATCAAAATATAGTGAAAGAACAATCCTTACAATAATCAAATATGGGGCGCTTATTCCTATTATAATATTTTCTTTTCTAATAACTTATTTATCAATAAAACAAAAAGATGATGAATTAAACCATGAAATAAAAGTTTTAAAAGAAAAATTTCTACAAGAAAATAAAGAAAATGTTAAAAATGAAGTTTATAGAGTAATTGATTCTATAAACTATGAAATAAAAAGCTCCGATGAGGCTTTAAAAACTTTTTTAAAAGATAAAGTATATGAAGCATACCAAATCGCAGATAATATTTATAAAGAAGAAACCAAAAAAAACAAACCTAAAGAAGAAATTTATAACACAATAAAATTAGCTTTAGGAGGGATGATTTATAATGAAGGAACAGGTTATATTTTTCTTGATGATATAAATGGAGTAAAACAACTTCAACCTTTCAATCGAAGTTTTGAAGGTAGAAATTTTCTACATTATGAAGATGCAAAAGGCTATAGATTTGTTGAGACTATAGTTCAAACTATAAAAGATAAAACTGAAACTTATGATACTTATTATTGGTATAAATCAAAAGAAGATAAAACTGCTTACAAAAAAATGAGTTTTTATAAATATTTTGAACCCTTTGATGTAGCAATTGGAACAGGAGAATATTTAGTTGACTTTGAGAAAAGAATACAACAAAATCTTTTGAAAAGAATTAGAAATATTAGATTTAACAATAATAATGGATACATATTTATATTTGATTCAAAAGGAACTTATTTATCTTATTTTGAAAAAGACAAAATCAAAACCAATGGTTTTAAAACAGAAAATACAAAAGGAAAATATTTAATTAAAGACTTAGTTGAATTTGCAATAGATAAAAAAGAAGGATACTACTCTTACCTTGCACTAAAAAAACCAAATCTTTCTACAGATAATAATGAAAAAATTTCTTTTATAAAATATTTTGAAGATTGGGATTGGATTATTGGAGCAGGATTTTATTTGGATGAGTTAAACAATGATGTAAAAGAAAGAGAACTTGAATTAATAAAAAAACATGAAGCAATCATTTCAGATATCATTATTTTAAGTATTATTATTACAAGTTTACTACTTTTGATCTCTTTTTACATTTCAAAAATTGTTTCAAAAAAGTTTGATGATTATAAAAATAATTTAAAAGAAGAAATGAATAGAACAGTTGAAAAAGAAAGATTACTAATCCAACAATCAAAAATGGCAACAATGGGTGAAATGATAGGAAATATAGCCCATCAATGGAAACAACCTTTATCTATAATTTCTACAGCTTCAACTGGAGTAAAACTACAAAAAGAGTTAGAAACTTTAACTGATAAAGAGTTATCTGAAGCAATGGATTCAATTAATAATTCTTCACAATATTTAGCACAGACAATTGAAGACTTTAGAAGCTTTTTTAAACCAAATAAATTAAAACAAAGATTTATATTTAGATCATTATATGAGAAAACATTTAAATTAATTAATTCTCAATTTAAAAACAATAATATTCAAATAATAGAAAACATTGATGATATAGAATTAAATACCTATGAAAACGAATTATTACAAGTACTTATTAATATTTTGAAAAATAGTAAAGATGAATTAATAAAACTACCAAGGGAAGAAAGAAGACTTATTTTTGTTAACTCCTTTTCAAAAAACAAGCAGGTTTTTATAAAAATAAGAGATAATGCAGGGGGAATTCCAGAAGAGATTATAGATAAAATATATGATCCTTATTTTAGTACAAAAAAAGATAAAGAAGGTACAGGTATTGGTCTTTATATGAGTAGGCAAATTATAGATAGTATGGATGGAAAAATAAAAGTTTCTAATGTAGACTTTACATTTTCAAATAAAAAATACAAAGGTGCTGAATTTACAATAATAATTCCCTTAAATTAAAAATAACTTATAAATATATAGATTTCTTTTATCTTATACATTTTTTTATGAAAGTTTTGTTCTAATTAGGCATCTTATAATAAAGGGAAAGATTATGATGAAAAAATTCATTTCCACACTACTTACAGTCTTTGTAAGTTTGTTTGTTTTAACAACAAACCTACAAGCTCAAAAAGGTAAATTAACAGGTGGGTCAGAACATTCAATGCCTGGTTGGTTCAAGCAAAGTTTTCTTGATTTAACAGAAGATGTTGAAGAAGCAAAAGAAGAAGATAAACATGTAATGTTGTTTATGACTTTAGACTTCTGTCCTTATTGTACAAAAATGATCAATGACAATTTTGTAGAAGGTGCAAAACACCAAAAATATATAGAAGACAACTTTGATGTTTTAGGAATAAATATTAAAGGTTCAAGAGAAATTGTAGTAAATGAAGATTTAACTCTAACAGAAAAAGAGTATGCAGATCATCTGAAAATACAATATACTCCAACAATTATTATTTTAAACCAAGAAAATGAAATTGCAGTTAGATTAAATGGTTATAGATCACCAGAAAACTTTAAACTTGTACTTGATTATGTAAAAAATAAAGAATATAAAAATATGACTTTAACTCAATATTTAGATAAAGTTAAAAATAAGACTTACTACACTCTTAAATCAAATAAAATGTTTAAAGATATAAAAGACCTTTCAAAAGAAAAAGGTGCTCTTGCAGTAATTTTTGAAGATGGAAGTTGCACTCAATGTGACTATTTTCATAATACAACATTAAAAAATAAAGATGTTCAAAAAGAGTTATCTAAAGTAACAGTAGTAAGATTAGATGCAACATCTAAAGAAAAGATTGTTACTCCTGAAGGAAAATCAACAACTGCATATGATTGGGCAAAAGAGATAAAATTAGATTATAGACCAGGGGTTTTACTATATAATGAAAATAAAGAAAGAGCAAGAATAGATGCACTTTTATATAGTTTTCACTTTAAAGAAATGATAAGATATGTAAGTGGTAAATATTATTCAAAATATAATACTTTCTTAGACTATTTAGGACCAAGACAAGATGAATTATTAAACCAAGGGATTAATATCGATATTTCTGCTAAAAACTAAATTTTATGGCAGTATTTAAATACTGCCATTTATTTACTGGTTTCATAAAATTGAATTAGATCTTCTATTGATAAATCTAGTTCTTGCATTTGTTCAAATATATAAGGAAGAGTCTCTTTTATAAAAATCTCTTTTTTATCTTTTAAAATTTCTTTTCTTGCATTTTCTTTTACAAAATACCCTACCCCTCTTTTTTTATAGATTATATTTTTTTGTTCCATATAAGTATAAGACCTTACTACAGTATTAGGGTTAACTTCCATCTCAACTGCAAGTTCTCTTATTGAGGGTAAACGACTTTCTTCTTTTATATTTTTTAATAAAATTTGTTTGAAAACAATATCTACAATTTGTAAATAAATAGCTTTACTCTCATTAAATTCCATGACTTACCTGCTTTGATTTCATTAACTTGTATGAGATAAACCACATAAAAAAGACAAATAAAAGAAGAACTGAAGTTTTAATATAATCAAAGAAAAAACTATTTTCTATAATTATTCTATAATCAAAATCTTTTGGAGAAGAGTTTAACTCATAAATATAATTTATTACACCAAAGACAATAAAAGAAACTATTATAATAATTATTAAAGAAATACTAATTAAAGTATATAAAGCAGGTCTTTTTTTAAATAAAATTGCCCCAAATAAAAATATTGAATTAACTAATAAGTAAGCTTTAAAACTATAAATTACATTTGCTAAAAAGACCTCAAATAAAAAACTATTTGTAAAAGATATTAATGAAAACAATTCATTATTTCCTAAAAAAAACAGTTGAGAAATAAGTATAATTATTAGAAAACCTAAAGTATTAAAAAGATAAAAATAAAGAAAAGTAGCTAATAACTTTGATAGAAACTTTTCTAAAGAACTTGCAGGTAACATAAACCAAAATAAACTTTCACTTTTATTATGCATTTGAGTAAAACGATAACTTGTATACATAATTCCACCAAGAAGGATATATCCTTTATACATACTAGCTAAAATACTAAATACACTATAAATATCATTTTTAGCACCCATACTCATAAAAAAACTAAAAAATAAAGGTACAAGTAAAGAAGCTAATAAATATTTATAACTTAAATAAACTTCTATTGCTAATAACTTTCCTAATCTTGACATTTCAAATTTATTTTTCATTTTCTTTCCCTTTACAAAACTCCTGTAGTTTTGAATTATCTAAAATACTTGCATTAAATAATAATTCCATATCAATATTACTTGTATTGCCACTTTTATTTTCTTTTATAACTGAATATTGTCCTAATGCTATAGCTTCAGTATATAGTTCTTCACCACTTACAGAATCTTGTATTTTCATTTCTATTATTTTTGATAAATATTCTAAAGAAATATCTAAAACAAACTCTGCATTATTTAAAATACAAACATAATCAATTATATTTTCAATATCTTTTACTTGATGAGTAGAAATAATAAAACACTTTGTTTCATCTATACAAGAACTTACTAATCGTCTAAATACACTTTTTGAAGGAATATCTAAACCATTAGTTGGTTCATCTAAAATATTTAATTTACAATTGCAAGCAAGACCAAAAGCAAGTAAGAATTTTTTTTGTTGCCCCATAGAAAGGTTTTTTAAATTTTTACTATCTTCTATTTCTAAAGAGTTAGAATACTCTTTATACTCTGTGATACTAAAATTTGGATAAAAAGAAGAATACAACTTTACAAAATTTTTAGAAGATAACTCAGGTAAAATAAATTGTTCAGGCAAATAAAATATTTCACTTAACATAGAAGTTTCACGATTCTTTGGATCAAAACCTAAGGTTCTTATTTTTCCTTCTTTCGAAAATAAAGTTCCTGAAATCAAACCTAAAAGAGTTGTTTTACCTGAACCATTCTTTCCAAATAGTCCATAAATATGAGATTTTCTAAAATTTATTGATAAGTCTTTATATAAAGCTTTTTTTTTATATGAAAAATTTAATTTTTCTATACTAAGCATTATTTTCCTTTTATAGTGTATTAGTTAACTAATACAGAGTATATATAAAAATAATTTTAATGTCAATAGAAATATATAAAATAATAAAGAAACTGCTAATATAAGTTCAAATTAGATAAAATACAGCTTTTATAAAGAGTTAGAATAATCAAAAAGGTTTAATAATAATGAGTGAAAACAAAGACTTTTTACGTGTAATAGTTGATGAAGATTTAAAAAAAGGTAAATATGAAGAAGTTGTAACAAGATTTCCTCCTGAACCTAATGGTTTTCCACATATAGGACACGCTAAATCTATCTGTATAAACTTTGGAATTGCAAAAGATTTCAAAGGACATTGTAATCTTAGAATGGACGATACTGACCCAACAAAAGAAGATACAAAATATGTTGAAGCTTTAAAAGATGCAGTTAAATGGCTTGGATTTGACTGGGGAGAAAATGTATATTATACTTCTGATTATTTCCCAAAATTATATGACTATGCTATTAAACTTATAAAAATGGGTAAAGCCTATGTTGATAGTTTAAATGAAGAAGAAATTCGTGAATATAGAGGAACAGTTACACAAGCTGGAAAAAGAAGTGAATATGCAAATAGAAGTATTGAAGAAAATCTAGACCTTTTTGAAAGAATGAAAAGGGGTGAATTCAAAGATGGAGAGCATGTATTAAGAGCAAAAATAGATATGAGTGCTGCAAATATGAAAATGAGAGATCCACTTTTATACAGAATTAGACATGCACATCATTATAGAGCTGGAAATGAATGGCATGTTTATCCTATGTATGATTTTGCACACTGTTTATCTGATTATATTGAAGGAGTTACACACTCAATTTGTACTTTAGAGTTTGAAAATAATAGAGATATCTATGATTGGGTATTAGATACTCTTGAGTTAAAACCACCTAGACCATATCAACATGAATTTGCAAGACTAGGTATTAATTATACTGTTATGAGTAAAAGAAAACTTTTAGAATTAGTACAAAACAACTATGTAAATGACTGGGATGATCCAAGAATGCCTACAATTGCAGGTTATAAAAGAAGAGGATATACTCCTGAATCAATAATTAACTTCTGTGATCAAATTGGAATTGCTAAAGCAAACTCTATGGTTGATGTTTCTCAATTAGAGTTTTGTATTAGAGATGATTTAAATAAAAAAGTTCCAAGAGTTATGTGTGTACTTGACCCTTTAAAAGTAACAATTGAAAATTATGAGGGAGAAGAAGAAATTGATGCACCCTATTATCCCCATGATGTACCAAAAGAAGGTTCAAGAGTAGTTCCTTTTTCAAAAGTAGTATATATTGAAAGAGATGATTTTAATGAAAATCCACCAAAAGGTTTCTATAGACTTACTCCAGAACAACCTGTAAGACTAAGACATGGTTATATTATTTCATGCAAAGAAGTTATCAAAGATGATAAAGGAAATATTACTGAAATAATTGCTCAATATTACCCTGAATCAAAAAGTGGAAGTGATACAAGTGGAATAAAAGTAAAAAGTGCTATTCAATGGGTAAGTGAAACTTATGCTAAAAAAGTTGAATTAAGACTTTATGACAGACTTTATAAAAATGAAGCACCTCAAGAAGTAGAAGATTTAAACCCTAATTCTTTAAAAATTATTAAAGATGCACTTATTGAACCTGCTGTAATTGAAGAAAAGAAAGATGAAAGATTTCAATTTGAAAGACAAGGTTATTTTTATGCTGACCCTATTGATTATACAGATGAAAAACCTGTATTTAATAAAATTGTTTCTTTAAAAGATTCTTGGGCTAAAAAAGTACAACCTAGTGAAAATAAAACTAAAAAAGATAATAAATCAAATCAAAAACAAGAAGTAAAAAAAGAAATCATTCATGGGGAAGCAGAACCTTTAACAAAAGAACAAGAAACACTTTTCCTAAAATATACAAAAGAATTAAAACTTAATAATGAAGTATCTAATATCTTAGCAAGAGATGAAAAACTTTCATCTTTTTATGAAGAGACTTTAAAAGAATTAAATAGTCCAGTAACATTGGCAAATATTATTGCAAATGATGTTGCTAAACAATTAAAAGAAAAAACAATAGAAGAACTAAAATTTACAACATCTGAAATAGTAGAATTAATCAAAATGCTTGATGAAGAAATTATTTCAACAAAAATAGCAAAACAAGTATTTGAGGAAATGTCTGAAAAAGGTGGAAAGCCTAAACAAATAGTTGAAGATAAAGGCTTAATTCAAATAAGTAACCCTGAAGTAATTCTACCAATTATAGAAGAAGTTATTGCAAAAAATCCAGAAAACTTAGAAAAGTTTAAAAATGGAAACACAAAACTATTAGGTTTTTTTGTAGGACAAGTATTAAAAGCAACAGCTGGAAAAGCAAATCCTAAAGTTGTAAATGAACTTGTAGAAAAAGAGCTTAATAAATAATCAATCATACCAAGTTTCAAAAAAGAAACTTGGTTTTTCTAAATAATTAAAATATACCCTTCTCCCTTTAGAGTCTTAATATCTAATTCAGGAACTTTTTTTCTAAGTCTAAAAAGTAGTTGTCGTCTATTTTCATCGTTTGTAATACTTGTATGCCACAATACTAAATCAATATGCTCATTTGATATTACAACATTTTTATTTTGTATTAATATATGTAAAAATTGTTGCTCTTTTTTTGTAAGATTTATTTTCTCCTGATTTTTATAAAGAGTTTTTGTACCTATATTATAAATATATCCATCATTTAACTCAACAGGTTTTATGTTTTCATTTAAACTAAAACGATATGTTGCTAATTTTACTTCTCTTAGAAGGTGGCTATCTAAATATGGCTTTACAATGTATCCTGTAAAGTTTACAGTAGAAGCCTCTGCAAGTGTTGAATCATCATGATATGAAGTTAAAAATATAACAGGAACATTAAAATTCTTTTGGATGATTTGAGCTGTTTCTATGCCGTTTCGATCCCCTTTGATATTGATATCGGCGATGATGATATCAACACTATTTTTAAACATCGTCTCAATAGCACTATCACTTCTTGATGCTATAGCAACTACATTGTACCCTTCCCATTCAAGAGTTCTTTTTATTTTTTGTGCAGTGAGCATAGTATCTTCTATAATCAAAATATTTATCTTTTTCATATTTATATTGTATCACTCTATCGTTATTTTTTGCGTTACTTTTTATATATCTTACATTTTTTATGATAAACTTTTAAAAAAAAGAGTTTTATGCCTTATTTCCTTATTTTATTGATTTCTATATATGTAAACTTACAAGCGACAATTTTTGTCAATATACAAGATACAATAGAGATACTCCCCCACTCCAAAATACACCATGATATAGGGAATAAAGAAACTATTAATAGTATACTAAAAAATAATGACAAGTTCATTTCCACCAATAAAAAAGTTATTGATTATTGTATTTTAGCTCCTGAAAGTGTGTGGATAAAATTTCAACTAAAAAACCCTACTTCAAATACAATAAAAAAGATACTTAGTTTTGAAAATATTTTTTTAGAAAAAATTGAGCTTTATAAAATAGAAAATCAAAAAGTAGTATCAACAAAAACCACAGGGTTTTATCATCTTGAAAGTTTTGATGGTACAGTTAAACTTAATCTTCCTATAACCCTTACCCCAAATAGTACACAAGAATATTATCTCTATGTCAAAAGTGAAAAACTCTCTTTATGGTTCAAACCATTACTTCATGAACCAAAAGAGTTCAAAAAAGAAGACACAGCTAAACAAGTTATTTGGGCGCTCTTTTTTGGTGGGATATTATCTCTTGTTTTTTATAATATCTTTTTATTTATTTTTACAAGAGACAAAATATATCTATATTACTTTTTATATCTTATTGCTACACTTATGCAAAGTGAACTTTCTATATATATTAGATTTTATTTTTTCCCTATGGACGATCTTGAGTTTGTTAAAAAAAGTTTATACTTCAACCTTTTTTATATAAATATTTTCGTTTCCTTTACTATGACTCTTTTTATCAGACATTTTTTAAATACAAAACTGTATCCTAAAATTGACTTATCTTTGAAAATACTTATTTTTATAATACTTTTTTATTATATATTACAAATTTTTGATATTTTTACCATCCCTCAAGTTATTCTTTTTCAGTTTGTTATGCCATACTATTTTTTATGGATTGGATTTTATGCTCTTTATAAGAAAAATCCTCAAGCCAAATTCTTTTTATTAGGCTGGAGTTTTGCTCTTTTAGCATGGTTATCCCTATTTTTTAAGTTTTTGGGATTACTTCCGGAGCAATATGTTTTTGAGTATACCTTTGAAACTCTTATTATGGCAGAGGTTATTTTATTTGCTATATCATTAGCATATCGTATCAAAATATTAGAAAAGAAAAAAAATGATTTAACCAAGTCATTGCTTATACAACAACAAAATGAATCCAGTCGTTTAGAAAAAATTGTAAAAACAAGAACCAAAGAACTAAATAACGAACTCAAACAAAATGAGCTGCTTTTAAAAGAACTTCACCATAGAGTAAAAAACAATATGCAGTTTATCACCTCTTTGTATACCCTTAAACTCAATGAACACAAAGATAAAGATATGGAAGAGAAGCTTCAAGATGTAGAGCGAAAAATACACTCTATGAGTATAGTACATCAAATGCTTTTTACGCAAAAGAATATTGAAACTATAGATGCTAAAGAATATTTTGAACAAGTAGTTGAAAATATCACACAAAGTTTTGAGATGGAAAATATAGATTTCAAGCTTGATATCTGTGCAATCTTAGATATAGAAGAAGCAATATACTGTGGTCTTATAGTCAATGAACTTGTAACCAATGCTATAAAGTATGCCTTTGATGGGAAAGATGGTATTATCACCATCTCTTTAAACAACCATAAAGATGGTATCTTATTAGAGATCTCTGATAATGGAAAAGGTATACAAACAAATGACACCCCATCCTTTGGACAAATGATGGTTGAGTCACTTGCGGAAGGACAACTGGAGGGAAAACTCAACATAAAAACTGACCATGGAACACACATCTCTTTATGGTTTAAAAATAAAATCCAAAAAAGTAACGACGAAAGTAACGATAACTAAATATAATACTTGAATATAAGAAAAAAGTTTTTTATGTTTAAGGATATATCATGAAATTAAATCACAACTATTCTTCCCGTTTTAGAATCCTAAAAGGTGGAAAGATAAGCTTAGTAGTATCTGCACTTCTAGGAGGTGTAACTCTAAGCTTTGCAGCGCCTAGTGGTGGAGTGGTAACTTCAGGGTCTGCTACTATTTCACAAAGTGGAAATACAACCAATATAAACCAATCCACCTCCAAAGCTAGTATAAACTGGAATAAGTTTAATATAGCTTCCCATGAAACAGTAAACTTCAATCAACCAAATCTAAATAGTATAACTCTAAACAGAGTAATAGGAAATGAAAGAAGTATTATAGATGGAGCTTTAAATGCCAATGGTCAAGTTTGGATATTAGACTCAAATGGAGTTTTATTTGGTAAAAATGCTTCAATAAATACAGCAGGACTATTAGCTACAACTAAAGATATCTCAGATACTAACTTTCAAAAAGGTAACTATACTTTTACAGGAGATTCAACAGAATCTATTATCAACCAAGGTACTATAAAAGTTAAAAATAATGGTTATGTAATCTTTGCTTCTAATGAAGCTAAAAATAGTGGAGTGATAGAAGCTATAAAAGGAAGAGTACAACTTACATCAGCAGATGAATATACTATAAATCTAAATGGTAACTCTTTAATAGATTTATCTGTAGATAAAGGTATATTAGATGCCCTAGTAGAAAACTCTAGCACTATTCTTGCAGATGGTGGAGAAGTATATCTAACTACTCATGCAGTTGATGAACTTCTAAGAGGTGTAGTAAATAATACAGGTATCATAGAAGCAAACTCACTAGATGGAATAAACGGACATGTGGAACTATATGCCCATGGAGGAACTGCAAATATAGCTGGAACTATAAAAGCTAAAGGTGGGTTTGTAGAGACTTCAGGGAAAGAGCTAAGTGTAGCTTCTACAACTTTAGTAGAAGCTTCTAAATGGCTTTTAGATCCAGTTAATATGACTATAGAATCAACAGGAGGAAGTGATATAACAGGAGCTAGTGTAAGTGCAACTGCTATAGAGTCTAACTTAGCTACAACAGATATAGAACTCCTTGCAGATAATGATATTACTGTAAATGAAGATATCACTTGGGGTGAAGCTACAAAGCTTACTTTAACTGCAGGTAATGAGATATATGTAAATGCTACTATTGAAAATACTAACAACACTTATGGTGGAGTTTACTTTAATGCAGTTAATAGAAATGCAGCTATAAAGTTTGACCCATCAACTGGAAAAGTAATCATAAATAATATCAATCAACTCCAATGGATAAGTCAAGCTTTAAATGGTAGATATGAATTAGGTTCAAACATAGATGCAAGTGATACTACTACTTGGAATAGTGGAGCTGGATTTAAACAAATAGGAGATAACTCTACAGGTAATATAGATACAAGATTTACAGGAATCTTTGATGGTAAAGGTTATGTTATAGATGGCTTGTATATCAATAGAGCTAATGAAAACTTTGTAGGGTTATTTGGTTATACTGATTCTTATGGAGCTAATAAAGGAACAATTTTAAATCTAGGACTTACCAATGTAGATATTACAGGAAGGGATTATGTTGGTGGATTAGTTGGACATAATAATTCTTCAACCATCACAAACTCTTATGTTACAGGAAATGTAAGTGGAAATAAGCAGGTTGGAGGATTGGTTGGAACAAATGATAATTCAACTATCACAAACTCTTATGTTACAGGAAATGTAAGTGGGGGTATTGTTTTTGGTGGATTAGTTGGATACAATAATTCTTCTACCATCACAAACTCTTATGTTACAGGAAATGTAATTGGGAATACTTATGTTGGAGGATTAGTTGGATACAATAATTCTTCTACCATCACAAACTCTTATGTTACAGGAAATGTAATTGGGAATACTTATGTTGGAGGATTAGTTGGATTTAATTTTAACTCAACCATCACAAACTCATACTGGGATATAGATACCACAGGACAAACAAATGGAGTAGGAGGTGGAAGTTCAGCTGGGGCTACAGGAATCTACAGCTCAACAAATACGAAAAATGCTTTTAGTAAAGATACTTATGCAGGCTTTGACTTTACAAACACTTGGTTTATGATAGAAGGTGAAACAAGACCTTTTTTAAGAAGTGAATACTCTACTACTATCACAAATGACCATCAACTCCAACTTATGGCTATGGATTTAACAGCTGATTATGTTCTAGCAAATAATATAAAATACACAGGCGATATGTGGAGCTCTAAAGGGTTTGATTCTATAGGAGATAGTGCTACATACTTTCAAGGAAGCTTTGATGGTAAAGGTTATGTTATAGATGGTCTTTATATCAATAGAGGTAATGAAAATCGTGTAGGGTTATTTGGGCAGAATTGGTCTTCAAAAAGTATCTCCAATTTAGGACTTACTAATGTAGATATTACTGGAATGTATAATGTTGGAGGACTAGTAGGAGATGCATTTCGTTTAACAATTAATAATTCCTATGTCACAGGTACTATAAATGGACATGATAGTGTTGGGGGGTTAATTGGATATGGATATAATAATAATTTTATAACAAACTCCTATACTTCTGTGGATATTACTGGAAATGATGGTGTAGGTGGATTATTGGGTAAAGCTAAAGACGGTACTATTTTTTCCATAAGTAATTCATATACTACAGGTACTATAAATGGAAATAATAGTGTTGGAGGATTAATGGGGTCGGCATATTCTAGCTCTATAAGTAACTCTTACTCAACAGCTTCTGTATTTGGAAGTGGAAATTATATAGGTGGTTTAGTTGGACAACAGAGAGATACTTCCACAATAAATAACTCCTACTTTTCAGGAGCTGTAAGTGGTAATGATAATGTTGGAGGATTAGTTGGATATACTTTTGACTCAACCATCACAAACTCATACTGGGATATAGACACCACAGGTCAAACAAATGGCGTAGGAGGTGGAAGTTCAGCTGGAGCTACAGGAATCTACAGCTCAACCAACACAGTAAATGCTTTTAGTAAAGATACTTATGCAGGCTTTGATTTTACAAATGATTGGATAATCTATAAAGGTCATACAAGACCTCTTTTAAGAGCATTTATGACAGAACTTACTGTAAAAGCAAATGATGCTACAAGAACTTATGATGGTACTAATTATGTAGTAGGAAGTGAAGGTGTAACTTACTCCAATCCAACTTACGATAACTCTTTAGTAAATGGTACTCTAGCTTATACTTCAAGTGGTGATTTGAAAAATGCAGGAACAGCTACAATAAATGTAGATGGTTTATACTCTTCTCAACAAGGGTATATTATAAACTATGATACAGGAACTTTAACTACCAATAAAAAGGAATTATCAGCTAACTTTTCAGTAAATGACAAGGTTTATGATGGAACTACTTCTGCTACTGCTTCTTTAGATGGTGGTTTATCAGGATTAGTCTCTGGGGATAATGTTTCTTTAGACTCTTTCTTGGCTTCATTTTCTGATAAAAATGTAGGAGATAATAAAACTATCTCTATTTCTAATATCTCTTTATCTGGAAGTGGTAGTTCTAACTATACTATTGCTAGTTCTAGTTCTTCTACTGCTAGTATTACACCTAAAAATATCTCTGCTACTTTTAATGGCAATGACAAAGTATATGATGGTACTACTACTGCTAATGTTGAAGCTGTATTAGAAGGTCTTATTTCAGGAGATGATATTACTGTATCTCAAAGTGCGTTATTTGAAGATAAAAATGCAGGAGAAAATAAGACTATTAATATTACAGATATATCATTAAGTGGAGAGGATATGAGAAACTATATCATTGAGACAAATGATTCTACAAGCACTACTGCTACTATTAACAAAGCTTTAGCAACAGTAACTGTTGACAATAAAGAAGTTGTTTATAATGGGGAAACTCATACTATAGATAACTATACAGTAAGTGGATTAGTGAATAATGAAGATAAATCTGTAATAGATTCTATTACTTTACAAGGAGAAGCTAAAGATGAGGGAACTCATATTATATCAGCTTTAGGGGAAGACAATAATTATAATTTTGAGTTTATTGATGGAGAGCTAAAAATTACTCCTAAATTAATCAATGTAACATACACAGCAAATAACAAAGAGTATGATGGTTCTACTACTGCTATTGCAAATGGTTCTTTAAGTGGTGTTATCCAAGGTGATGATATAAAAGCTATTTATTCTTCTGCTAACTTTGAGAATGAAAAACCTGCTAATGATAAAAATGTTTATATAGAAGGTATCTCTTTAAGTGGGAGTGATAGTAAAAACTATATTTTAGATAAAAACTCTTATATTACTACTGCAAGTATCAATAACTCTTTAGATAGTCTTATTGCTAGTATTATAAATGATTCAACTATTAACTCTATAGAGGAGTTTAACAATATAGACTTTAACTCTTTAGATATAAATCCAGAAGAGATAACAAATATTGAAAATATCATTACTGATTTATTACAACAAGGAGAAATCTCTTTTCCTATTATAAATGGTATTGTTCTTAGAGTTTTAGATGGAGGGATTAATATGCCTTATGGTACACAAAGGCAACTTATTTTAGAGGAAGAAGAAGATAAAAAAGAAGATGAAATATAATGAAAAATATAAGTTTAAAAATAAAAAGTTTATTAATTCTATCTTTATTTACATGTATTAATTTATACGGAGTAGATATTCCAACTATAGGTGATGTATTAAAAGAGGTAACACC
>NZ_NXIE01000003.1:300000-450394 GCF_004116625.1 Halarcobacter mediterraneus
TTTATTTTTTGCATTATTAATTAAATTTAATAAAACTTGTTTAAATTCATTTTCATAACCATAAATTAATAAATCATCATTTTTATAGTTTATTTTCATATTTATATTTGAATAAAAAAGTTGTTTTCCCATAATTTCTAAAATTTCTTCAAAGGAATTTCTTATTGAAAAGATAACTTTTTTTGTTGATGGTTTTAAAAAGTTTCTAAAATCTGTCAAAGTTTTAGACATATATTTTATTTGAACCATTGAATCATTTACAAATTCCTCAACTTGGGAATTTTTTAATTCTCCTAATAAAAATGATGTTTGTATATCTTGAACTTGGGCAGAAAGTTCGACTAAAGGTTCATTCCACTGGTGAGCAATTGCTGCAATCATGTCACCCATTTCAGCTAATTTACCTTGCTGAATTAAAAACTGTTTTTGTTGTACCTCTTCTGTAATATCATCCATTATACATACAATTCCACCAATTGAACTGTCATTGTTAAGATATACAGCTTTTTTGATAATTATATGTTTCATTTGATTGTCATTTAAATGTAAAGTCATCTCAGAAGTATTTTTACCCAATGTTTTTAAAAGTCTTTTATCTATTAATTCATTTTTATTAGCTATATCCGAAGGGAAAAAATCCCTCGCGTTTTTTCCTATTACTTCTTTTTTGGGAATATCTAGAAGATCAGAAAAAGCTTTGTTGCAACCTAAAAACTTTCCATCTATATTTTTATAATAGATTGCATTAGGTAAAGTATCTAATAAAACCTTATCAAACTTAATCCTATTTTGTAAATCCTTTTCTACTTTTTTTCTTCTTTGAATATTTGCTTTCATTGAAAAAATCATAATTAATAAAACACTAATAATTATGACTATAGTTACAATAAGTTTTGTATACTTCCTAAAAAAATCATGGGGTTCATTTATTATTTCATACTCTTCTAAAATATCTTTAACACTTAAATCAAATCTATCTAACTCTTTATAATCAAAAATATATCTATTTGGGGATTTTTCTATAATTGGAATTTCCCTTACATCTTTTCCATTTAATACTTGCATAGCCATATAAGAAACAGCTTCACCTTGTGCTTTTGCAGAAGTTAATAAGCCACCTATCATTCCATAATCTAAATAAAAATCCCAAAGACCATAAATAGGTACTTGACTCACATCATATATTTTTTTAAAACTTTGCTTATAAGTAAAAAACTTTCCTGTAGTATCTTTAAATAAAAGTACAAATAAAAGAGCACTTTTTTTTCTGTTTAAATTAAGTACCTTCTTTTTTAAGTTATCAATATCTAAATTATCTATATACTCAATATTAATCTTTTTTGAATACTTCTCAATAACTTTTCTTAAATCTCTTTTTACTGCATATCCTGTTTTTGATTTATCATTTATTATTACCAACTTTTCTAAATTTGGTTGCATTCGTAAAATCAACTCAAAATTCTTTTCTAAATCAACTTGTTCAACGACACCTGTCATATATTTTTTCATATTATTTTGTTCTAAAAAAGCTTTATCAAAATTATTAATTCCACAAAATAGTATAGGTAAATCTTTAAAAAGATACTCATGGTATTTAATTGCAAAATCAAAAGCATTATTATCACTAACAATTACAAGGTCAAAATCCCTTGTGGATAACTGTTTTTTGTAAATTTCTCCCAATTGATTTAAATATCTAGAGCCTGCTATATGTTTGGTATCCATATAAATAGTTGTAAGGTTTATATCTTTTTCATCTTTAAATCTTTTTTCAATTTCTAAAGAAATATCATCACTCCATTTATACCCTTTATGATATGAATGAAGTAATAATACTTCCTTTGAAGCAAAAGAAAAAGTAAAAGCAACTAATACAACTAATAATATTTTCAAAATAATCCTTCTATTATTTTATGATTATATCACAGATACTAGCTTATTCTACAAAAATCACATATCCTGATTTAGGACCGTGCGCTCCAATTACCAAGGATTGTTCAATATCTGCAGTTTTAGAAGGACCACTAATAAACGCTCCATATGAAGGCTCACCAAAAGAGATTAATTCATAGGCTTCATGCATATTATTAACTATCGCACTTTTTTCTAATACTAAAATGATATTTTGTGCAATGAAATATAAAGCTCTGTGTCTGTTGTCCCTATTTTTAACCCAAACAGCACCATTTTCTGCAACTGCAAATTCACCTTTTACAACAGCTAAATCAATATCTTTTAGCTTATGTGGATCATTCTCTTTATTTGCATCAAAGTTTGCTAAAGAAAAGCCCTCTACATTGGAAGTTATAATTTTTTCATCTGGATATATAGATTTAATTGTTTCTTCTAACTCTTCTTTTTTAATAAATAAAGCTTTTCCTCCAACTGATTCAAGCATAGTTGAAAAGTAAGAGTGTTTATCTTCAAAAGTTAATCCAAAATTTGAGTAATCTGGAAGAGTTGTATCTTGGACTACATTATTAGTTCTAATATTTTTTAATATTAATTCTTTACTTGTCATTTCCAAACTCCTCTTTATAAAGCTCTTTAAAACTTTTCTTTGGCATATCAGGTAAATCCCTTTGTTTTCCCCAAACATTAAATCTATTGTAAATCATAAACTTAGGTAAATTTGGTACCACTTTTCTGGCTATCTTTCCTGCAAAATCAAATAGTGCTGGTTTACTCATTAACCAAGATGCAAATTGCATAGAAAGTCTTTTTTGATTTGAGATAATATTCATTTCCCTTAAATCTTGTCTATGGGTGTAAAGTTGCGAATCTAGGTCAATCTTAACAGGACAAACATTTGTACAAGAACCACAAAGAGTACAAGCAAATGATAAAGTTTTATGCTTTTTTGGATCCCTAAATGTTCCTAATGTTGATCCAATTGGACCAGGAATAACATAATCATATGAGTGACCACCAGATCTTCTATAAATAGGACAAGTATTCATACAAGCTCCACATCTAATACAGTTTAATGCTTTTTTATAAGATTCAGACTGTAAAAATGGTGTTCTTTTATTATCCACAATTACAATATGCATTTGTCCACCTTCAACTGGTCCATGAAAGTGAGAAGTATATGAAGTGATAGCTTGTCCAGTTGCACTTCTTGCAAGAAGTCTTGTAAATACAGATAAATCTTGAAGTCTAGGAATTACTTTTTCAATTCCCATACATGCAATATGAAGTTTTGGTAAAGAAGCACCCATGTCTGCATTACCTTCATTTGTACAAACTACAACTCCACCTGTATTTGCAATAGCAAAGTTAACCCCTGTAATACCAGCATCAGCATCTAAGAACTTTTGTCTTAAATCTTCTCTTGCTGCTCTTGTTAAATATGTAGGGTCATAGTTTCCTTTTTCAGTTCCCATTTCTTTATGAAAAGTATCAGAAACATCTTGTTTTTTTAAGTGAATTGCAGGAAGTACAATATGAGAAGGTGGTTCATTTCTAAGTTGAACAATTCTTTCACCTAAATCGGTATCAACTACTTCCATTCCTTTTGACTCTAGGTATGGATTTAAATGGCACTCTTCTGTTAACATAGATTTTGATTTAACAACTTTTTTTACGTTGTTCTCACTTAATATTCTATGTACTATTTCATTGTGTTCTTGTGCATCTTTTGCAAAATGAACTTTTATTCCCTTTGCATTTGCATTTTTTTCAAACTCTAAAAGATATTTATCTAAGTTTGCCATAGTATGAGACTTGATTTGATCTGCATATTTTCTTAAAGTTTCCCACTCTGGAATAGTTTTTGAGATTCTATCTCTTTTTTCTCTTACAAACCAAAGAGCTTGGTCATGCCAATGCATTCTTTCATCGTTTGCAACAAACTCTTTTGCTTTTGCTGGATGGTTATGTAAAATACTCATAATTGAACCTTTCCTGCAAGGATTTCAGTTATATGCATTACTTTTAAAGGTTTATTTTCTCTATTTATTAAACCTTGCATATGCATAAGACATGACATATCAGCACCTGTCATTATCTCAACATTTGAGTCAATGTGGTCTTTAATTCTATCTTTACCCATTGCAACAGAAATATCTTCTTCTGTTATAGCAAAGGTTCCACCAAAACCACAACACTCATCTTCTCTGTTTAATTCAACAATTTCTATTCCCTCTACTAAATTAAGTAGGTTTTTTAGCTTATTATTTTTAGGAATATTAAGTTCACTTGCACTTCCTAATTTTAAACCTCTATGTCCATGACAAGAGTTATGAACTCCTACTTTGTGTGGGAAATAAGAATCAATTTTTTCTACTTTAATAATATCATGTAAAAATTCACACACTTCGTAAATAGAAGTTTTCACTTTATTGTAGTCTTTATCATCTTCATCAAAAAATGCTTCGTAATGATCTTTTACCATAGTTACACATGAACCAGTTGGAGCAACAATATAGTCATATTTTTTGAATATTTCCACAAACCTAAGTGCTAATGTTTTCATATCTTTAGAGCAGCCTGAATTTGCCATTGGCTGCCCACAACATGTTTGGTCCATTGGATACTCAACATCCATATTAAATTTCTTTAATAGTTTTAAAGTTGCCATCGAACTATTTGGATACAACTCATTCATAAAACAGGGAATAAATAAACCTACTTTCATCATAATATCCTTAATCTATTTTTGATTTATAGAAAAAGTATATATTATCAATATGAGAAATTTATGATATTTTACTATATTTGACTAAATAGTTTAGTGCTTTAAAAAAATGGAAATATCATTATCCAAGTAATAGTCTTTTATATAAATTTCTTTACCTAAGCCTTCACAAAAGTCAATTACTTTTTCATATGCTACACCATTTAAAGTATGAGATTTTAGAAAATTAAAAACAAAACCTTTTTTTGAAGAATTTAAACAATTTTCAATAAACCTAAACATCTGTTTTTTTCTAAGTATATTCATAGCACCACTACAAACAAAATAATCAGCTTCAGGCAAAGAGTCTTTTAAAATATCTTTTACTAAAAATTTATTATTAGGAAAACGCTTTTCACTTAAAGAAATCATCTTCTCTTCAACATCAATACCAAGATATAATTTAGGCTCTAAACTGGACTTTTTCAAATAATTTAAATACTCTGCGAAGCCACATCCTGCATCTACTAAAGTTGATTTTTCAATATCTTCTTTTATAAAAGAGTTTAATATTTCGAATCTAAGGTATTGAGTAAATTGGGACTGCCAATGTACACCTCTTGCACTTATTCCATATTTATCTATTGCTTTTTTATAGAATTTATGATTATTAATTCCACCAATCATTTAATTTGCTCTATTATAACTCCATTGTCTTTTATAAATTTAGAAACAATATCAGAGTTGGTATGTTCATAAGCTTTATCATAAACTATTCTTTTAATACCTGCAGCTATTAAATTTTTAGAACATTCACTGCAAGGTTCCAAAGTTACATATATAGTACCACCCTCAATACTAATCCCTTTTCTTGCAGCCCAAATTAAAGCATTCATTTCTGCGTGAATCTCATAAGTTTTTGACCACTCATGATGATCTTTTGTATATTCTCCATCCCAATGTGTACTACAATTAATATAACCAGCTGGTGTTCCATTATATCCAGTAGATAAAATTCTCCCATCTTTTACAATCACTGCACCTACTTGTTTTGACACACATTTTGAAGCACTTGCAATTTCATGTGCAATGTTAATAAAATTTCTATCACTTATCATTTTTCTTCCTAGTTTCAATTAATTTCATAAAAATTACCACAAAGTTGTATTTTTATAAATTAGTGTTTTTTTATCAGTTTATGCTCTTTTTTTATCTCTATTTAGTATATTTTGTAAGATATGAGCTAATTTTACCATAATTCTAAAATTTACTATAAGAATTTATAACATTAATTATGGTATTATTTCCAAAATTTGATTATAAAAGGTTAAACATGGATTTTAAAGAAATAAAAGAATTAATAAGAGTATTTGATAAAAGTGAATTAAATAAACTAAAAGTAAAAGAAGGAGAATTTGAAGTTTCTATGCAAAAAGGGTTTGAAACTGGAACTGTAGTAACAACTGCTGCTCCAATTGCAGCACCTGCACCTGCTACTACTCAAGCAGCACCTGTTCCTGCTGTAGTTCCAGGAGAATCAGCAACTACTATTGCAGGAGATACAATCAACTCTCCTATGGTAGGAACATACTATGAAGCTCCATCACCAGAAGCTCCTGCTTTTGTAAAAAAAGGTGATACTGTAAAAAAAGGTCAAACACTTTGTATTTTAGAAGCAATGAAAATTATGAATGAAGTTGAAGCAGAATTCGATTGCAAAATTATTGATGTTTTAATTGAAAATGGAAAACCTGTTGAATATGATATGCCATTATTTGCAGTAGAAAAACTTTAATAAAGAGTTTTGCTATGGCTGAAATAAAAAAGATATTAATCGCTAATAGAGGAGAAATAGTTCAAAGAGCTATTAGAACTATTAGAGAAATGGGTAAAAAATCTGTTGCAATTTATAGTGTAGGAGATAAAAATGCTTCATATTTAAAACATGCAGATGAAGCAATTTGTATTGGTGATGTTAAATCAATTGATTCATATTTAAATATTCCTGCAATTATCACTGCTGCTGAAATTACAGGTTGTGATGCAATTTTTCCAGGATATGGATTTTTATCAGAAAATCAAGATTTTGTAGAAATTTGTAAATTACATGATATTAAATTCATTGGTCCATCAACTGATGTAATGGAAAAAATGGCTGATAAATCAAAAGCAAAAGATGAAATGATAAAAGCAGGTGTTCCTGTTGTTCCAGGTAGCCCTGGTGCCGTTCATTCTGTAGAGGAAGCTAAAAAAGTTGCTGAAGAAATTGGTTATCCAATTATGGCAAAAGCAAGTGCAGGTGGTGGTGGAAGAGGAATGAGACTTATTGAATCAGAAGATAAATTTGAACAACTTTTTACAGCTGCCTCTTCTGAAGCACTTGCTGCCTTTGGTGATGGAACAATGTATCTTGAAAGATTTATCAATAATCCAAGACATATTGAAGTACAAGTTGTTGGTGATTCTCATGGAAATGCTATTCATATTGGAGAAAGAGATTGTTCACTTCAAAGAAGACACCAAAAAGTTATTGAAGAGTCTCCTGCAATTTTGTTAAATGAAGAAACAAGACAAAATCTTTTAGATGTTGCTGTTAAGGCAACAAAATATTTAAAATATGAAGGAGCTGGTACATTTGAATTTTTAGCAGATGACCAACAAAACTTCTATTTTATGGAAATGAATACTAGACTTCAAGTTGAACATCCTGTTTCAGAAATGGTTTCTGGAATTGATATTATTGAACTAATGATAAAAGTTGCACAAGGAGAAGAATTGCCTCCTCAAGAGACTATTAAGTTTAGAGGACACTCTATTGAAGTAAGAATTACAGCAGAAGACCCAAACTCTTTCCTACCAAGTCCTGGAAAAGTTTCACAATGGTTTGTTCCAGGAGGAAGAAATGTAAGAGTTGACTCTCATGTTTATGCAGGATATATAGTTCCTCCTTATTATGACTCAATGATTGGAAAACTAATTGTTTGGGGAAGAAGTAGAGAAAAAGCTATAAATATTATGAAAAGAGCTTTAAATGAGTTTGAAGTAGAAGGAATTAGAACAACTATTCCATTCCATAAAAAGATGATGGAAAATGAAGATTTTATTTCAAATAATTATGATACAAAATACTTAGAAAACTATAAAAAATTAGATGACTTATAAAAGCTAGAGGTAACCACCTCTGGCTTTACAGCTTTCTTTTAGCCTATTTTAGATATAATTGGCAAAACTATACACAGATATATACTATTTCTACTTTGAGTCTCTAGTTTCAAAGCACTGCTTTTTTCAGTAAGCATCAAGTTTTTTAATCAAGTTTTATTAAATACAAACGGTTTATATTAGTGTATTTTTTTATATTAAATGCCTATGTCAAGGCAAAATACACAAAGGTAATAAATGACATTTAATGAATTTAATTTCAAAGAAAACTTACAAAAAGCAATTGATGAAGCAGGTTTTAAAGAACCAAGTCCTATTCAAAAAGATGCTATTCCTGTAATTCTAGAAGGAAAAGATATTGTAGGTCAAGCACATACAGGTACAGGAAAAACAGCAGCTTTTGGTTTACCACTTATTAATAAGATGAAAGGTGATAAAGAAGTTGAAGCTGTAGTAATTGTTCCTACAAGAGAACTTGCAATGCAAGTTAGTGACGAACTTTTTAGGTTTGGTAAAAATCTAGGAATTAACACAGCAACAGTATATGGTGGACAATCTTATTCAAGACAGTTAAAACATATTGAAAATGCAGGTATTATTGTAGCAACTCCAGGAAGATTTTTAGACTTATTAAAAGGTAAAAAGATTAATATCAAACCTTCTTTTATAGTTCTAGATGAAGCAGATGAGATGCTTGATATGGGATTTTTAGATGATATTAAAGAAATCTTCAACTTTATGCCAAAAGAAAGACAAACACTATTGTTTTCTGCAACAATGCCTACAGCAATAAAAACTCTTGCTAAAACTATTTTAAAAGAACCAGAGTTTATAACTATTACAAAATCAGAAATAACAAATTCAAAAATTACTCAAACATTTTATGTGGTTGATGAATTTGAAAGAGATGATGCTTTAATTAGACTTTATGATTTTAAAAACCCTGAGAAATCTATCATTTTTTGTAGAACGAAAAAAGAAGTTGATAGATTATCTACATTTTTAGTTTCTCAAGGCTTTAGTGCTAAAGGTCTTCATGGAGATATGGAACAAAGACAAAGAGAAGAAGCAATAAATGCTTTTAAAAAGAAAAAACTAGAAATTTTAATTGCTACTGATGTTGCAGCAAGAGGACTAGATGTAAATGATGTAACTCATGTATTTAATTATCATTTACCATTTGATTCAGAAAGCTATGTTCATAGAATTGGAAGAACTGGACGTGCAGGAAAAGATGGGACAGCAGTTTCTATTGTAACTCCCCATGAATTTAGAATGTTACAAAAAATTCAAAAAGCTACTGGTGGAAAACTTGAAGCTAAAGTTATTCCAAATGTAGCATCTGTAAAAGAAAAAAAGACTGACTCATTAAAAAGTAAAATCACAGAACAAAAAGTTTATGATTCTGGGGTTGATTTAGTTGAATCTTTAAAAGAAGAATATGATTTATCAACAATTGCTCACAAACTAGCTTCTATGCTTACAAATAGTACTTATGTAAAAGGAAATAATAATATCGGTAAATCTCATACAGATATTAAAAGACTATTTGAAAGACTTAAAGACGATAGAGGAAATGGTGGTTCAAGAAATGGTAATAGAGGTGGAAGAGGAAGAAGAAATAGCAACTCTAGAAATAGAAACCAAGACCAAAAAAGAAGACCAAGAAGAAGATAAAAATTGGGAATTTTTTCCCAGTTTTATTAAGTAAAAACTACGCCTACAGAAAACTCTAATTTTATTTTTGATAACATCTATCAAAAATCTCAAGTAAGAAAATGACAAAACATTACAAAAACCTTCTTTATTATATCCAAAGAATGGTAGGTGATAAAGAACAAGCTATAGATATTATGTAAAAGCCTTGGAACCCAACCGTAAGTTTATAAATTATTAGTTAGAACCAATATTTTATAAAAAGTTAACGAACTTATAATGAGATTATTTACTTTTCATTATTCTTTTTTGTTTATAATTTCTTTAGTAGGTTTCAAACTTATATTGTATATTCTCCCCCGATTATTCAATATTTGAAGCCTCATTTAATCTCCAAAATTAGAACATGGGTTTATATGCTGAGAATTGTGTTCCTTGTATTAGTATTGATTCATATAAATTTCCATGTTCTACCTTTAACTAAAAACTTTTTATATATACTTTTTATAGTATAATTCTCTTACAATAAGGGGTTAAAAGGTTTATCTATGAGTAAAAGTATTTTTCTTTTTTTTACTTTTTTTTTATTATCAACTAAACTTCTTGCAGAAGAAAATACTTATGAGTTTGTAGATACTTATAATGGTTTTAATGATAAATTAAAATGGGTAAATCTAGATAAAGAAGAAGCTGAATTTAAAATGGGTAAAGAAGATGACTTTTTCAAATATATGCTAAATTATAAGCTTAAAAAAGCTGGTTATCAAAGTGACGACAATACTTATACTAAATATAATGATTTATATGATGAAGAAAATATGTATAATCTTTTATTCAATAATTATATGTATCTAAATAATGAAATCTGGTTAGATATTAATATGCAATATAAAGACTCTATAGGAAGTAACTATATTGCTAGCTCTATTTACAGAAAAAAAGATATTTCTCAAGAGTCTAATATAAAACTATACTATAAACCCTACTCTTTTCTTACTACAAGTTTAAGTTTTGAAGGAACAAATATAGACACGATAGGTCATAAATCAGACTACAAAGTTTTTAAAGATAATAAAAACAAAAAGTTTAGTTTTAATGTAAAAAGTGATTTTGATTTTTTTTCCATTGATACCTCTTTATATCAAATCAATCGAGACTATATATATAGAAAAGAAAAAGAACTAGACAATGATTATATAGAAACAAGCGATAAAAGATATAAAGGAATTAGTCTTTCACTATCAAAAGAAGTTCAAAACTCATACTCTATAAAAACTTCATTTTTTAAAGTAGATCGGGATTATAATTATATCTATGATGAAGAAGAGGATAATAGTTTTAAAAATATTGAAGAAGACTATCAAGGAGTTGAACTTTCTTTGTCAAAGAATTTAAGTGAAGATATTAAAGTAACCACCTCAGCAAAGGTTACTGATATTGAAGTTACGAATAGTAATTTGGATTATCTAATAGGTAAAAAACCTAAATATTCTCCTGAAAAAAAAGCCGATGTAAGTTTAGAATATAGTTTAAAAAATATAAAATTTATAAGTAAAGTTTCACATGTTGCAAAAAGGTATAGTGATAGTTCAAACAATGAAGAACTCGATAGTTATACAATAGGAAGTATTGGTGCTTCTTTTTTCACGCAGTTTAGAAATAAAGACTTGAGAATTGATTTAGATATAAAAAATATACTAAATGAAGAGTATTATATTTATTCTGATACGCAAGGGGATCCTAGAACTTTTCTTTTTAATATAATGCTTGAGTTATAAAATTTCATTAAGAAGAGGTTACCCTCTTCTTGTTATTCATTAGTTGTAGTAGTTTTTTAAAGTTTTTTTAGCTTTTCTATAAGCAGTTTTAAAATCTCTACCAAAACCTCTAAAAGCACCATCTTTATTAAAAAATTCAATACTGTTTAGATTTCCTTTTTTCATTGTGATTACTCTAAACACATCAAATTCTTTTTTAACCTTTTCTATCTTTGTAGAATCTTTACTTCTTAAGATTGAAATGCTCATATTTTCTCCTTTTTAATTTAGTTTCTCTATATTTTATTACTATTCTATAGAAAAAAAACTATTTTGTCAAGTAATATTATTTAAATTGTATAAAAATTTAATATTATTTAGAAATTTAGAAGAATATATTATAGAGATATGAAATAATATAGCTAGATTAGTAATATAAAACTTAAGCTTATTTAAAGGTTGTATAAGGAATTACCCAATAAAATCATACCAACACTAAATTACAAAATAGTTACACAAAAGGGAAACTTTGGATATTAAAACACTTCATAAATTTGAAAAAGCTACAGATGAAACACTACCAAGCTTTGCAAAATTTTCTTTAGCACTTATATTCGTTGTACTTGTATTTTTATGGAGCTATACTTCACATGGCAATGTTCATAACAATACTTTCTTAATCATTGGAGCAGTATTTGGTGCTTATATGGCTATGAATATTGGAGCCAATGATGTTGCAAATAATGTTGGTCCAGCTGTTGGCTCAAAAGCGATGACTCTTATGTGGGCAATTATTATTGCTGCCGTATTTGAAGCCGCTGGAGCTTTTATTGCAGGTGGAGATGTTGTAAAGACAATAAAAAAAGGCATTATTGATCCAGCATTAATAACAAATCCTGAAATATTTATTTGGGCTATGACTGCTGCTCTTTTGGCGGCTGCTCTTTGGTTAAACTTCGCAACATCTATAGGAGCACCTGTTTCGACAACACACTCAATTGTAGGTGGAGTAATGGGAGCTGGTATAGCAGCTGCTGGCTTTTCCATAGTTTCTTGGGGAACAATGGCTAAAATAGCAGCTTCTTGGGTTATTTCTCCATTATTAGGTGGAATTATTGCTGCTAGTTTTCTTTATTTTATTAAAAAGAAAATCATTTTTAAAGAGGATTTACTGGAATCTGCTAAAAAATTTGTGCCTATTTTAGTAGCTGTTATGTCTTGGGCATTTTCAACTTACTTAATTCTGAAAGGTGTTAAAAAACTAATAAAACTTGATTTTTTAACTGCTTCCCTTATTGGACTAATTATTGCTATTTGTATTTACTATTTTGTTAAACCACTTGTTATAAAAGCATCTTCAAAAATAGCTAATGATAGAGAAGGGGTTAACTCTTTATTCACAATACCACTTATTTTTGCAGCTGCATTACTATCTTTTGCCCATGGAGCAAATGATGTAGCAAATGCAATTGGACCACTTGCTGCTATAAATGATGCAATAATGCATGGAGGTATTTCTCCAAAAGTTGATATACCTTTTTGGGTAATGGCAGTAGGAGCGATTGGTCTTGCAGTAGGTCTTGCTTTATATGGTCCAAAGCTAATCAAAACTGTTGGCTCTGAAATTACTGAGTTAGATCAAATAAGAGCCTTTTCTATCGCAATGGCTGCAGCTGTAACTGTGATTTTTGCTTCACAATTGGGTCTTCCTGTTTCTTCTACTCATATTGCAGTTGGTGGAGTATTTGGAGTTGGATTCTTAAGAGAGTGGATTGATTCATCAGAAACAAGATTTATAGCAGATACAAGAAAAAAATTTAAAAAAGATAAAAAAATTCTAGATGATTATGAAGAAGAGCTAACTACACTAGAAGCTTTATCAGAAAAAAAGAAATCAGATTATATTAGAATTGCTGAACTTTATAAAAATATTGAAGAAAAAATAGAACAAGTTAGAGAAGATAAAAGAAATTTCAAATCTGCAAAAAAAGTAAAATATGTAAAAAGAGATGCTGTTAAGAAAATAATTGCTGCTTGGATTATTACTGTTCCTACGGCTGCTTTATTATCTGCTGCTATCTTTTTTATGATAAAAGGTATTATGACTTAAAAGCAAATAGACTACTTTTTTTTGATAAGATTCTTTTTTAAGAAAAGGAATCTTACATAGAAGCATTAATATCTGTTAGTACTATTTATCTTTTTATTGTTATTGGTTTTATTTTTAAAAGAGTTTTCAAAAATGAAGTAAAAGAAAAAAGCTTTGTACTTTTAAATCTATACTTTTTACAACCAGTACTTATTTTTTGGGGTTTAACAAGAGCTCCTATCAATAATGAGTTTTTAATATCTCCTCTTATTTATTTTATAGCTATTTTTATTACCTTGATTATTGCATTTTTTTATTCGAAAAAGATTTTTAAGAATTATCAAGACCGTTCAATATTTTTGGCATCTTCTCTTGTAGGAAATACAGGAAACTTAGGTATTCCACTTGGAATTGCTCTTTTTGGAGAAGCTTCTGTTCCTTATACTTCTATTTTAAATATTGCTAATATATTTTATATCTATATTTTTTCTGTTTATTTTTTTGCAGGAGAAAAGTTTAAATTTACAGATGCGTTAAAAGAGATTTTTAAAATACCAGCTATGCATTCAGCAATATTAGCACTTTTATTTAATTATTATGGTTTTTCATTAAATGAGGATTTAGATAAAGTATTTAATATGGGTGCTTATGCAGCTATTGTTATGCAACTTATTGTATTTGGTATATTTATGTCTCAAGTTAAAGTAAAAAGTGCTAATTGGAATTTATCTATAAATATAACTCTTTTTAAACATATTATTTTACCTATTATTGGTTTATTTGTAATTGTTTATTTTAAAATTGATCCATTTGTTGGTGCAATCATTTTCCTAGAATTAATTGTGCCACTTGCCGTAAATAATGTAAACCTATCTTCACTTTATAACTGTAAGCCTATTGATACAACTTTTGCAGTAATTATTAGTACACTTTGCTTTGTAGCTTTTATGGCTATTTATGTAATTGTAATAAATAAATTCTTTGGACTATAAAATGTGTGGTATTTTAGGAAGTAATTTTTTATCAAATAATTTTAAAGAAGCTTTAGAGAATTTATACAATAGAGGTCCTGATTTTAGTTCTTCTTTAAAAATAAAAGATAAAGAGTTCGGACATACAAGATTAGCAATTATTGATTTAGACAATGAAGCAAATCAACCAATGGTTTTTGATGATATTTTAATTGTTTTTAATGGAGAAATTTATAACTATAAAGAACTTATACAAGAAGAAAATTTAAAATGTAAAACCTTATCAGATACAGAGGTTTTAATAAGACTATATCAAAAGTATGAAGAAGATTTTTTAAACAAAATAAATGGGATGTTCTCTTTTTGCATTTTTGATATGAAAAAAGAGAAATACTTTTGTGCTAGAGATAGATATGGGAAGAAACCCTTTTTTTACTATTTAAAAGACAATAAATTTATCTTCTCTTCTTCAATTCATTCTATTATAAAACTCTTAGGAAGTACTCCAAAATTAAATAAAGTAGCCTTAAGTCAATATGTACAATATTTTGTTCCAATATCTCCAAATACTTTCTATCAAGATATAAATTCCCTTGAAGCAGCAACTTACTTTACTTTACAAAATAATGATTTAAAAAAGAAAAGATACTATAAAATCAATACCTACAAAGCTATAAAAGAGGAAGATGAAGCCTTAGAAAAGATAGAAGAGGCTCTAATAAAAAGTATTGAAGCAAGACTAGTTTCTGATGTAGAAGTTGGAAGTTTACTTAGTGGTGGGCTTGATAGTTCACTTGTATCTGCTTTATACTCTAAAATTACAGATAGTAAAATAAACACTTTCTCTGTAGGATATAGTGAATATAAAAACTATTGCGAATTAGATTATGCAGAGATTACAGCAAAACATATAAACTCAAATCATACAAGACTTGAAATAGGAAAAGATGATTTTATAAACTATTTTGAAGATACTTTAACAGCATTGGAACAACCTCATGCAGATAGTGCAGCGGTTCCACTTAATATTCTTACAAATAAAATACATAATGTAGGAATAAAAACTGTTTTAAGTGGAGAAGGAAGTGATGAACTCTTTTTAGGATATGATAACTATGCTAAGTTTTTAGGATACTATGATTTTGCAAAAACTTTAGATAGTGGACAAAATGAGTTTTTAGACTCCATTATTGGTGCCTTACAAAACAATACTAAGGAGAGTGAATATTTAAGAAGAGTTGTAAAAAAACAAAATATCTATAACTCTTTTGGTGAGATTTATTCAGATATTCAAAAAAGAAAACTATTTAAGAAAGTTCCTACTTTCAAAACAGAGACCCCAAAAAAAGACCCTGTAGATTGGATGAGTTATATTGATTTAAAAATATGGCTAGGAGAAGCATTACTTAGTAAGATTGACCGTATTTCTATGAAGAACTCTTTAGAGCTTAGAACTCCCTTTTTAGACTATAGATTAGTTAATCTTGCCTTTAGTATTGATTCAAAACTTAAAGTTGGAGATACAAATAAATATCTTCTTAAAAAAATAGCTTCTAAATATATACCTAAAGAGATTGTTCACAGAACAAAGAAAGGTTTTAATTCGCCATTTAATGAGTGGATTCAAGAAGAGTATAAAGATTCTATTTTAGAAATAATATTGAAAGTAAATAAAGAAACAAAACTATTTAATGAAGAATATTTAAAACATATTTATACTTTAGCTTCACAAAAAAAGTTTAAACAACACCTTTGGACTATCTTTATTTTTTCGAAATGGTTTGAAAAAAATTACTTATAGCAAAGAAGTAAAGTTTTAATAAGTTGTAAAAATATATAATACCACCTAAAAATAAAAAATTGAGGAAAATAGTATGTGTTTACTAATCCCTGTAGATTCGGATAGAAGATATGAAGCACTGTTAACAACACTTGATAATTGTAAGTATTGGGCTTTTATTGAGCTTGATGAGGGAAGAATAGTAAATTGTAAATTCCACAAAAACAAAGAAGATGTTAATGCCTATATAGAAACAGTTGTTGTTGAAAATGACCAAGAATATGTTTGGCAATTTCAAGAAGAAAATATGACTGTTTTAGTTGCTCCAACACAAAGAAGTATAGATGAAATTGTTGAAGCATATTTATTAAATACACTTCATGAAATAAAAAAGTAATTTTTATATTAATTTGACCGTGTAGCTCAGTTGGTAGAGCACTACGTTGACATCGTAGTTGTCGTTGGTTCAAGCCCAATCATGGTCACCATTACTTTTTTACTTTTCCCAAAACTCTTTTAAGGGTTCTTCTTCATTTTTTATTTCTTCTTCTATTATATCATCAACTGTAATTTCTATATTCTTTGTACTGCTAACAGTTCTAGGTTCTAGATTCAATTTTTCAATTTCATCAAAAGCCTTTTGTATATCTTCTTCTGCAATTTCAGTATTTTCTAGAACTTCTTCTTTTTTTATTTTCTCTTTGTTTTCTTTAAAAGATAAATACTCAGTCATTAGTTTTTCATAAGTTTCAAAATCAAGTAGCATAAATTGAGGTTTCCCATCTCTTAAAATAACTGCTTTTTCAATCTCTTTTTTTTGTATTTTATTAAAAATACTTTTACTCTTTCTTATCAATTCTGTTGAGGATATCATCTCATTTGATTTATACTGCAAAAGATTCATTTATGTACTCCTATACAAATTACAATACGTATTATAATACAAATTTTTTTATATTGTCAAATATTCTATCTACTAAGGTTATTCTTGCTTCTATTGAGCTCCATGCAATATGTGGTGTTAATACAAGTCTGTCTTTATTTTTGATTTTTAGTAAAGGATTATCTTTTACAATTGGTTCTTTTTCTATAACATCTAGCCCACAATATAAGCTTTTTTGAGAATCTAGTTTCTCTGCTAAATCTTTCTCATTTATTATTCCACCTCTTCCAACATTTACCAAGATACAATCCTTTTTCAACAAATTTAAATTAGTCTTATTTAACAAATTGTGTGTTGTTTTATTTAATGGAGAATGAATACTAATAATGTCTGATTGCTTTAATAATTCTTCTAAACTAAGATGCTTATAGTTTGTATCTAAATTCTTACCTGAAGTAGAATAGTAATTTACTTCACATCCAAAAGCTTTTGCTATTTTTGCAACTTCTTTTCCAATATTTCCAAGTCCAATTATTCCCCATTTTTTGTTTTTTAACTCAAAGAATGGTTTGTCTACATTAGTAAATAATTTTCCATTTGACCAGCTTAAACTTTCAACATATTGTTTATAATAATCTAATTTATGTATTAAATCCAAAGTAAGAGTAAAAGTCATTTGTGCAACACTTGATGTTGAATAATCACTTACATTTTTTACTTCTATATTTGCCTGTTTTGCTGCTTCTATATCTATATTGTTTATTCCAGTAGCAGCAACACATATAAGTTTAAAGTTTGAGTTTTCTATTATTTCTTTTGTGATTTCTACTTTATTTGTAACTACAACATCACAATTTTTAACTCTTATTAATGTTTCTTCAGGATTTGTATCTTGATATTTAATTACTTCACCAAAAGAATCAAATTTATCTAAAGAGATATCTTCTCCCAAAGTTTCTGCATCTAAAAATACTATCTTCATATGTTTACCTTTACGTATTTTAATACATAAAGGTATCATATTTTAAATAAAATTATCTATTTTTTGTAGAAAAGATTTGTTCAGCCCATTCTGTAATTGGACCTCTTAATACTTTTTGTAGTTTTATTGCAAAAATATTGATTAGTGAATTTTCATTTTTTGTTGACTTTAAAAGAGTAGTCAAAGCATTTGTATGTTTATTTACATAAAAGTTATCAATTTGTTTATTACTTCCTAAAATTACTACTTTACAAGTGTTATCAACTCTTGATAAGACCATTTGCATTGTCTTATTTGACATATTTTGTGCTTCATCGATTATAACAAAAGCATTTGAAAGAGTTCTTCCTCTCATCTCACCTACCCACATTGTTTCGATTCCATAGTTTTGTATAAGTTGTTCAATTCTTTGAGTAACCTCTTGATCATCTAATTCTTGGATATTATCTGTATTCTTTTTATTTGTTTGTTTTCTTTTATGTTCACTTCTTACAATATAGTCTAAACTATCCATTAAAGGATGATTATATATTTTAAATTTTTCTTCATATCCTGGTAAATATCCAATATCTTCACCTTTATCTAAAGATTCAATTGAATTTCTAATATATATAATTCTTTGAAAATATTTTTGTCTTACTAGTTTTAATGCTCCACTTAAAGCAAGCAAGGTTTTACCTGAACCTGCTTTAGCTTCTACTATTAATACATTATAAAAATGAGATAAAATTCCAGATGAAAAGAAAAGTTGCTCTTTATTTAAAGGTGTTATTATCTGATTTCTCATTTCACCTTCATCTAATAAAACAACTCTATTATTTTGAACTGTTACAAGTATTACTTGATCTGATCCTTTTACTTTAAAACAGTAATTAAAATTATATGGTTTATACTCTTTATCATAATCAGTAATTAAGGCATTATCTAAATGTTCTGTATCTTCAAAATTTATTTCTATTGTTTTAATAAACTCATAATTAAAAGTATCATTATCTGAGCCTAATAAAGAATCTGTTTTTATATCAAGTGATACGGCTCTTGTTCTTGCCATAATATCTAAAGAAAGAAAAGTACTTTCCTCTTTATAGTTTTCTTTACAGAATTTTGCTATTTCTAGTATTTTTCTATCATTAATTATATTGTTTGCAACATTTTTTGTATTTATTGCATATTCTTCACAAGAAATCACATCAATTATTGCTTCTTTTTGAGAAAGAATTTCTAAACTTACTATTTTAAAATTTCCATCTTTTCTTGTGTTAATAATAGTTGAATTCTCTAAGATTCTAGCGAATTCTCTTGCTTGAAAATTTATTTCATCAAAACCACTTTTTTTACTATCTATTTCATCTAAAACAGTCTCAGGTAAAACAATTAGATTTTTCTTTTCATCACTCAATTTAAATATATTACTTGCATCTTCAAGTAATATATTTGTATCTAAAATATATACTTTTTCAAAATTCATATTAACTCTTTTTCTCTTTTGGTTTTTGTTTTAGTACTTTATATATTATAAAACTTCCTATTAATAAAGTAATAATTGTAAAACTAAGAGAAAAAGTTTTTGTCACTACATAGCCTACTATTAATACTGCTAATACAGTTGGAACTTCATTATATGCTCTAAAGAAGCTTCCTTTTTTTGAATAATTACCTTTTGCTAATTCTTTCATAAAATAACCCAAAGAAAAAGAATATGCAATTAAAAGTAAAGCAAAAAATATTTTTGCATGAAGCCAACCATCACCTTTTAACATATCAGGTTGTAAAGCAATCATCAAAATTCCACTAGCAATTGAAGCCCACATTGCAGGCATTCCTATATATTTATACATTTTATATTCTTGAATCTTAACAACTTCTACAAAATCTTTTTTATCTTTATGTTCTGTATGATATACATAAAGTCTAGGTTGATAAAATAACATTGACATCCATGACATTACAGCAACAATATGAAATACTAATATCCATAAGTAATATTCTAAAAGAAAATCCATCTAAACCCTTTTAATTTACTAATCTTTATTTTTGATTTTTTTTAACCATTCATTCAAAGTTTTTTCATATCCAATATTTAATGATTCATAATATATTAAATCTTCTTTTAAATACTCTTGTTCAACCCAACCACCAAAATCATGTGGGTATAAATAACCTTCGTGTTTATTATCAAGATGTTTTGGAATATTTAATATCTTACCATTTTTTACTTCATGTAATGCTTTATTTATAGCTGCATAAGCACTATTAGATTTGGGACAAGAAGCTAAATAAACTACACATTGAGCTAAAATTATTCTACTTTCTGGATATCCTATTTTAGATGTAGAGATCATAGTATTTACTGCTAAATTGAAAGCATTTGGATTTGCATTACCTATATCTTCACTTGCAAAAATTACTAATCTTCGAGTTATAAACTCTACACTCTCTCCTCCAGCAATTAGTCTTGATAAATAGTATATTGCAGCATCCACATCAGAACCCCTCATAGATTTTATCAATGCACTTGCTAAATCATAATGAGAATCCTTAGAACTCACTCCATCAACAATACTATCTTTTCTTAAATCTTTCAATACTTCAATATCAATTTCCTTTGATATTTTAGAAGCAAAATTAAGCAAATTTAACATAGCCCTTGCATCACCACCACTTGAATTGATTAAATACTCTCTACACTCTTTATTTATCGTTAAATCTGCATTATTAACTGCACTATTAAGAACTTGATCTAAATCTTCATTTGTAAGGGATTTAAACTCAAAAAGAAAAGACCTTGAACGAATTGCATTAGTAAGGGTAAAAAATGGATTTTCTGTACTTGCACCAATTATTATTGCATCATAATTTTCCATTATAGGAAGTAAAACTTCCTGTTGATTTTTAGATAATCTATGTACTTCATCAATAAAAACAATAGGTTTGATTAAAGCATTTTTGTATCTATCAAAGACTTTTCTTAGTTCATCTATTTTAATTGTTGTTGCATTAAAATAATAATAATCTGTATTTATTGTTTTTGCAATGATTTTTGCTAGTGTTGTTTTTCCAGTTCCTGGTTTACCATAGAAAAAAAGATGTGGTATCTCTTTTTTTTCTATAAGTTTGTATAAAGTTTTATCTTTCCCTATTATATGTTTTTGTCCCACAAACTCAATTAGCTTTTGTGGTCTTAAAATATTCGATAAGTCAGTCATCATCAACTTTTAAGAAAGACCTTAAGTCTCTATATTCATCCTTTGTTAAGTATCTACTTTTACCAGTAGGAAGATTATTTAGAGTCATCCCTCCAAATTCAAATCTTTTTAAATCCATTACATTTAAACCAAAATGTCCGAAAAATCTTCTAAGTTCTCTATTTTTACCTTCTGATATTGCAACTTTTAGTTTAGAGAAGTTTTTATTATTTGTAAGAACTTGATATGCAATAAAAGGTTCAAAACTCATTGCTTTTATTTTTGATTTTTCATGGGCTCCTGAACTTGCATCTTCAAGTTCTAAACCATTTAACATGGCTTCTTCAACTTTAGGATGTATTTCTCCATCTACTTTTATTTTATAAATTCTTTCTAGTTTTGAATGCATTAATTTATTAGCCACATCAACAGAATCAGTTAAAAGAATTAAACCTTCACTAGCATAGTCAAGTCTACCAATTGGTAGAAAATGTTTATATTTTTGTCCTAAAGTATCAAAAATAGTTTTTCTTCCTTGAGGATCATTTTTTGTAACCAATTCACCTTTAGGTTTATTGTACATAATTACTGTGTACATTCTATTTTTATCTTCTTTAATTAATTTTTTACCTATTTTTACTTCATCATTAATTGATACTTTTGTAGCAAGATTTGTGACTACTTTTCCATTGACAGATACTCTTCCTTCTTCAATTATTTTATCTGCTTCTCTTCTAGAATAGTTGCTATTATGAGATATAAATTTATTAAGTCTAGTTAGTTCTATTATTTCTTCTTGATTTTTCATTATTTGATTCCTGCTTCAATTAAATCATGAATATGTAAAATTCCTTGAACTTTACCCTCTTCATCTGTAACTATTAACACTTGTATTTTATAATCTTCTATAATTCTTAGTGCATCACTTGCTAGTATATTTTTATCATTTATAGTTTTAGGATTTTTATTTGAAATTGACTCAACATCACACTCTAAAGTAAAGTTTTTATCCATTAGTGCTCTTCTTAAGTCACCATCACTTAAAACTGAACTTAATTTTCCATCTTCATCAACAACAAAAACATTTCCCAATCTACCTTCACTCATTATAACAATTGCATCTTTTAGTTTTGTTTCACGTGAAACAATTGGTAAATTTTCTTTTCTCAGTAAGTCTGAAACTTTTACAAAAAGTTTTTTACCAAGACTTCCTCCAGGATGAAATGATGCAAAGTCTTCTTTTTTAAAATCTCTTTTTTTCATTAAACAAACAGCTAAAGCATCACCCATAGCCATTGTTAATGTTGTAGAAGAAGTAGGAGCAGTATCTAAAGGACAGGCTTCTTTAGATACAGAAATATTAATAAAGAAATCAGAATACTTTCCAAGAGTTGATTCTTTTGTTTTTGCCATTGCTATTAATGGTATATCAAATCTTTTTAAATGTGGTAAAAGTTGGATTAATTCTTCACTCTCCCCACTATATGATATTGCTAAAACAATATCATCTTTACCTATCATTCCTAAGTCACCGTGCATAGCTTCAGTAGGATGTAAAAAGAAAGAGGATGTTCCAGTACTAGCTAGTGTTGCAGCTATTTTAGCTCCAACTAAACCAGATTTTCCTACTCCTGTAACAATAAGTTTTCCTTTACAAGAAACAACTAAATCAACTGCTTTTTCTATATCAAAATCTTTTATATTATTAGCAGCTATTAATAATTCATTAGCTTCAGTTTTTAATACATCAAAAGCAATCTCGTTAAAATTCATTTATTTTCCTTATTGAACAAATAGTGTTGGTACAATCATTGGGTATTTTTTATATTTTCTAATACAGTGTTTTCTAACAACTTTTCTAATCTCATCTTCAACAATTCTATTATTTTTAAATATACCCTCTTTTGCATTTTTTAAGAATGTATCTAATAAATCTTCTATCTCTTTTGAAAAAGCTCTATCTTGTTTATTAGGAACAAGTCCAAATGATGTAACTCTAGGTCTTTGTTCCATTTTTCTATCATTTTCATTAACTTGAGCAACAATCATAACAACACCTTCATTTGCCATGGTTTGTCTATCAATTACAATGTCATCTGCAATTTTATTATTAAGTTGATTGTCAATATAAACTTTACCAGTTTTAACAGATTTCACTTTTTTAAGATATTTTGGAGTAACTTCTACTTGTTCTCCATCACTCATAATATAAGTATTTCTTTCTAATACACCACAATCAATACCTGTCCTTGCATGTCTTAATGCATGATTATATTCACCATGAATAGGCATAAAGAATTTAGGTTTAACTAATCTTAACATTAATTTTTGTTCCTCTTGAGCAGCATGTCCAGATACATGAATTTCACTAAAATCTTGATATGCTACTTGTGCACCAGCTTTAAGTAAATGATTAATAATAGCAGATACACTTGCTTCATTTCCAGGAATTGCTTTTGCAGAAAGAATAATTTGATCCCCTGGCTTAATTTTAATATGTCTATGCTCATGGATTGACATTCTATATAAAGCACTCATAGATTCACCCTGACTACCAGTTGTTACAATAAGAACTTCTTTATCATCATATTTATTTACTTCATGTGCTTCAATAAATTGATCCCTTGGGAATTTTATATATCCTAAACTCATAGCAATTTCAAGGTTCTTTTCCATTGATCTTCCAATAACACATACTTTTCTACCATATTTAATTCCATGTTCAATTGCTTGAGAAACTCTATGAATATTAGATGAGAAAGTAGACATTATCACTCTACCTTTTGCAGAAGAAAATAATCTATCAAATGTAGGTCCTACTGTTCTTTCTGATTTTGTAAATCCAGGAGAGTGAGAGTTTGTTGAATCAGACATAAGTAATAGAACACCTTTTTCTCCATAGTGTGCAAATCTATGTAAATCTGTTGGAAAGCCATCTATTGGAGTATGATCTATTTTAAAATCTCCTGTATGAATAATAGTACCAGCTTCTGTAGTAATAGCTAAAGAAGATGAATCAATAATAGAGTGAGTAATATGAATCCATTCTATTTCAAAATCTCCAATTTTGACTGGTACTCTTTTTTCAATAGGTCTAAATAGTTTTCTATATTCTCTCATCTTATGTTCATCAAACTTTGAACCAATCATTTCTAATGGTAATGATGTTCCATAAATAGGAAATTGCATCTCTTTATATAAATATGGCATAGCACCAATATGGTCTTCATGTCCATGGGTAATAATTACAGCTTCAATTTTATTTTTAATTTCTCTTATATAAGAGAAATCTGGAATTAAAATATCAACACCATGCATATCTTCATCAGGGAAACTCATTCCTACATCAACAATAATTGCACTCTTTTCAGTTTCAACTACCATCATATTTCCACCAATTTCACCTAAACCACCAAGAGGTGTTATCCTAATTTTTGCATTTGTTGAAAGGTTTAATTTATTATGTGGATTTAATCTATTTTTATGAGACTTTTCATTTATAATATATGCTTTTTTTAAGTCTGTTAACCAACTTTTATTAGTTTTACTGCTATTTGTTCTAGCTCTAGGATTTGGTTTTCTTCTTTTATTATATGGTTTCTTCTCAGAAGACTTTTCTTGTTTCTGAGTACCATTTTTTTGTTCAGTATTTTCTTGTTCTACTTTATTTGTTTCGTTGTTTTCCATTATTCACCTTTGTATACATTTGGCTATACAAAGATGCGCTTAACTCATGAGGTCTTAAAGTTTCTATTAAATCAAGATCACTATAAATATTAGATAAAAGTTCTTTATCATAAATATTGGATAAATTTTTAAAAAGCTTTTTTCTTGGTTGAGAAAAACAAACTTTTAAAAATTTTAAAAAACCTTTATCTAGTTTTACACCCATATCTTTTTTAATATATAGTATTGAAGACATAACTTTTGGCGGAGGGTCAAAAGACTCAGGAGGAACATCAAATAATATCCCATTTTCTTTCGAACATAGACTTGCTATAACACCCAAAGAAGAAAATTCTTTTTCATTTTCTTTTGCAGAAAACTTTAAAGCTACTTCTTTTTGAATCATCACAAGAATATTCTCACAATTATCATCTTCAATTGCTCTTAATATAATATTCGTCGCAATATAATAAGGAAGATTAGCTACTAAGTCATATTTATTTTCATATAGACTACCAGCTTCTTCCCATGCCGTTAAAACATCTGTGTGGATAAGTTGAAATCGGCCATTATCAAGTTCTATTGCAAACTTTGACTTTAAAATACTAATTAAATCAGTATCTACTTCATACGCTAGCGTATCTTTGTACTTGACTAACTTTTCTGTCAAATCACCTAAGCCAGGCCCAATTTCAACTAATTTATTACTATTATTGGGCATCGATTGGATGATTCTATTTAATATTGATTTGTCGATTAAAAAGTTTTGTCCAAACTTTTTCTTTGCTTTTATTAACTTTTTCATAAGAATAAATAGTATAGCTTCATTTAACTTACAATTAGATAAGATTTTACTTAATTTTAAGAAGGAATTTATATTGAGTTATTTTGCAAAAAGAATTATACCTTGTTTAGATGTAAAAGACGGAAGAGTTGTAAAAGGTGTAAATTTTATTGGATTAAGAGATGCTGGAGATCCAGTTGAAGTAGCTAAACGATACAATAATGAAGGTGCTGATGAAATTACATTTTTAGATATTACAGCAAGCCATGAAAATCGAGATACTATAGTTGATATAGTAAAAGATGTAGCTAAAGAAGTCTTTATCCCTCTAACTGTAGGAGGAGGCATAAGAAAGCTCGAAGATATCTACAATTTGCTTAATGTAGGTTGTGATAAAGTATCCATAAACTCTTCAGCAGTTGTTAATCCTGACTTTATTAATGAAGGTGCAAAACGATTTGGCTCACAATGTATTGTTGTTGCTATTGATGTAAAAAAAGTAGCAGATGGTTCATACCACGTTTTTGTAAAAGGTGGTAGAGAGGATACAAGAATTGATGCAATTTCATGGGCAAAAGAAGTATATGATAGAGGAGCTGGAGAAATTTTACTTACATCAATGGATACAGATGGAGCTAAAACAGGTTTTGAGTTAGAAATAACTTCAAAAATCTCTAGTATTGTTGATATCCCTGTCATTGCCAGTGGCGGTGCAGGAACAATGGAACACATAAAAGAAGCTTTTGAATGCGGAGCAAGTGCAGCACTTGCAGCATCAATTTTCCATTTTAAAGAAATTGATATTATGGAATTAAAAAACTACTTAAGAGAAAATAATATACCAGTAAGGATTTAATATGAAAAAAATTTGTTTATTAGCAGCAGTGCCAGCTTTATTATTCTCATTTGATGTGAATTTTAATAAAAAATTTTCTAAGACACTAGTTCAAGATACACTCACAACAAATTTAAGTATTGTAATTAAAGATGATAGTGAAAAAAAGATAAACAAAACACTTGAAAAATTTAATAAAAAAATAAAGTCTTATAATAAAGTTGAAAAAGATTATGGAACATTAAATATTAGACCTGATTACAGAACTTCAAACAATGTTCCAAAGATTATTGGATACAGAGGAGAATTAAGATATAAAGTAAGTTCAACTAAAGCAAGTAATATTAATGAATTTATAAGTCAATTAATAGATTTAAAAAAAGATAGAGATACAAATATTATTATTAATAATTTAAGTTGGACAGTAAAAGAAGATAAATATATTAAAGCTCAAGAAGAATTAAGATTAACTTCAATTCAATGGCTTAGTAATTATGCAAATGAGTTATCAAATACTTTAAATAAAGAGTGTAAAATAAAAAATATAAGTATTAATACTAACTCATATAGACCAATTGCAAGAATGGCTTATAATTCAGAATCTTCATTTAGTACAAAAATTGCTGTTCCTGAATCAAATGAAGAAGAAGTATCAATTACTCCATCTTTTACTTTAGAGTGTAAATAATGATAATTTGTGCAGGGAGAAATGAAACTTTTAATTTCGCAAAAGAAATGGGAGTAGGATTAATTGAGACGGCAATTAATCTTACAAGACAATGTTTATTTGACAAACCTGATTTTTTACTTTTTATTGGAAGTGCAGGAAGCTATGGAAATCATGAAATTTTTGATATAGTAGAATCAAAAAGAGCAGCTAATATTGAACTATCATTTTTAGAAGACAACTCTTATACTCCACTTGATAATGTACTTGAATCAGAAAATAAAATGGTACGAAATGATACCATCATAAACTCTTCAAACTATATTTCTAAAAACTTTGAATTATCAAAAAACTTTAATGAGTATGGAATCGGATGTGAAAATATGGAGTTTTACTCTATTTTACAAGTAGCCAAAGAGTTTGAAATTCCAGTTGCGGGAATCTTTGTTATTACAAACTATACAAATGAAAATGCTCACGAAGACTTCTTAAAAAACCACAAAGCAGCAATGCAAAAACTAACTTCTTATTTACTAGAAAAACAAATTATTAAATAGTATTTTACAACAGCCTAATAAAATGTTTCTCTAGTTACGTGGGTGCAAGCTTGCACACCACTCCACTTTCAACACCGAAAAATGTAAAACTATTTACATTTTTTTTACGGTGTTTCACGTGAAACATTTTAACAAGAATATCATATATTAATATACATCTTTAATTTCTACACGACAGAACTACAACAATAATATAAACTAAGCTATTTATTTTAACTGTTACAAATAAAAGATTTTGTACACTTCAAAATAAGTTTAAAGCTTAAAAGGAAAGCTATGAGTACAATCTATGATTTCACATTAGATGAATTAAAAGAAAAATTAAAACCAAGCTTCAGAGCAAAGCAAGTTTATAATTGGATATATAAAAAATATGTAACATCTTATGATGAGATGAAAAATATCCCAAATGATTTAAAAGAGCAATTAAAAGAAAACTATGAAATAGATATTCTAAAAATAGTTAAAAAAGAAAAAAGTCTTGATGGAAGTATTAAATATCTTTTTCAATTAAAAGATAGACACACAGTTGAATCTGTTTTATTACTTATGAAAGAAAAAAAAGTAAATGAAGATGGTTCTATTGAAAGAGGAGAAAAATATACTGTCTGTATATCAACACAAGTTGGATGTAAAGTTGGATGCACTTTCTGTTTAACTGCAAAAGGTGGTTTTGTTAGAAACCTTTCAGTTGGAGAAATAGTAAATCAAATTGTTCAAATCAAAAAAGATAACCAAATCCCTGAAAATAAAACACTTAATATTGTCTTTATGGGAATGGGAGAACCACTTGATAACTATAAAAACTTTGTTCACTCTGTAAAGGTATTTTCTGAAGAAGAAGGTTTAGCTATTTCAAGAAGAAGACAAACAGTATCAACATCTGGACTATCTTCAAAAATTGAAAAACTAGGGAATGAAGATTTAGGAATACAACTTGCTATTTCTTTACACGCTGTAGATGATGAACTAAGAAGTGAACTTATTCCAATGAATAAAGCATACAATATTAAATCAATTATTGACGCAGTAAGAAAATTTCCAGTTGATGCAAGAAAAAAAGTTATGTTTGAATATCTAGTTATAAAAGATAAAAATGATGATATATCATCTGCACAAAAACTTTTAAAACTTCTTGATGGAATAAAAGCAAAAGTAAACCTAATTTATTTTAATCCATATCCTGGTACATCATATCAAAGACCACAAAGGGAGGATATGGTAAAATTTCAAGAATATTTAACCTCAAGAGGTTTATTATGTACAATTAGAGAGTCAAAAGGATTAGATATTTCCGCTGCATGTGGACAACTAAAAGAAAAGGAAACTAATGGAAGCTCTTGATTTAGCAATGTTAATCTTCATTGCAATAGTTGCAATATTTTCTGCAATTGGCTTTTTCAAAAACTACAAAAATAAAGACGATAATTAAGGAATATAAAAATGGCAATTACTAGATTTGCTCCAAGTCCAACAGGATACTTACATATAGGTGGCCTAAGAACAGCTTTATATAGTTATTTATGGGCAAGAAAAACAAAAGGAACTTTTAGACTTAGAATTGAGGATACTGATACTCAAAGAAATAATGAAGCAGCAATGGATGCTATTTTAGAAGCATTCGATTGGGTTGGATTATCTTATGATGGTACAGTTGAATATCAGTCAAAAAGATTAGATATATATAAAAAATATATTCAACAATTACTTGATGAAGGTAAAGCGTATTATTGTTATATGTCAAAAGAAGAACTTGATGCTTTAAGAGAAAAGCAAATGGCAAATAAAGAAACTCCAAGATATGATGGAACATGGAGACCAGAAGTAGACAAAACTCTTCCTGAAATACCTCAAGGTGTTGAACCAGTTGTAAGAATAAAATCTCCAAATGAAGGTATAATAACTTTTATTGATGGAGTTAGATCAGTTATGAATTTTGATTGTGCAGAAGTAGATGACTTTGTAATTGCAAGATCTAATGGAATGCCAACATATAATTTTGTTGTAACTATTGATGATGCACTTATGAATATGACTGATGTAATTAGAGGTGATGACCATTTAACTAATACAGCAAAACAAATTGTAATTTATGAAGCTTTAGGATTTGATGTTCCTAAATTTTATCATGTTCCTATGATTAATAATCCTCAAGGTAAAAAATTATCTAAAAGAGATGGTGCACTTGATGTTATGGATTATAAAAGAAAAGGTTATCTTCCTGAGGCATTATTAAACTTTCTTGTTAGATTAGGTTGGTCAAATGGAGATCAAGAAATTTTTTCAATGGAAGAAATGTTAGAATTATTTAATCCTGAAAATATAAATAAATCTGCTTCGTCATATAATGAAGAGAAATTATTATGGTTAAATGCTCATTATATTAAAAATGTTTCAAATGATAGATTAGCCAAAGAATTAGAATTCTTTGATTGCCATTTAAATGGACATGACAAAAAAGAAATGTTATTAGATCTTTGTAAAGAAAGAGCACAAACATTAATTGAATTAAAAGAAGCCATAGAAAAGATTTTGAAAGTTCCTACTGAATATGAAGTAAAAGGAACAAAAAAATTTGTAAAAGAAAATACTATTAAAATTTTAGAATCTTATGTACAAATTTTAGAAGAAAATAAAGATAAACTTCATTTAGCTTGTGATTATGAATTAATTACAAAACCTTTCATTGAAGAGTTTGAATTAAAATTTCCTCAACTTTTCCAACCAATTAGAATTGCTTTAACAGGAGGAACACAAGCTCCATCAGTGTATGATATTATGGCAATTTTAGGAATTGAAGAGGTTAAAAGTAGACTAAATTCTGCAATTAATGTAAATTTTAATAAAGAATTGTAAGATTTACTTGCTAATTATTTTTAATTAAGGCATAATATTATTACTTAATTAAAGGATAGTATAGTAATGAATATTTATGTAGGAAACCTGTCTTATAAAATGATTGACAGTGACTTAGAAAAGTTATTCGCAGAATTTGGCGAAGTAAAAAGTGCGAAAGTAATCGTAGATAGAGATACAGGAAGATCAAAAGGTTTTGGATTTGTTGAAATGCAAACATCAGAATCTGGTTCTGAAGCAATCGAAGCTTTAAATGGTAAAGATTGTGAAGGTAGAGCTTTAAGAGTAAATGAAGCAAAACCAAGAGAAGAAAGACCTAGAAGACAATTCTAGTCTTCTTCTCTCAATTGAGAAATAATCATAAAAACTAACTACAGTTGATATAATGGAACTTTTACTCATAAGGAGAAGTCTCTTTGCTGGTTGTTGGTTATATTATGTTTAAGTGAGCGCAAGTTCCACTATATCTGCTAAAACTGTAGAACAATTCTACACCTTTTTTGTGTAGTTATCGTGTGATAAATAACACAATTTATAAAAAATATTAATTTCCATAATTTTTTCTTCTTATTGTTACCAAAATATAAAAAATTGCAGGTATTATCACTAATGTTAATATTGCTGAAGAAATCATTCCTCCAATCATAGGTGCAGCAATTCTTTGCATAACTTCACTCCCTACTCCATCAATATACATAATAGGAATAAGTCCTCCTAAGATAGCAAATAGTGTCATAAGTTTTGGTCTAAGTCTTAAAACTGCACCTTTATAAACTGCATGGAAAATATGAGTATTATTAAGTTCCTCACACTTATCTGGTAGCTCTTTCATAGCTTCATGTAAATATACAAGCATTACAATAGAAGTTTCTGCTGCAACTCCAAGTAAAGCTAAAAAACCAACAACAACTGCAATTGACATATTAAAATTTAAAACTTCCAAATAAAATATTCCACCCGTTAAGGCAAAGGGCAAAGTAAAAAATATAATAAAAGTATATGTGATATTTTTAAGTGCAAAATATATAAGAATAAATATAAGTACAAAAGTTAGTGGAATAATAAAGACAAATTTATTCATTGCTGATTCCAAATATTCACTCTGCCCTGCCCATTCATAATAGAAGCCTTCAGGAAGCTTCATATCAGCAAGAATCTCTTTTGCTTCATCCTTGTATTGTTTTGATGAGATATCCGCTTTAGGAGTAATATAAATGAAGTTAACGTTAAGTGCTTTCTCTGATTTTATTACAGAAGGTCCTTCTTCATAGTTTAAATCTGCAAACATCTGTAAAGGTTGAAATCCAAGTTTTGTTTTTACTCGAAGATTAACTAAAGCATTTATATCTTCCCTTTGACTTGTTTCAAATCTTAAGCTAATAGGATATCTTTCTAATCCATCAAAAAGTGTTGTAACTTTTGAACCAGCAACGCCTAAAGAGATTGTTGAAAGAATATCATTTTTTGTAATACCATATCTAGCTAACATTAATTCATCAAGTTTTATATTTAAATAGTATCCAGAGTTTATTTTATCAGTTGATACTGATAAAGTTGAATCTAATTTTTTAAGTCTTTTCTCAAACTCTAAAGCAGTATCTTCTAACTTTTGATGATCATCTCCATAAAGCTTTATTCCTAAAGGAGTTCTAATACCTGTAAGAAGCATATCGATTCTTCCACGGATTGGATATGTCCACGAATTAATAAGCCCTGCAACTTTTAGCTTTTGGTCCATCTCTTGCATAAGCTTTTTATATGTCATTCCTTCACGCCATTGATTTTCTGGCTTGAAAGTAACTATTGTTTCGATCATAGCTAGTGGTGCTGGGTCAGTTGCAGTATCTGCTCGCCCTGCTTTACCAAATACTGTATCAACCTCTGGAAAAGACTTTAATATTTGATTTGTTTTTTGAGTTAATTCCTTTGATAAATCAACTCCAATTCCATAAGGAGTTACAGGCATATACATAAAAGTTTGCTCATTCATCATTGGCATAAATTCCCAATTTAACTTTTTATATACAGGATAAGAAAGAGCCAAAGTAAAAACAAAAAAAGCAACAATTAAATATCTAAATTTAAGTGATAATTTTAAAACAGGAGAATAAAGTTTCACAAAAAACCTATTTAAGATATTTTTATCTTCCTTTAGGATTTTTCCTTTTATAAAAAAAATCATTAAAATAGGAACAATCGTAATAGATAAAATTGCTCCTGCTACCATTGCAAATGTTTTAGTAAAGGCTAAAGGTGTAAACAATCTTCCCTCTTGTCCTGTTAAAACAAAGATTGGTAAAAAAGAGACTACTACAAGAACTAGTGCAAAGAAGATTGGTCGCCCTACTTGCTTTGAAGACTTGATTATAATATCAATTCGTTCTTTATTGGAAATGTTTTCTTTGCCTTGAAGATGTTTATGGGCATTTTCTACCATAACAATTGTTGCGTCAACCATTGCTCCAATTGCAATAGCAATACCACCTAGACTCATAATATTTGAACCTAAGTTAAAAAACTTCATTAATAAAAAAGTAATCATAACTGTAAGTGGCAAAGTAATGATAATAATAAGTGCTGACCTGAAGTGGAATAAAAATAGTGCCACAATAATCATAACTATAATTGACTCTTCAAGAAGAGTATTTTTAAGTGTATCAATTGCTTTATCAATAAGTGAACTTCTATCATAAACTTCAACAACTTCTACATCATTTGTTTTTAAAGTATCAAGTTTTTCTTTAACTCTTTTTATTACAGAGTAAGGATTTTCACCATATCTTACAACTACAATTCCACCAACAGTTTCACCCTGCCCATTTAAGTCAGCCATACCTCTTCTATTTGATGAAGTGATATTAACACTTGCAATATCTTTTACAAATAAAGGATTAGCATCAAAAGTTTTTATAGTAATATTTTCAATATCTTCAACAGTTTTTAAAAAGCCTTTTGCTTGAATCATATGTTCAAAACCATTTTCTAAAATGATTCTTCCACCTTTTTCATCGTTGTTAGATTCTATTGCTTTTTTCAAATTAGCAATTGAAATATCATATTGCACCATCTTATCTTGGTCAATAGTAATCTCATAGTTTTTAATAAATCCACCAATAGATGCAATCTCACTAACTCCATCAACACCCAAAAGTGCAAACTTATAATAGTAGTCTTGTAATGTTCTTAACTCATCAAGGGATTTAGTATCAGATTTTAAAGCATATTGATAAGCCCATCCTACACCAGTTGCATCTGGACCAATTGCTACATCAACACCTTCGGGGAATGCTCCTTGAAGTTGTGAAAGCTGTTCTAAGATTCTATTTCTAGAATCATAAAGGTCTGTTCCATCTTTAAAGATTACATAAATAAGTGCATTTTGAAATGAACTCATTGCTCTTACAGTCTCAATATTTGGAAGGCTCATAAGGTTTGAAATAAGAGGATATGAAACTTGCTCTTCTATAGTCTTAGGACTTTGCCCTGCCCACTTCACTTGTACAATTACTTGTGGAGGGGACAAATCAGGTAGTGCATCTAAGCTTGTATTTTTTATTGCCCAAATTGAGCCAATAGCTAATACAAGCATTGTAAAGATGACTAAAAATTTGTTCTTTATACTTTGAGAGATAATTGATTCAACCATAACTAATCCTAGCTCTACCAGTCGCCATCATCATCTGAACTATAAAGTCCATTTGTGATTGCATCTGAATCAAGTAAAAATAAAGCATTATTAATAACTCTTTGCCCTTCTTGGATTCCCTCTAGAATCTCATATTTATTTGATGAGATTCTTTTTGCAGTAACTTCAATAGGCTCATATTCTGTTTTTGAAAGATATTGAAAAACATAGTATTTACTTCCTTTTTGTAAAACTGCTGTTTTTGGTAAAGTTAGAATTTCTTCTTTAATTTGCTTTATATCAACTTTAGCAAACATGTTTGGTGAGTACTTTAAATCCTCATTATCAATAAGAAACCTTACATCAACACTTTTATTTGTCTCATCTATTGTAGGGTAGATATAATCAACTCTTGAGATAACTGCTTCATCAAAGCCATCAATATAAACTTTTGCTTTAAGACCTTTCTTTACAAAAGATAAATCCTTTTGATATACACTTGCAATAACCCAAAGTTTTTCTAATGATGCAAGTTGAAGTAAAAGACTTCCTTTTTTTACAAAACTACCATTATTAATCTCTTTTTTTATAACCACTGAATCAAAAGGAGAATAAAATGAAATATCAGAGATTTCTTCTTTACCTTTTTTAATTCTTTCTATCTCTTTTTTATTCACAGCTAAAGCTTTTAATTTGTTTACATTACTTTTTACTAAATTCTTATTAAATTTTTTTGCAATATTAATTTCTTGAATTATTGAACTTACCTCATCGGAGTAAATTGAAAAAAGAGCTTCATCTTTTTTTACTCTTGAATAAAGCTTATTAGCATCTAATTTTGTTATATATCCATCAAATCTACTTACAACATCAAATGTCAAAGACTCGTCAAAGGCAAGACGTCCATAAAAGCTTTTTAATGCCCCTATTTGCTCTTTTTGTACTTTGACAAGCTTTCTATTGAATAACTGCTTTACTTCAAGAATTTCAGCATTTAATATGCAGGCGCCTAAAAATAGGACTAGTAAGTACTTTTTCATTTATCAACCTTTGTGTAGTAAATAGAATTTGCTAAATTTGTAAAATATTTTTGTTTTTCATCAATTGCTTTTAGTTTATACTTGATTAATTCATTTAGGTTTTTTATCAATTCCTTGGAGTCAATTTTTTTTAATGATGAAAATCTGTTATAGCTTTCAAGTGTTTTTTGAATTTGATTGTATTTTGGAATAATGTTTTCATTTAATTTTCTATATGAATAAAAAGCATTATTTATATTGTTTTGTAAAATTTTAATTTGATTTGTAAATTTTAGTTTTGAGTCTTCTAAAATATTTTTGTATTCATTTGCTTTATGCTTTGCTTTTCTTGATTTTATGTCTTCACTTCCATAAACAGAAAGTGGAATTGCTACACTTATATTTATGTAGTCTTCATATTTATTATCTCTTTGAAAATATTTAACTGCTAAATTTATATCAGAGTTTTTCTTTTGCTTTTCAAACTCTGATGTAGTATTAAATTTTTCAATATTTTTTTTAATCTGTAAAATCTTAGGATGTGTCTCTATACTAGTTGTAAAAGTAATTTTTTCTAACTTAGTACTTATATCTATATCTTTAAACTTTGTATATGTTAATTGCTCTAATTGGAGTTTGTAAATTTTAAGATTGTTTTTTAGTCTTTCTTCATTTATATCAAGTTCATCATATAAAGTTTGCACCTTTAATATATCAATCTGACTTGCTTTATTGTATTTATAGAACTCTTCTAAAAGTTTTTGTAGGTTTAAAACATTTTGTTTTAGTTGTGAATAAAGAGAGACTTTTTGTTCAACTAGCTTTATACTATAGATATACTCATATATTTTTGATTCTAATTGTAGTTTTTTATCAGCTAAGACTAGTTTTGAAAGTTCATAGTCATCTTTTGCAATCTCTTTTTCTAACTCTTTTTTATCTCCTATTGGTATAACTTGATTAAGACCAATAAACTGAGCTTGCATAGGTTCTAAATCTCTTTTTGAAACATTATCAAATTGAATATCATTTGCCCCAAAATTTAAAACTGGATTTTGCCACTTTGAAGCTAAATTTATTTGCTCTTTTGTCAAAAGAATTGATTGATTTAAAGCTTGTAAAGAACTATTTTTATTAATAGCTTCCTTTACTACTTGCCCTACTTCCTTTGCATAAATAGAACTTACTAAAAGAACGATAGTAAGAGATTGCTTTAACATTATAAATTCACACTAGATCTAAGCTTATGTACTTTTCCATCAGCAGTTTTAAACATCAGATGATATTGCCAAGTACCACTCATTGTTAAGTTGATTAACATTTTATATTTACCATCAACTAACTTTGCTTTTCCTACATATTCCATATATGGCATTCCAGGCATTTCAGGCATGAAAAATTTTGCTTTTACTTTTGCATTAGTTACAGACTTTCCATCTTTTGCAAGTGTTACATAAAAATAGTTATCTCCAACTACTAATGACTTCTCAGACTTTAAAGTCACCTCATATCCATCTTTGCTACCACTTAAATCAATTGGGTCTGCATTTAATACACCTATTAAAAGTGCTATCATTGAAAATATTTTCAATAGTTTCATTTTGTCTCCTTGAGTTTTATTTCAAGAAGTTTAGTTTTTATTTATGGAAGATGTGTGGAAATTAGAAAGTGAAAGTAAAAGTAGTACCTACTTTAATCTGTGAATCTACATTAAATATTATATTATAAGTTTTACAAATATTTTGAACGATATTTAATCCTATTCCAAAACCACCCTGCTCTTTTGTAGCTCTGTAATATCTACTGAAAATATCATCTATTTTTTTGTTTTCAATACCAATACCTGTATCTTTTATACTAAGAGTAGAACCTTTTAAAGTAATAAATACTTCACCCTCTTTTTTATTGTATTTAATGGCATTTGAAAGTATATTGTTAAAAAGTCTTATAAAATCATTTTTATCTATTTTGTAGTTAAATTCTTCAAGTTCCGTGTGAATAGTTATCTTTCTTTTTAAAGCTATTACTTCAAAGTATTTAAGTTGCTCTTCTATTAAAGCTTTTAGTTCAAGTTCATGCAATACTCTATTTTCATCTTTCTCTTCTAAAAAAACATATGTTAAATCACTATAGATTTCTGAGATTCTATGAACTGCTAGTTTTACTCTTTCAAGTTGTTTCTTTGTAAGATTATCACTTTCTGAAGACATCAAAATAGCACTTATAGGAGTATTTAATTCATGGGTTGTATCTTTTATAAAGTTATTTAACTTTTCCCTTTCATTTTGTATTGGTTTAATAAATAGCTTTGCTAAGAAGTAAGCAATAAAAGAAATTAAAGAATAAATCATTAAAAAGATTAGTAAAACTCTTTTCTTAATATCTTCAATAAGTTTAAATACTTGTTTATTTTTAATCACTGTATAGAAGATGCCTAAATGTCCAAAAGTAGAATTATCAACTAAGATATATTTATTATCATTTTGATAGAAACCTTTCTCTAACTTTACATCTCCATTAAAATCCCCTAATATCTTCTGTTTATTTTTATCATAAAAAGCTATCTTATATTGAGGCATTTTTAAATAATTTTCTATTTCTAGTTTTCCATCCATCATATGTGCAAATATAATTTTTGAAGAGAGTTGAGAAGAGATATTCTCCATTTTTGTCTTTTCTAAATCAAGATGTAGAGTTTTTTCATTTTGATAATATAACAAGGATAAAAGAACTAATAAAATAAAAGATGAACCTAAATATAAAGATAAAAACCTAATAAAAGTTACTTTTTCATTTCTTGTTAAATCTATGATATACTCCTTATGAAAATTAATTATAACATTTTCCACATAACTTACACGTGTAGTTTATATACTTAAACTTGGAGTTTAACAAATGAAAATATTATTACTTGAAGACGATACTTTGTTACATGAGATTATAGAAGAGTTTTTAGAGGAACTAACATATGATGTTGTAACAACTTATGATGGACAAGAAGCCTATGAATTAATTTTTGAGAATCATTTTGATTTACTTATTTTAGATGTAAATGTCCCTTCTCTAAATGGTTTTGATTTGTTAGAAAATTTAAAAGCTAATGCTATGGATATTCCAACTATTTTTATAACTTCACTGCATACTACAAAAGATATGGAAAAAGGGTTTAATGTAGGAGCAGATGATTATATTAAAAAACCTTTTCACTTAAGTGAATTAAAACTTAGAATTGAAAATATAAAAAGACTAAGAAAAATAGAATCAAAAGAAGTAGAAAAAATAAATGAATCGATATCCTATAATTTTTCTTCAAAATCACTCATAGTAAATAATAATAAATTTCAACTCTCAAAAACAGAGTCAAAAGTTTTTGAATACTTGTTAAAACACTCAAATAAAGCAGTTTCAATTGAAGAGCTTACTTTAAACAACTGGTTATATGATGAGCTTCCAACTGATACAACAATTAGAACATATATAAAAAATTTACGTAAAGTATTAGGAAAGGACTCTATTATAAATATAAAAGGAATAGGATATAAATTTGAATTGTAATAAGAAAATAAATTTATATTAATATTTCTTATTGTAAAATAATAAAAGTAAATATTTTGTAATATGAAGGACTCCTATGCTTAATAGGTCATTAATTATAATACTTTTATTAGTAGTTAATATTTTTGCTCAGTACACTAACTTAAATAAAAACATGCCATCTATAGTAAAAACTACATGGATAAAAAAGAATATCGATAATCCTAATTTGGTGCTATTAGATTTAAGAGATAAAGAGGCATATAAAAAAGGTCACCTTTTAAAAGCAGTGAATATTCCTGCATTAAAAAACCTCTTTGATGAAAAACTTTTTATGCCAGATATTGAAAAGCTTCAAAACCTATTTAGTAATGCAGGAATAAAAAATGATTCTTTAGTAGTTGCCTATGATGATGGAAGCTTTATCTGGTCAGCTAGGCTTTATTGGATATTAGAAATATTAGGACATAAAAATGTTGGTATTTTAAATGTGGGGTATAAAAACTGGGAAGAAGGGACTCTTCCTATTTCAAAAGATGATTTTCTTCCAAATAAAACTAATTTTGTTCCAAAAGTTGATAATACAAAAATACAAACAAAACTAAGTACCCTACTTTCAATTGGTAAAAAAACTATCATAGATGGAAGAAAAGAATCACACTACTTAGGAAAAGAGTCTACAGCTACTAGATTTGGACATATACCTACAGCAAAAAACTATGCTTGTACTCAAAATTATCAAGTAACTAATACAGGAAATAAAATAAAAAATCTTGATGAGTTAAAAAAAGTATATAAAAATATACCAAAGGATAAAGAGATAATTCTATATTGTGACGGAGGAGCAGAAGCAGCATTAAACTACATAGTTCTTCAGGAATTAGGTTATAAAGCTTCAGTTTATGATGGTTCTTGGGTAGAATGGGGAAATGATACTCAAGTGCCTATAACAAACCCTTCAAAATTAAACTAATGACAAAAAAAGAGTACAAAGGGTCTATTAAAACTAGGCTAACCTTAATTATATTACTTGTTACTTTACTTACAGGAATATTCGGTTATAGCTCTTTTGTATATTGGAATTTAAAATCTCAATATGACAATGCTGTAAACCTATCAAAAACTGTAGGTAATATTTTAGGTCAAGATATTGCAAAATTAATTCTTCTAAAAGATATATCAAGTGCCGCAGATATCACAAGCAAATTAAAACACTTTCATAATTTAGATTCTATGGTTTTATATAAACTTTCAAAAGAGCCTATATTTCAATATAGTAAAAATAATAAGCATAGAGAAATAAAACCTTTAGAAAAAGACAATAAAAGAAAAATGACAATAAATAAAAATCTTTTATCTTTGTTTGTCGATGCAATTTACGAAGATAACCACTTAGGGTATGTCCAATTAAATTTCCAAGTGGTTACTATTTGGGATATTATAAGAAGAGATTTTTTTATGTTAATCTCTTCTTCCATCATCTTACTATTATTTTCATTTTCATTAGCAAATTTCTTTGCAAAAAAATTTACTAAACCCATTTTAAAGTTAGTATCTTTTTTAAATACCATAGAACTTTTTGATTCCTTAAAACATAGAATTTATACAAAAGAAGATAATGAGTTTGGAAAACTTTATGATGAAGTTAATTATATGTTGCAAAGAGTTGAAAAAGCTCAAGAAACAGAAAAAATAGCAGCTGCTGCTTTTGAAATAACTAGTGGTATGATGATTACTGATGAGAATAAAAATATTCTACAAGTAAATAAAGCTTTTACTAAAATTACTGGATACAAAAAAGAAGAAGCTATAGGAAAATCACCTGCTTTATTAAAGTCCTCTTATCAAGATAAATTCTTTTATGAAAAAATGCATAATACTTTAAACAAGTTCCATTACTGGAGTGGAGAAATCTATAATAAACGAAAGAATGGAACTATCTTCCCTGAACACTTAACTATTCAAGCTGTATTAGATGATAACTCTAAATTAATCTATTATGTTGCTTCATTTATAGACTTAACTGTTCAAAAAGAGAGTGAAGCAAAAATAAAATATTTACAACAATATGATTCATTAACAGGTCTGGCAAATAAAGATTTATTAATTAGTAAAATCCAAAAACATATTGATGAAAAAAAACAAGAAGATTGGGGAATATTACTTTGTTTAGATTTTAAAGACTTTAAAATTATAAATGAAGCATATGGACACAATGTTGGGGACTTAATCTTACAAATTATTACAAAAAAACTTAAAGAAAGTTTTGAAGATTCTGATTTAATATCTAGAATAGGCGCAGATGAATTTGTTATTTGGTTTTCAAGTATAGAAAAAAGTAAAAGTGCTGCTTCTATTGAAGCAAAAATATTAGCAGAATTTTTAGTTTCTAAGCTCTCTGAATCAATAGTTTTTGAAGATAAAGTCATAAATAATATCCCTTATGTAGGAATAGCTTTATATGATGAAGACCTCCTTAATGCCAATGAATTATTTAAACAAGCAGATACAGCTTTACATCTTGCAAAGAAAAATGAACAAAGTTTTGCTTTCTTTGATAGACAAGCAAATAATATCGCACAAGCTCATTTAGATACTTATTCACAACTTCATAAAGCAATAGAATATAAAGAATTTGAATTATACTATCAACTACAATATACAGAAGATAATAAAATATTTGGAGCAGAAGCTTTAATTAGATGGAATCATCCAACAAGAGGTCGTATTTCCCCTGATGATTTTATTCCTATTGCTGAAAAAACAACATTAATTTTACCTATTACATCTTGGGTAATAAATACAGCTTGTATACAACTAAAACAATGGCAAAAAAATGATTATACGAAAGATTGGGTATTAGCAATTAATATAAGTGCAAAACAATTCTTAGAAGAAAATTTTGTAAAAGAAATGCAAAACTATTTAAACATCTATAAAATCAAAAAGAATAGTTTAAAACTTGAACTCACAGAATCTCTTCTTGTAAAAGATTTAGATACTACAAGAGATAAAATGAAAGCACTTAAAGATCTTGGTATTCAAATCTCCCTTGATGATTTTGGAACTGGTTACTCTTCTTTACAATATCTTAAAAAACTGCCTTTAGACCAAGTTAAAATAGATAAAAGTTTTATAAAAAATATTTTAGAAGATAAAAGTGATATAGCCATAATAAAAAGTGTGATTCTTCTTGCTGAAGCTTTAGATTTACAAGTTATAGCTGAAGGTGTAGAAACAAAAGAACACTATGAATTCCTAAAAGATTTAGGGTGTAAGCTATTTCAAGGTTTTTACTTTGCAAAACCACAAAGAATAAAGGATATAGTAGCTAATAATTATAAATTGCTAAATAAGTGATTACTGCTGAACTATAATATACAATTGATAAACTAAAAAAAAGTATTCCACTTTCATATTTTGAAATCATTTCTTATCCTTCTTTATATTTAGTAAGATTATTTTATAAAGGATTGATTTCATTTGGATTACAAAAGAGGATACTTTTTTTAGTAAATAATATCCTCTTATAAGAATAATTTTTTAGAAAAAATTCTAAAAATCGTCGAAGTCGATAGAACCTTTTGAATAGTTTACAACATTACCCTCAAAAAAATTTGTTCTTTGATCATTAAATGAAGCATACCCATCAACCCAAGGGATTGGATGTTTTACATTATACATTGGCGTATAACCAACTGCTTCAAGTCTTCTATCTGCTAGATATTGAATATATTGAGTAATAATTGCATCTGTAAACCCTAAAATCTGTCCTTGAGTGATATATGCACCCCATGAAGCTTCAAGTTCTACAGCTTTTTTAAACATATTTCTCACTTTTTCTTCTAACTCAGGAGTAAATAAATCAGGTCTTTCTTTTCTTGTAGAATTAATCATATTTTGGAATAAAAGTAAGTGAGTTACTTCATCTCTTTGAATAAATCTAATCATTTGAGAAGAACCTAGCATTTTCCCAGATTTTCCAAGGGCGTAAATAGCAGCAAAACCTGCATAAAAATATAAACCTTCTAAAATTTGATTAGCAAACATTGCTAATACAATTTTTTCATCAGTAATATCCCCTGCTAAGTTATGATAAACTTCGGCAATATAATTATTCTTTTCTTTAAGTTTTGCATCTGTTTTCCACATATCATATATTTCATCTGTATTATCAGAAATCGATTCTACCATTACAGCATATGACTTTGAGTGATTTGCTTCTTCATATGATTGTCTTGACAAACACGCATTAATCTCAGGTACTGTAATATACGGATTGATATTATCCATCAAATTATTTGTTTGTAAAGAATCCATAAAGATTAATTGAGAAAGAACTAAATCATACATTCTTTTCTCTGCTACAGTTAAATATTTATAGTCTTTAGCATCACCTGTCATTTGAACTTCCCTTGGAAACCAAGTATTAGCTTCCATCATATCCCAAAGGTTTAATGCCCATTGATATTTAACTTTAGTAAAGTTAATCATTCCATCTGGATTACCTCCAAAGATTCTTCTTTCATTAAAAGTTTCTCTAGAGTCTGGGTTATATATTGTTTTTCTTCCCACTTAATATTCCTTGTTTTTTTTCATATATTATTTTTTCTACAAAACATTTGTATGAAAAAAATGGCAGTTTATCTTATTGACAACCTGCACACTCCATACTTCTGTCTTCAACATCATTTGAAGCTTCTGGAGATTGTGATCTTAAATAATAAGTAGACTTAAGACCCAATTTCCAAGCTGTAGTATAAATCTCATGTAAATATCTACCACTTGCTTTTTCTAAACTCATAAAAATATTTGTACTTTGCCCTTGATCTATCCATTTTTGTCTAACTGAAGCAGCTTTAATAATATCTATTTGATCTATTTCATAAGCTGGAGTATAAAACTGCCAAGTTTCAGGACTAAGATTTGGTACAACAACAGGAATTAGTCCTGATAAATTTTCTTCATACCATTTTCTTTTGTAAACTGGTTCAATAGCTTGCGTAGTACCTACTAAAATAGAAATTGATGATGTAGGTGCAATAGCCATTAAGTAACCATTTCTCATACCATTTGATTTAACTTGTTCTCTTAATGAGTCCCAATCATATCCTGCATCAAATAAATCTTTGTCTACAAGAGCATTTACAGCTTGAGGAGCATGATCATGAGGCATAATACCTTTTGACCAGTTTGAACCTTCATAAGTAGGATAAACACCCTTCTCTACAGCAAGTTCAGAAGAAGATTTAATTGCATTATATGAAATAGATTCCATTATAGAATCTATTTTCTTAAGATGGTCTTTACTTCCCCAAACTACTTTATTTTCTGCAAGCATTTGAGATTCACCCATTACTCCTAAACCAATACTTCTTGATTTAAGATTTGTAGCTTTTACTTTTCTTAAAGGGTAAAAATTTAAATCAATTACATTATCAAGCATTCTAATTGCTGTTGGAACTACTCTTTCAATATGTTCTTTTGTATTTACTCTTCCAAGGTTAATAGAAGCCAAGTTACAAACAGCTGTATCTCCATCTGTTTTTTCTTTTTCAACAATAAATACTTTTTTACCATTTATTGAATCTAAAGCAGTTACTTTATTAGCTTTTTTCTTTTGTCCACCATCAACCTCTACTAATTCTTGTTCTTCATAAGTCTCAATTGAACCATCTTCAAATTCTAATTTTATTTTATAATGATTAGGATTTGTATTTTGGAAAATTTCTGTACAAAGATTTGAAGATCTAATGTGACCCACATGTGGATTAGGATTAGCTCTATTTGCATTATCTTTAAAACAAAGGAAAGGAGAACCTGATTCAAAATATGAAGTTAAAACTTTTTTCCATAAATCTTTCGCTTTAATTCTATCTTTAGTAATAGATTCATCTTGCTCATACTCTACATATCTTTTTTTGAATTCTTCCCCATTAAGTTCAGATAAGTCTTTTACTTCATATGGATCAAATAAAGTCCAATGAGAATCTTCAAGAATTCTTTCCATAAATAAATCAGAAATCCATAAAGCAGGGAATAAATCATGAGTTCTTCTTCTTTCTTCACCCGAGTTCTTCTTTAAATCAATGAAATCTTTGATATCCATATGCCATGGTTCTACATAAACTGCAATTGCACCTTTTCTTGTACCTAATTGATCAACAGCAATTGCAATATCATTTGTAATTTTTAAGAAAGGAATTACCCCTCCAGCTGCACTTTTATGGTCATCAATTACACCACCTAAAGCTCTAATTTGGTTCCAGTCCCAACCAATACCACCACCATATTTAGAAAGTAGTGCCATTTCTTTGTAACCATCAAAAATACCTTCTATATTATCTGGACTTGAACCAATATAACAAGAAGAAAGTTGATGTCTATTTGTTCTTGCATTTGATAAGGTTGGAGTTGCAAGCATCACTTCAAATTTAGATACTACATCATAGAACTCTTTTGCTCTTTCTTGTTTATTTTCTTCATTCTGAGCTAAGAACATAGCAATTGCCATAAACATTTGCTGTGGAAGTTCTATTGGATTTCCATCTCTATTTTTTATCAAATATCTATCATATAAAGTTTTAATCCCTAAATAATTAAATAGTAAGTCTCTACTTGGATCAATATAATTATTTAAATCTTCTAAATCATAGCCCTCACCTAAACTAGGAATTAGTCTCCCTGCTTCTTTTCCATATTTTAGATACTCTGATAAATGACAATATGGTTCACCTTTTATTCCATGAGTTGATTTTCCAACTCTATGATAAAGGTCAAATAAAAATAATCTAGCTGCTGTAAATGTCCAATTTGGAACATCAATATCAATTTTTTCAACTGCAGTTTTAATTAATGCATCCTGAATATCTGCAGAACCCATTCCATCTACAAACTTAATTTGAGCATCAAGTTCTAATTCACTTTGAGATACTCCATCTAAACCTTCTGTGGCTTCAATTGTCATTTTTTGGATTTTAGTAATATCTAAAACTTCTTTTCTTCCATTTCTTTTTTGAATCATTATTGCCATATTAATGCCTTATATTAGTTAAATATTGTTTTATTTTTTAAATACTCTATCAAAAATTGCGTCTACGTTTTTAGTGTAATAATCATAGTTAAAACATTCTCTTATTTGTTCTTCACTTAATTTAGCTCTTAATTCTTCATCAGCTAATAAGTGTCCTAAGTATAATGATTCACCTTCTTCATTTATAGTTGGTTTACCTTGTTGGATTTCTTCCCAAACTTTCATTGCATTTCTTTGAACAATTTTGTAAGCATCTTCTCTACTAACACCTGCTTTTGGAAGCTCTAATAATACTCTTTGAGAAAATACTAAGCCACCAGTTAAATTAAGATTTTTCATCATATTTTCTGGCATTACAGTTAAGTTTGCAATTACATTATTCATTCTATGAAGCATAAAATCAGTTGTAATAAAAGCATCAGGTAACCAAAATCTTTCATTTGATGAGTGAGAAATATCTCTTTCATGCCATAAAGCGACATTTTCCATAGCAGGAGCAGCATATGCTCTTATTGTTCGTGCAAGTCCAGTTATGTTTTCAGTTAAAATAGGATTTCTTTTATGTGGCATTGCCGAAGAACCTTTTTGACCTTTCGCAAAATACTCTTCTGCTTCATAAACTTCGGTTCTTTGTAAATGTCTTACTTGTACTGCAAATTTTTCAATAGAAGAAGCTAATAAGGCTAAAGCTGTTGCTAATCTTGCATATCTATCTCTATGAACTACTTGATTTGAACAAGGTTCAGGTTTTAATCCTAATTCAGCCATTGCTAATTCTTCAAGTTCAAGGGGTGCATGGGCAAAATTCCCCATTGCTCCAGAGATTTGACCTACAGAGATTACTTCCATAGTCTCTTCAAGATTTTTAAGATGTCTTGCAACTTCATCATACCAAACTGCTAAAGTTAAACCAAAAGTGATAGGTTCACCATGAATCCCATGACTTCTTCCTACCATTAGTGTAAATTTATGTTCTTGAGCTCTTTTTTTAATAGATTCCATTAACATTTTTACATCTTCAATAACAATTTTTAAAGAATCTCTCATTTGTATTGCAACACCTGTATCAACAGCATCTGAAGAAGTCATTCCATAATGGAACCATCTTGATTCTTCCCCAAGTGATTCTGATACACTTGTGTTAAATGCAATTAAATCATGCTTAGTAACTGCTTCTATTTCTTCTATTCTTTCTACTGAAAAACTTGCATTTTCTACAATTTTTTTACAATCATCATCAGGGATAAGCCCTATTTTATTCCAAGCTTTAACTGCTGCTTTTTCAACCTCAAGCCATGCTGCGTATCTAGCATGTTGAGTCCAATGTCTGCTCATTTCTTCTCTTGCATACCTTTCAACCATCTAAAAATCCCCTATTATCTATATTTATAAATTTATTAAATTTTTCTCTTAATTTATGTATGATATCGTATCCAATTTAGGCAAAAGATATCATTAAAATTTGTCTAAATTTTAACTAAAATTTTAGGAATAATTTTTGCCATTTATTTTAAAGAAATTTCCAGTAACAAAAGGGAAAAAGATTCAAATTGCATTATTGCAAGACCTAACTCTAAAGCCCAAAATATCGAGTCGTATGCTAAGTAAGAGTAGGGTATTTAATAGTAATAAAATACCTTACAAGATTTCACAAATAATAGAAGAAGATTACATATATATGGCTGTTTTTGAGGGCTACTCAAGAGGTCTAAAACCTCTTGTTACATTTAAAGATTTTGCTATCTTTGATAAACCCTCTGGCTTAATGATTCATCCAATATCTAAAGATACAAAATATTCACTTTTAGATGAAATTCGTTTTCATTTTGGAGAAAAAGCAAATCAAGCACATAGAATAGATGCAGAAACATCAGGTTTAGTTTTAGTAGGGAAAAATAATAAAACAACCAATGCTTTAGCAACAATGTTTGAAAAAAAAGAGTATAAAAAGTCATATATAGCAATTGTAAAAGGTAACTTAAAAAAAGAAATTATTATTGACAAAAACTTAAAAAAAGAAGGAAAAGCAATAGGTGTTAGAATGACAACATGCTCAAAAGAAGAGGGGAAAGAATCAATAACAAAAATTAGACCACTAAGGTACAATGAAAAAAAAGATATAACTTTAGTAGAGGTAAATCCTATTACAGGAAGACAACATCAAATTAGAATTCATTTACACTCAATAGGGCATACAATATTAGGTGACCCTATTTATGGAGTTAAAGACAAAGTTGCTGAGGATTATTTAAATAAAACATTAAAAGAAGAAGAAAGGTTAGAAGAAAGTGGTTCTTTTAGATTATGGTTACAAGCAAATTATCTAGAATTTATTTACCAAAAAATAAATTATAAAATCTATTCAAAGAACAAAGATATATATAAATATTTTAACGACTAATTATTTTTTAAAAACTATATCAAATCTAGCACCTTTATACTGTTTATCTTTATATATAAAACTTTCATTAAAGGCTGCTATACTTGCATTGTGATGTTCTGTTAAAATCTGATAAACCATTGATAGACCTATTCCTGTACCTATACTTTTATGTTTGGTAGTAAAATATGGTTCAAATATCTTATCAAAATATTTTTCATCAATACCATCACCACTATCTTTTATACTTAATATATTTTTATCATCAAGCTTTTTAGTGTACACAAAAATTAACCTATCTTCTTCTTTTTTATCTTTTAATACATCTTTTGCATTATTTAATATATTAATAAGTGCTTGAATAAGTTCATTTTCATAAGCATCAATATAAAAATCTTCTTTAGTATCTAAAATCACTGTGATATTATTGTTTGTAATTGTAGAGTTTACGATAGAAAAAACTTTATCTAAAATTGTTGAAATTAATATATTATGTTTTTTATCACCTTCTTTAATAAAGTTTCTAAAGTCATCAATTGTTTTTGATAAATATTGAGTTTGAGCAATAATTATATCCATATCATTAATAATCTCATCTGTATTATCTAACATACCAAACTCATTTTTAACTTTAATTCCACTTGCAACAGTAGAAATTGCACTTAAAGGTTGTCTCCATTGATGAGCAATATTACCTATCATTTCTCCCATTGAAGCAAGCTTAGCTTGAGATTCAAGAAGCTTCCTATCTGTGACATCCTTTGCACTTATTACTAATCTATTTCTATCAGGCAATAATGCAATTGACATATTAGTTATAACTATTTTTCCATCTTTTGATACACAAGGCTTTTCAAAATCATAAATAAAACCTTTTTCAAGAACTTCTTCCAAAGCTTTTTTTGCATTATGTTTTTCTTCATTTATAATTAATTCTATACATGATTTTTTTAATAGCTCTTCTTTAGAATAACCTGTCATTTTTAAATAGGATTCATTAAACTCTAAAAAGTTTGTTTCTAAATCTAAAATAGCTAATCCATCTTTTGCATAATGAAAAATTGTTTCAAACTCTTCTTTCTGATCATGTAAAATTTTTTCAAACTCTTTTCTTGCAGTAATATCAGTATGAGAACCAACCATTCTAATTGGATTATGGTGTTCATCAAAGTTTGCTTTTCCTCTTGTTAGAATCCATTTATAAGAACCATCTTTGCAACGCATCCTAACCTCTAATGCATAGATATTTTTTTCTGGGTCTTTAAAGTGCCTTTCTAAATGATTTTGTACAAGAATTTTATCATCATCATGTAAAAGATTAAAAAAAGATTCTGGTATATCTTCTAACTCATCTTCTTTATATCCAAGAATTTCTTTCCAATTTTTTGAAAAATAAGCTTTATCATTTTTTATGTGCCAATCCCAGATCCCATCATTAACACCATCCCAAGCTAAAAGTAATCTTTCTTTTAAGTCATTTAATTGAGTATTTGACTTTCTTATTCCTACTATCATTTTATTTATAGTTAAACTTAATGCAGCAATTTCACTAGGACCACTAACTTTTAGTAAAGAAATTGGTATCCCTTCTTTATCTCTTTTTTCCAAGCTTCTAACTATTCTAAATATATATTTTAATAAAAAGATTCTAATTGCCATAAATAAGAAAATTGTCAAAAAAGTTGAAACAACAATTGCATTTTTTATATTCTCAATTATAATCTCTTTTAATCTTTTTTCCACTTCTTTATCAGAATTATACATAGTAATACTGCCTATTACACCTTCACTATCACTTATAACATCAACTCTACTTGTATAATAACTATTTTTTAAAAGTTCCTTATGTATCAAATTTTCATTATCATAGTCTACAATTAGTTCACTATCTACTTTGATTTTTCCACTAAAAAAGTTTGATTCACCTATTATTTCAGCCATTTTATAATCATTAACAATTATTGCTATAACATTTGGATTATTAATTTCATTTGAGATTAGATGATTGTACTCATGAATTGAATAGGAAAGTATAAAATTTTTAATATTTCTATTTAATTTTGCTAAAGTTGAATCAGACTTATATTTTACTTCTTCAATCATCTCATTCTTAGCAGAAATATATCTATATGTAGAATAAGCTCCTGTTACTAATATTACAGTAGAAACAATAGTAAGAAATAAGATTATATATATTGAATTTCTATTTTTCAACTGTTAATCCTAATACATTTCTCTTTATTAAAGGAAGTTCTTTTTTAATATTCTCTTTTGAAATAGCTAAAATAGGTAATTGTATATTTTTTTCTACTTTTTTTCCTTTTAAATATTTATCTAAAGTTTCTACAGCCTTTTCTCCCATCAAGAAAGGTTGTTGCATAGCAGCCCCAACAAGAATGTCCTGAGGAATTAAATCTAAAAATTCTGGTTCTGCATCAAAAGTTAATAAAAGTATCTCTTTTTCTGATTCTTTTATAGCTTTCAAAGCTCCTTTATATTTATCTGAGCCTTGTAACCATAAAGCTTTCATATTAGGATTATCTTTAATAAGTTCTTTTGAATATGTATATGTTTCTTCTAAAGAAAAGTCTATTTGCTGTCTAATATCAGCTGTTTTTATTTTATTTTCCTTTAATGCCTTCAAAAAACCTGCTGTTCTTAACTTCCCATTAGTCCTTTTTTGAGGAATTGAAATAATACCAACACTTGAATCTACTAATCCTTTTTCATTCATTATTCTTGTAAGAACCTGTCCTATTTTATAGGCACCTTTTTTATTATCGGAAGAGATAAAAGAAACATATTCTCCTGAGTTTGTTCCAATATCTGAAATAATCACTGGAATATTAGCTTTTTTTGCAAGTCTTAAAAGAGTTACACATTGAAAAGAATTTGTAGGGGAGATTATTAAACCTAGAGGTTTCTCCTTAATAGCTTTCACTAAATTTTCTAACTCTTTTTTTGAACTATTATATGCAGAAAAGATTTCTAACTTATAACCTAATTTTTTTGCTGAGAAATCAACACCTTTTGTCATTATTTGCCAAAAAGGTATAGAAGCATCTGGGTTCAGATATATTAATTTCTTTTTATCTTCTGCATTTAAATGAAGTGTTAAAAAAAGAAGAAATAATATTTTTAGTGATTTCAATTAGCAATTCCTATTACAAATAAATAAATTTTATCTTAATAAATTTAAACAAGTAATAAAATTATATTAAAATAGTAAACTTTGCACCTTTATAAGTTGTTCCATTATAGATATAAGTATCATTCTCTACCTTTATTGTAGCATGAACTTTTTTTATGATTTTATATGCCATATATAAGCCTAAACCTGTACCTTTTGATTGATGTTTTGTTGTAAAATAAGGTTCAAAGATTTTATTAATAATTTTTTCATCTATTCCACCTGCATTATCTTTAAACTCCAATAAAATCCTATCATTAAAGCTTTTCACCTTTATAAAAAGTATTTTATTTTCTTGTTTTCTTAAAGCATCTATTGAGTTATTTACAATATTTATTAGAGCTTGTAACATTTCATTTTGACTACCTTTTACTTTTTTCTCAATTTTATTTTCTAATACTAACTCTATTCTTTCATTTATAATAGAAGAATTCTCTAGTCTAATTAAATTATCAATTAAGTCTTTTATATTATATTCTAAAATACTATCTTGTTTTTTTGCAAAAAGTCTAAAATCATCTATTGTTTGGGATAAATATTTTGCATTAGAAAGAATTACTTTTGATTCATCTAAAACTTTATCTTTATTAAAAGTACCAAACTCATCATAAACTTCCCAGCTAGTCGCAATAGTAGTGATTACACTTAAAGGTTGTCTCCACTGATGGGCAATATGTCCTATCATCTCACCAAGTGCTGCCATTTTTGATTGTTCTGTTAAAAGCTGCTCTTTATTTTTAATATCAGAAATATCAATTAAAGAAGATATTCTTACTTTTTTTCCTGTTAATTTTAGATTTGTACCTTTACCTAAAGCTTTGATTTTAGTATTCTTTGAAGTTAAAATCTCTAGTTCATATGGTTCATTACTAGTGGAAAGTATTTTATTTTTTACTAACTTTCTTGACTCTTTTGAAATAAAGTTTAGCAAATCTTGTCCTATCATCTCTTCTTTTGAATCATACTGAAATAGTTTTACTGCAGAATCATTTATATCTATACATTTTCTATTTTCTGTAATTATTATTGCTTCCATTGTAGAGTTCATAATATTTTGAATATCGTTATAAGAGTTTTTCAAATGTAAATTATAATTTTTAAGAATAATTTGTCTATAAATAAATACTGCAATAATAATTATAAAAATAAAAATAACTAAAAAAGCTATTTGATAATCTAACTTTTCTTCTATAACTGTAGTTTGAATCCAATTAGAGTTTATCTCTTTTGTCTCCTTTATTGAAATAGACTCAAAAGCTTTATTTATAATAGATAAAAGTAAAGGGTATTTTTCTTGTATTAGATAATGGTGCTCCATACTAAAAGAAGTGGTTCCAGAAACTTTTAAATCCTTTAAATGTAATTGTGAAATATAATACAAAGAAGTTGCAATATGACCTACAAAAGCATCTGCTCTTCCTTCTTCTACAAGTAAAAGTGCTTCTGGAATATCATTTGTAGTTAATAATTTAATATTAGGATATTTTTCTATAATAAAATTATAACTAGTATAGGATTTAGGAACGGCAATAACTCCATCTTCTATATCAAGTAGACTATCTAAATATCTATATTTATCAGATGTTACTATTGCAAAAGGATATTTTGCATAACTTTTACTGATTAAGCCTAAACGTTTTTCTTGAGAACTAGAACCAGCTCCTGGAACTATATCAATTTTTTTATTTTTAAACTGTTCTAAAACCTCTGTCCAAGAATCAGAAGGGATATATTTAAAGTCTAATCCTGTCCGTTCTGACACAAGATTTAAATAATCCCCCATAATACCATTCATTTTATTATTTTCTATTATAGATAAAGGTTTCCAGTTGATTTCACTATATGTGATTATTGGATGTTTTTTAATAAATTCTAACTCTTCAGAAGTAAAATTTATTTTTGCACCTTTATAATAACTATCATTTATCCATTTTTTAGCAAGAGTATTAAACTCTTCTATAGAAATTTTATTTAAAGATTTATCTATTATTGATTTTAATAAAAAATTCTCTTTTTGAATCCCAAATCTTAAATCTTCTTTCTTTATATAAGAATACTCATCAATAACTTTTAAAGTATAAAAAGTATTATCACTTATAGCTTTTTGTCCTGTTGTATAAGAAGCAAGAAAATAATCAGCTTTTCCTGTTACAACAGCTTGGGCTTTTTTTAGGCTTGATTCTACTTCAAGAACTTTTACTCCATTCTCCTTTAATTCATCAATATAAAAAACACCTTTTGTAACAGCAACTACTTTTCCTTTTAAACTTTTATTACTCTCATAATTTTTGTCTGTTTTTAAACCAAAAATAAAAGTAGGAATTTCATAATAAGCTTTTGTAAAAGATGCAAACTCTTCTCTTTTTTTTGTATATGAAATATCTGCAATAATATCAACATCTTTATTTTTAAAACTATTTAAAGACTCTTTCCATTTTGAAGTTTTTATATAAAATTTTAAACCACTAAAATCTTCTATTCTTTTCAAAACCTCTAAAGAAAAACCTCTATGTTTAAGATTACTTCCATAAGAAAAAGGTTGAAAATTATTTAGCATAGCAACTGATATAACAGGATTCTTTTCAATATAAGCTAATTCTTCTTTAGTAAAATAGTTTTTATTTGAAGCAAATAATGTAGAGGAAAAAATAATTATAAAGAAAAAATATTTATAAATTACATTCATTAAAAAGATCCTTATTATAAAACATATAATTTATTATAATAAAGCTTAAAAGTAAAATATTTTGATATTTTTAAGGTATTTTATCTATTCTAAATTTAACATTATTTTTTTTAAAATGACTTTTAAGTTTTCTCTTTCTTCCTGTGAAAGAACATCAAACATAGGTTCTCTATCTTCAATGATATCTTCTAAGCAATTTAACAAAATCTCTTCACCTCTTTGTTCTAATTTAACTAAATTACTTCTTTTATCATTTGGATTTGAAACCCTTGATATATAACCTAAACATTCAAGTTTTTTTAATATTTTAGTCATTCCACCTGAAGAAAATATCATTGCTGAATATAGTTCAGTAGGAGAAAGAATTTTTCCATTAAAATATAAAGAAGCTAAAACATCTATATCAGAATGAAGTAAATCATATTTTTCTTTTGCCAACTGCTCAGTTGCATTAAAAGCACTTTTGTAAATTAAAGTTAAAGGTAAAGTTAAACTAAATAGTTCATATTGCTCCATTGTATCTATGCTTTTAAAGAATTCATTTATATATTTTTTATCCATTTGGGTATTGTATCAAAAATAAAATTAAAAGAATATATCTTTCTAGTAAGATACATTTAAGTTCTTCTATGTTACATTCTTATCTTAAAATAAAGGAGTGAACTTGAAGAAGTTATATATTATTTTTTCTATTCCTGTTTTTTTATGGAGTCAAAACCTAAATGAATTATTAGATTTATCATTGAAAAATCAATTGGTAAATTCATATGAATATAATCTTGACTCAGTAAAAAAAGAATATGAAAGTGTTAAAAGTGGATACCTACCTAGTTTTGATGTATCTGGTAAATATGGTATAGCTGATAAAGAAACAGCAAGTTTAGCTAAAAAATCAGGAAATATTTCTGGAAGCTTAAATTATAAACTTTATGATGGTGGGAAAAAGTTTGATATCTATGATAGCTATAAATCAACTATAAAAAGTACAAAAAAATCTGTGGAAGCTTTAAAGAATGATATTTCATTAACAGTAATTAATCACTATTTTAATTACTTATCATTAGTTTCACAAAAAGATGCAAAATTAAAAGAGATTGAACAACTTAACTCTCAAATGAAAAGATTAAGTAGATTTCTTAATGCAGGGACAACAACTGAAGATGAAGTTCAAAAAATTATTTCTAGAGTAGAAAATGCAAAAGTTAACCTACAAGAAATTGAATTAGAAATTATTACTATTTTACATAAATTAGAATATATTACAGGTTCTAAGGTTAATATTACAGCAGGTTCAGCTATTGAAGAACTAACGAAAGTTTCAGAAGATGTAAGAAGATTCGATATTGAAGCTTTAGAGTATGACTTACAAACAAAACTTAGTAATTCAAAAGCTGAAAAAAGTGCTTATTTACCTACAATTATTTTAGATAATACTTACTCATATTATGATTCAGACTTTAATAACAAAGCTTACGAAAGTAATGCAATTGATCATCAAAATATTTTATCTATAAATTTACAATGGAATATTTTTTCTTTTGGTGAGACAAAAAATAAATATGAATCAAAATATAAAGAATATCTAGCTTCAAAATCAAATTATGAATATGAAAAAAATAAAGCAAATGTAGATTTACAACTTGCACAAAAAGCTTACAGAATCGCTAAAGCAAAAATTAAATCTGCAAAAGCAAATCTAAAAGCGGCACAAAGTGCTTATGAAGTAATCAAATCGAAATACGAAAATGGCTTAATTGATAATGTAGCTTATTTAGAAAGTTTAAGTGAAAAATTTGAGGCTATTAGTCAATTAAAAACTTCAATTAATGATTTAGAAATAAAAAAAGCAAATATTATTTATCAAAGCGGTGAAAAATTAGAGGAGTATATAAAATGATAAAGAAATCATTAGGTTTAATATCTTTCCTATTATTAGGATTTAATAATTTAATGGCAAATGAAGCGCCAGCTTTACCAGTTCAAACTTTTAAAGTAGTAAAAGAAAATAATACTACTAATAAAACTTATCCAACTATTTTAAAAGCTTATGAACAAGTAGAAGTAATGGCAAGAGTTTCAGGGACACTGGAAAAAAAATATTTTAAAGAAGGTGATTTTGTAAAAAAAGGTTCTCTTTTATATAAAATTGAGCCTGACTTGTATTTAGCAAATCTAAATATGAAAAAAGCTAATTTTACAAAAGCAAAAAAAGATTATGTAAGAGCAAAATCACTAGTTGCATCAAAATCAATTAGTCAACAAGCTTTTGATGAATATACATATCAATATGAAAGCTCAAAAGCAGCTTTAGATGAAGCAAAAATCAATGTTAAATATACAAGAGTAACTGCTCCAATTGATGGAATTGTAGGTTTAAAAAGTCATGATATTGGAAACTTAGTAGGAACAAATGCAAATAACACACACTTAGTTACAATTACAAATACTGACCCTATTCATGCTGAATTTTCTTTACCAAAAGATGATATGAATAGCTTTTTACCTCAAATAAAAAATAAAAATATTAGTATTAAGTTAAAAGTGAATAATAAAACTTATGAAGATGGAAAGATAGATTTTATATCTCCAACAATAGATTCAAATACAGATACTTTACTTTTAAGAGCAAAATTCAAAAACCCTAATAAAGAGCTAATTGTTGGAAACTATACGGAAATAAAACTTTTAAATCTATCTTTAGGAAACGTTTTTATTATTCCTGAAAATGCTGTATTAAAAACAGCTCAAGCAAATATAGTTTTTGTTGTTGACGAAAATAATATTGCAAGAGTTAGACCAGTAACTACAGGTGCTTTAGTAAAAAAAGGTATAGTTATAAAAGATGGTATTAAAGAAAATGAACAAATAGTTATTAGCAACTTTGCAAAGTTAAGACCTGATACAAAAGTTCAAATAGTAAATAAAGAGAAATAATTATGATTTCTGCATTTTTTATTAGAAACCCAGTTTTTGCTGGGGTTTTATCAATCATAATATTTCTAACAGGTTTAATCTCAATGTTCAACCTTCCTATTGAACAATATCCTAGAGTTTTGCCTCCCCAAATAATTGTTAGTACTTCATACCCCGGAGCTAGTGCGGATACTATTGCTAAAACTGTTGCTGCACCTTTAGAAGAGCAGATCAATGGTGCAAAAGATATGCTTTATATGAACTCTGTTGCTGAAGACAGTGGAAGATTAAGAATTAATGTATTCTTTGAAGTAGGGACTGATCCAGATTCAGCAAAAATTGATGTAAACAATAGAGTTCAAGCTGCTTTATCAAAAATGCCTGAACAAGTTCAAAGACAAGGGGTTGTTGTAGGAGAAAGATCTCCTAGTATTTTGATGTTTGCTATGCTTCAATCACCAAATAATACATATGATTCAGTATATTTATCAAACTATGCTTTATTAAACTTAGTTGAATCATTAAAAAGGGTAAAAGGTGTTGGAGATGCAATGATTTTTGGGGCAAAAGATTATTCTATTAGAATTTGGATTGACCCATTAAAATTATCAAAGTATTCACTTGCTACAACTGATGTAATAAATGCTGTACAAGAACAAAACAGACAATATGCAGCGGGGAAAGTTGCAGCAGAACCAATTGCAAATAAACAAATGTATACATATACAATTCAAACTCCTAATAGATTTGAAAGACCCGAACAGTTTGGGGATATTATTATTAGAGCAAATGAGAATGGAAGTAGTTTAAGGTTAAAAGATATTGCAACTATTGAACTTGGAGCTAGTGATTATAGTGTTCAAACAAGATTAAACAATTCTCCTTCAATTCCAATTGGGATATTCTTACAAAGTGGGGCAAACTCTTTAGAAACAGCTGATGCAATTAAAAAAGCTTTAAAAGATGCAAGTGAGAACTTTCCAGAAGATGTAACTTATAGTATTCCTTATGATAGTACAGATTTTATTACAGCATCAATAACAGAAGTTGTTAAAACTTTTGCAGAAGCTTTAATTTTAGTTATTTTAATTATATTCTTATTCTTACAAAGTTGGAGAGCAACAATTATTCCATTTATTGCTGTTCCTGTATCAATTGTAGGTGCCTTTGCTGGTATGTATGCTTTAGGTTTCAGTATTAACCTATTAACTTTATTTGGTCTTGTTTTAGCAATTGGTATTGTTGTTGATGATGCTATTATTGTAATTGAAAATATTGAAAGACATATGGAGGAGGGTAAAACTCCTAAAGAAGCTGCATTTATTGCAATGAAAGAAGTTACGGGAGCATTAATTGCTATTATTTTAGTTCTTGGAGCAGTATTTATTCCTGTTGCCTTTATGGGTGGCTTATCTGGAGAAATGTATAAACAGTTTGCTATTACAATTGTAATTTCCGTTTTTATTTCAGGATTTGTTGCTTTAACATTGACACCTTCACTTTGTGTAAGAATATTAAAAAATAGAAAACATGAACCTAAAGGTTTTTTCAAATGGTTTAATAATATGTTTGACAATGCTACAAAAGGATATTCATATTTAGTTAAAAAAACTATTAGATTCTCATTGATTTCTATTTTATTATATGGTGGATTAGTATTTATTTCATGGGATATGTTCAAATCAATGAAAACAGGACTTATTCCTGATGAAGATCAAGGAACAATATTTATTTTCGGATTTAACCCCCCTGGATATTCATTATCAAAAACTTTAGAATTATCAGAAGAAATAAATGCAATTATTGAAAAAGAACCAAGTGTAAAAAATATCATTACTCTTGGAGGATATGACTTTACTACTTCTGCACAAAGAACTCACTCAGTTGCAACTATTGTTAAATTAAAAGACTGGAGTGAAAGACCAAATCCAGAACAACAAGCCCAAGCACTTTTAGGAAAATTTAGTAAACAATTAATGGGAACAAGTGAAGGATTCTCTTTTGCAGTAATTCCACCTCCAATTATGGGTATGAGTGTTACTGGTGGATTTGATATGTATGTTCAAGATAGAACAGGTGGTTCAATTGAGGATTTAGGAAAAATTGTTAATCAAATATTAGAAAAAGCAAAAACAAGACCTGAACTAGTAGGAACAAGAACTGCATTATCTGCAAATATTCCTCAATATAAAATTGATATTGATGTTGAAAAAGTAAAAGCTAAAGGTGTAAATATAAATGACATTTATAGTAGTATAAATGCTACATTTGGAAGTTATTATGTAAATGATTTTTCACTTTATGGAAGAACATATAAAGTAAACTTACAAGCCAATAGTGAAAGTAGAAATAATATTGATGATTTCCAACATATTTATGTGAGATCAAATAAAGGTGAACTTTTACCAATAAATTCATTTATTTCTTATAAAAAAATTGTAGGGGCTGACCTTGTAGAAAGATTTAATCTTTTCCAAGCAGCAAAAGTCTCAGGGCAACCAGCGCCTGGATATAGTTCAGGGGATGCCTTAAATGCAATTGAAGAGGTTGCAAATGAAGTTCTACCAGAAGGATACACAATTAGTTGGACAGGAACTGCATATCAAGAAAAACAAATTGGTGGAAGTTCTGCTCAAGCATTTATTTTTGGTATCATATTCTTATTTTTAATTCTTTGTGCTTTATATGAAAAATGGTTACTTCCAATTTCAGTTGTATTAGCTGTACCATTTGCAGTTTTTGGAGCAATTATAGCTACTAACTTAAGAGGTTTAGATAATAATATTTATTTCCAAATAGGTTTATTAGTTCTTGCTGGTCTTGCAGCTAAGAATGCTATTTTAATTGTTGAATTTGCTTTACAAAAACAAAAAGAAGGTTTTAGTTTAGTTGATGCTGCTTTAGAAGCTGCAAAAATTAGGCTTAGACCAATTATTATGACTTCTTTAGCATTTACAATAGGAGTTATGCCACTTGCAATAAGTAGTGGAGCAGGGGCTGCTAGTAAACACTCTTTAGGAACAGGAGTAATAGGTGGAATGTTAGCTGCAACTTTTATTGCAATTATATTTATTCCATTATTTTATATTCTTATATCTAAAATAAGTAAAAAAGAAAAACCTAGTGAATAAAAAAGAGGCAATTTTGCCTCTTTTAATCTAAGAAATAAAAACTTACAAAAACAAGAAATACATACCTTGAGAATTTTGCTATAACAACTAAAATAATAAACTTTTTTAAATTATATTTTAATATTCCTGCAATAAAAGTCAAAGGATCTCCTATAATAGGAAGCCAAGAAAAAAGAAGACAGTAAGCACCAAATTTATCAAAGTATTTTTTATATTTAAGTATTTTTTCTTTTTTTAAATAAGCTTTATTCTCTAGATATTCTTCACCTTTTAAACCAATAATATAGTTAAATAAAGAACCTAAAGTATTACCCATAGTTGCAAATAAAAGAAGTAAATAAACATTATAACCCTCTTGTAAATTATAAATTAATAAAGCCTCACTTCCAAAAGGAAATAAAGTAGCAGATAAAAAAGCTGACAAAAATAAAACAATATAGGTCAAGATATTTCTTTCTTTAATAATTAAAAACTATTATAACCCTTATAACTTAAATTTTTACACAAGTTTTAAGTTTTTTAAAGATATAATTTCAGTCTTGAAAGAAGAGCATAAAGAATATAAAAGTATTTTTTATGCTCTTCTTTAGACCCTTACAATCATTTTTAGAGATAACGCCCCAGGATGGGAACATAGCAAGGCACCTCTATCTTTGGTGTGTTTGGATATCTGGAGAAGAGTGCTATTAGCACTTTTTTCAAATCAAATCTGAGAAATCTTCATTTAAAATCAATAATTTTTTATCTTTTCTATTATAAATAAATCTTGAATCTTGTTTTTGAATAGCTTTAAAAATAATAAGTTTTATATCTTTTTCATTTTTATGATGTTTTTTCAAATACAAAGTAAACTCTTGTAAAGAAATAAATTTTTCTTTTAGCTCTTCTTTTTCAACTTCTATATCACCACTTACAACTTCTTCTTTATGTATTGATTGGGCAACTTGTGGTTGTTTATAAATAGAACGCATCTCATTAAATGCACTTTGAAGTAATTCTATTTCTCTATTAAATACTGAAATTATTCTTTTTTGATTCTTTTCAAGTCTATGTATTTCAGAAGAGTATTGTTTTCTCATCCATTTTATTGATTTTTTTAAAATATCAATTTGTTCATTTTTTACATTTATTACATCTTCAAAAGTACTTTTTGTACTCTCTTTTAGTTCTACTTTTGCTTCTGCTTTATCATCTACATATTCACTAATATAAACATATGTTTTACCGGCTTTTTTAATTGATTTTAATTGATTTTTTCTAATTCTATAATGAACACCTTGAAGGGATAGTCCAAGTATTTGTGCAGCCTGTGCTGTTGTAACTAATCTCTCCAAAGAATTATTCCTTACATTTTATCACTATCTATTTCAATAACAGTGTGAACATTACCTCTTGGTTTAAAGTCTGCGATAACTTTCATCCATCTTGGCTGTAGTTTTTCATATAAAGTATCAAAAATTTCATTTGCTGAATTTTCATGTGACACTTCTCTAAACATAAAAGAATTAATATATAGTTTTAATGCTTTTAACTCAATAACTTTTTCATTTGGCGTATATTGTAGTTTAATAGTTGCAAAATCAGGATATCCACTTCTTGGACATTTTGCCATAAACTCTGGAAGCTCTATATCTATAATATAGTTTTTTTTATTTTTATTTGGCCAAAAATGTTCTTCTTTATTTATATCAAATTCTACAATCTCTTTTTCACCATATTTCATTTAAATTTTTCCTCTATATTTTTTTAAATTAATAGATATTTTATCTAAACTATACTTACAATTTTTTTTACATTAAATTATGTTATTATTAAATAAAAAGATTCTTATGCAATTTATTTTACTTAATGTATTAACTTTAATATTTTTAGCTGCAAACTCTATTTTATGTAGACTAGCTTTATTAGATAATACTATTGATGCATACTCTTTTACTTTTTTTAGATTATTTTTTGCTGTCATAACTTTAATTCTCATTATGCTATTTATAAAAAAACAAAATATTACCATAAAATTAAAAGATAATTGGCTAAATGCTTTTATGCTTTTTATATATGCTGCAACTTTTTCTTATGCATATTTAAATATGGATGCAGGAGTTGGAACATTAATTTTATTTGCTATAGTTCAATTAACTATGATATTAAGTGCTATAAAAAATAGTGAAAAACTTACTTTGAAAGTTTTTTTAGGACTCATTATTGCTTTTCTAGGACTTATTTATCTTCTTTACCCAAAAGAAGAGTTTTCTTTATCTATAACACATACTATATTAATGATTATTTCAGGTATATCTTGGGCTTTTTATTCAATACTAGGGAAAGCTACTACTAAACCTTTAGAAGATACAACTATTAATTTCATAAAAACTTTACCCTTTTTAGCTATTTTATATCTATTTACAAATGATATTTTTATAACCAAAGAGGGTTTATTCTTAGCCTTTTTATCAGGAAGTATTACTTCTGCAATAGGTTATGTTTTATGGTATATCATAATAAAAAAGATAAGAATAGTTACAGCTAGTATAATACAACTTATAATCCCTATATTTGCTATTTTATTAAGTGTAATTTTCTTAAATGAAGAATTAACATTTACCTTAATATTATCTACAAGTATAATTTTACTAGGGATATTTATAAGCCTTTATAAAAAAACACCAAATTAAAAATTTTTAGAATTTATAATTGAACTGTAAACCAATAAAGTCAATACCAGAATTTTTACTATTTAAGTTTGCATTTGAATAGTGATTATATTTTAAACTAGCATCCATTTTATCATTAAATTTATATAAAAAACCTATACTTTCTTTAAATTGAAAATGCATACCAAACTCTTTGTGATCCAAATATTTTTCACTTAAATATGCAATACCTAAACCACCTTCTAAATACAAATCACCAATAAGATTATAATCAAGTAAAGGTTGTAAACTTAAAATATACATATCATCATTTTTATATTCTGCATATTCACCTGAAAATTCAAAACTCAAATTAAAAATATCAAAGGGCTTATAATTTAAATTTTCTATTAATGCTATTCCATAAAAGTTCGCACTACCTTTATATCCATATTTTAAAGCCACTTTATCAAAACCATAAGTAAAACTTACAAGTATAAAAAAAGTTAAAATAAATTTTTTCATTTTTATCTCCATAATATATATTATTTATTTTAACATAATTCATTTTTAAAACTAAAAAAATTGGAATCTAAATATTAATTACAATATACTTTCATTATGAAAGATAAAACTTTTACAAAAATTTTTACCCATGAAAAAATGCCTTATTTAGAACTTAGATATTCAAATAATACTAAACATTATAAAAAACATTTACATGATACTTTATCAGTAGGTATGAATATAAAAGGTAAAACTATTTATACAAATAAAGATAAGAAATATGATTTTGAAATTGGTATGTTAGCACTTGTAAATCCAAATGAAATTCATTCTTGTAATCCTATTGATAAAATACCAAACTTATATTATATGCTGTATTTAGATCAAAAATGGTGCTATGAACTTCAAAAAACTATTTGCAAAGAAATAATTGATTTTGTACCTTTTGAAAAAGAATTAATAACTGATAAAAGATTTTATGATGAATTTAAACTTTTATGTGAAAATCTTTTTAGTAATGTTACTAATGAAGAAAAAGAAGAAGAATTAATAATATTTTTTACAAAACTCTTTAAAACTTATTTAAAAGAGGATTATAATAAATTATCAAAAAATGAAGAAAATATTTTTGAAAAGATAAAAATATATATTCAAGAAAACTATAAAGATAATATTTCTTTAGAAAATCTATCAAAGACTTTTAATCTAAATAAATTTTATATAATTAGATTATTTAAAAACAATTTAAATATAAGTCCCCATTCTTATTTAATAAACCTCAAAATTAATGAAGCAAAAAAACTCTTAAAAAAAGGCTTTCCCCTTGCCGATACAGCTTTAGAGTGTGGTTTTGTAGACCAAAGTCACTTCCATAGAAATTTTGTAAAAATTGTTGCAACAACACCAAAAGAATATCAACTCAATTTTGTACAAGACTAAAAAAATATAAATATTTATAATTCCATAAAAAAGAGGATTTATGGAAATTTATATTTATGGTTTTTTAACACTTGCTTTAGCACATTTTATGGCTTTATTAAGCCCTGGAGCTGACTTTTTTATTATTCTTTCAAATTCATCAAAATATGGAAGACTTAGTGGTATATTAACCTCAATTGGTATTGCTTTTGCAAATTTAGTTTATATTTTATTAGCTTTATTTGGTATATCTTTAATCAAAGATAACCAAGCTGTTTTTTTAATAATTAAAACACTTGGCTCTTTTTATCTTTTATATCTAGGTTTTTTACTCTTAAAATCAAAAAAAAGAGATATTTTTAAAGAAAAAATAGAAAGAAAACAAAAAAGAAAAGATATTTTAAAATATTTTTCTCAAGGTTTTTTTTCCGCAATATTAAACCCAAAGAATTCCATTTTTTATTTCACTATGTTTTCTATATCCTTACAAAATAATATTGGAATTTTTGTACAAAGTTTTTATGCAGCTTGGATGTTTTTTGCTGTACTTTTTTGGGATATATTCATTGTATATTTAGTTACAAATAAAAAAAGTAAATCTTTCTTAGAAAAATATTCATATTATGTTGAAAAAGCTTCTGGTTTTATACTTTTTTTTATAGGAATCTCAATACTAATAGCTACTTATATAATTGATTAAATTTTTAACTAATTTAACTATAATATAAAAAACTAAAAGGATTATCATGGCACTTGGATTTATAGGACTTGGAAATCTTGGTCAAGCTATAGCTAAAAGGCTTACAGATATGAGTGAAGAAATTATAGCTTTTAATAGAACAAAATCAAAAATTGAAGATTTAGGATATAAAATTGCAAATTCTCCAAAAGATTTAATTGAAAAGTGCGATATTGTTATTTTATGTCTTTTTGAATCAGATGCTGTAGAGAATATTTTTAATATGCAAGAAGGACTTTTAAGTGCTGATTTAGAAGGTAAAACAATTATTGATTTAACAACAAATCATTTTGAACAAGTATTAAACTTTCATAAAGTAATTGATGAAAAAGGTGGAGAATATTTAGAGTCACCTATTTTTGGAAGTGTTGCACCAGCTTTAGAAGGTCTCGTAACAATTGTGGCTTCTGGAAAAAAAGATACTTTTGATTCTTGTAAAACAATTTTAGAAAAAATTGGTAAAGAAATATTCTATTTAAAAGAGCCAGGGAAAGCCTCTAAAATGAAATTAATCAATAATCTATGTCTAGGGTCATTTATGGCTACGATTGCAGAATGTACTGCTTTAGGAGACGCTTGTGATATATCAAGGGATAAGTTATTAGAAATTTTAGGAGTAGGTGGTGGACAATCACTTGTTTTAAAAGCTAAAACACAAAAATTATTAGAAGAAGATTATTCTCCTCATTTTTCAAATAATGCAATATACAAAGACCTTCATACTTTACAAGATTTAGCTTACAGTTTGAATCAACCTTTATTTACGGCAGCTGTACCAAAGGAACTATTTGGAAAAATGAAAAAAGATGGAAAAGGTGAAGAAGACTTTTGTTCAATAGTTCAATTATTTAAAGACTAAATATGGAAAATCTTGAGTTTAGCCATTATCTAATAGCCTTTTCATTAACACTATTTGCAGGACTCTCAACTAGTATAGGAGCTATTTTAGCTTTCTTTTCAAAAAAGAAAAACTATACTATCCTTTCACTGGGAATGGGATTTTCTGCAGGGGTTATGATATATGTCTCTTTTATGGAAATATTAAAAAAAGCTCAAGACTCTTTTACTATTCTTGTATCAAATGAAGCCTATGCTGAATTATTAACTTTAATTTGTTTTTTTCTTGGAATTGCATTAAGTGCTATTATTGATAGATTAATTCCAGAAGATGTAAATCCCCATGAACCAAAGTCTAATCAAGAATTAAAAGAACTTAAAACTGATCATAAAACTATAAATGCTAATGCTTTAAAAAGAACAGGACTTTTTACAGCTTTAGCTATTGGTATTCATAATTTTCCAGAAGGATTTGCCACTTTTATTTCTGCACTTGATAGTTTAACATTAGGAGCAACCATTGCCCTTGCAATTGCCATACATAATATTCCTGAAGGAATGGCAGTAAGTTTACCAATTTATCATGCTACAGGAGAGAGAAAAAAAGCTTTCTGGTATGCAACACTATCTGGTTTTGCAGAACCTGTAGGAGCTATATTAGGATACTTTTTATTATTACCTTTAATGGGAGATGCAACCTTAGGAATAACCTTTGCAATAGTCGCTGGAATTATGATTTATATATCTTTTGATGAATTATTACCAGCAGCTAGAGTATATGGAAATGCTCATACAACTATAGCTGGTTTAGTTTTTGGAATGTTTATTATGGCAAGTAGTTTACTACTATTTAAATTTATTTAATAACTATATAAAGCACATAAATAAGCTTGCTCTTGATACTTTTTTAAAGAGTTTGGAAACTCTATTTGGTTTTTCTTTTCAAAGGAAGATATAGATTGAGCCGATATTAGTTCAACTTCACAAAGAGGATTAAGTTGGATCAAACCTTCTAATTTAAAAGTAACAGCTCCTCCAGCAAAATTACCTTTTTTTGCTCTTTTTTTAATAACAACTTTTTCTATATTTTCATTTTCCAAAAATAGTAAAAACTCATTACAAAATTTTCTAATATCTTCTTGTTTTTCATCATCTTCAAGGGTAAGCTTTTTTATTTTTAAGTCTAAAAAGTTTTTATTATCTAAAACAACTAATATTATATTATTAGCTTTTAATTCAATTCCACAAATTTTCATTTAATACCTTTTTTAAATTTATGAAATTATAGAGTTTTTTTTTGATTAATATTAATTTTATTTCAATTTGTAAGATTTTGATTTTTACTTAATTTTTTAAAAATCAGTCTTTGAATCTCTTTATTAACTAATTGAGAAGATTTTAATTTATTATTTTCATTTGGTATTGAGCCCATTACTTTTTGGCAGTTATCACAAATAAAATCTATTTTACTAACTTTTAAAGTAAACTTTGAAGTTGTATCATCATAATAAAGCGTCTCACCACAAGTAGGGCAAAAACATTCTAAATCTGAAATATTATCTTTATTCCATTTCCATTTCCATTTTATATTATAAAAAACATCTTCTGTATATTTTGATCTATTTTTTCTTATTAATTTAACAGAAACAATTAAAATAATTATTAATATTATTGGTAAAACTTGAATCCAAATAGGTATTTCAGAAAATTTTTCATCATAAAATAGAACTAGATTATTTTTAATTTCTATAAAGTTATCGTAAAAAGAAAAAGGTAAAAAAATAAATACTATTACAGCAATAATAGCTATGATAACTTTAGCTTCATATGATAAAAAGCTTTTTTTTCTCATCAAAACTCCAAATAAAAATATGTAATAAAAGGGAAAAATAAAGAGGGAAATTCCCTCTTTTATACATCTAAGTGTTCTACGTCTTTTGCGTGTTCTTCAATATAATTTCTTCTAGGTTCTACTTCATCACCCATAAATAAAGTAAATGTATCAGAAGCAACTTCTGCATCTTCAACTGTTACTCTTAATAGTCTTCTATCTTCAGGTGTCATAGTAGTTTCCCATAACTGTTCAGGGTTCATTTCCCCAAGACCTTTATATCTTTGGATATATGCACCTTTTTTTGCTAATCCTTCAATATCGTCTAAAATTTCAACTAAATCTTTGTCAAACATTGAAATATCTCTTTCAACTAGTCTATTATAAATATAAGTTGCTTCAGAAAAATAAGGAGAAGCAAATAATTCATCATCTATTACAAGTTCTTCTAAACCTTCATTTGTTTGAACAAATAATTGAATTTTTTCTTCAGTTATATTTTTAGATAAAATATTATAACCTTTATTTTCTAAGAAGTTTTTAACTACTTCATAAAGTTCACTTTGTTCTAGTTTTACTAAATCTGAATTTTCTATTAAGTGTTTTAATACAGAAATTAGAGAATATCTTTTTTCTAATTGTTTTAACATTCCTCTATATCTAGATACTGTTTTAAATAAGTCTACTAAATCATTTTTTCCAAGTAAGTCAAATTCAAAATTTTCAACTCCATTTTCAATTAAAAAATTAGATAATGCTGTATCATCCTTTAAGTATCTTTCATGCTTTCCTTTTTTATATCTATATAAAGGTGGTTGAGCAATATATAAATATCCTTTATCAACAATTGGTCTTAAAAATCTAAAGAAAAATGTTAATAATAAAGTTTGAATATGAGAACCATCGACATCCGCATCGGTCATAATAATAACTTTGTGATATCTGATTTTTTCTTCATCAAAGTCTTCACCAATACCACAACCAAGTGCAGTAATCATATTTCTAATTTCATCAGATTTTAAAATTTTATCAAGTCTTGATTTTTCAACATTTAAAATCTTACCTTTAAGTGGTAAAATTGCTTGATAAACTCTATCTCTACCTTGTTTAGCAGAACCACCAGCTGAATCTCCCTCCACCAGGTATAGTTCTCTAATTTCTGGATCTTTACTTTGACACTCAGCTAACTTTCCTGGAAGTGTTCCAACTGTCATAGCATCTTTTTTTCTAGTTAAATCTCTAGCTTTTTTAGCTGCTTCTCTACCACGTGCAGCCATTAAAGCTTTTTCCATAACAGCTTTTGCCTGAACAGGATTTTCTTCAAAATATTTATCTAACATTTCATTAGTTAATTTTTGACAAATTGGTTTAACATAAGAAGAACCTAGTTTTCCTTTTGTTTGACCTTCAAATTGAGGTTCAGGAACTTTAACTGAAACTACTGCAATTAAACCTTCTCTTACATCATCACCTGTAATTTTTGTATCTTTTTCTCTTGCTGCTGCATTATTATTTACATATTTAACAATTGATCTTGTAAGTCCAGCTTTAAAACCAGCTTCATGGGTACCACCATCTATTGTTCTAATGTTATTTACGAAAGAAATAGTTTTTTCTGTATATGTTGAATTATATAATAAAGCAATATCAACTTCTATATCTTCTACTTTTTCAGAAAAAGAAATAGAATCACAAATAGGAGTATCTTTATTTAAATCTTGAACAAATTGATTAATTCCACCTTCAAAATGATAAACTTCTTTTACTTTTTTAATTTCATCTTCAAGTGTAATTGAAATAAATGGATTTAAATATGCAACTTCTTTAAATCTTTTTGAAAGAGTTGCAAAATCATATGCATTTACTTCAAATATTGAATCATCTGCTAAAAATTCTATAGTAGTACCAGTTTTTCTTGGACTATCACCTATAACTTCTAAAGGAGATTTTGGAATACCTTTTGAAAATTCTTGGTAATGAATTTTACCTTCTCTATAAATTGTCATTTTTAATTCACTAGAAAGTGCATTTACAACAGATACACCAACCCCGTGAAGACCACCAGAAACTTTATATGTATCTTTATCAAATTTACCACCTGCATGTAGTACTGTTAAAACAACTGTCGCTGCACTCATTTTTTCAGTAGGATGCATAGCTGTAGGAATACCCCTACCATCATCTTCAACTTTAATCCAATGATCTTTTGTCATTGTAACTTTGATATTTCTACAGAAGCCAGCCATTGCTTCATCAATAGAGTTATCAACTACTTCATAAACCATATGGTGAAGACCATTTGTATTAGTATCACCAATATACATTCCTGGTCTTTTTCTTACAGCTTCTAAACCTTTTAAAACTTTAATATTATTAGCGCCATACTCTTGTTGACTCATTATAGGTTTCCTTCTTTAAATTTATTTTTCTAAAACAATTGGCATTACAATTGTATAAAACTTTTCATCTTCTAAGTAAAATGGTAAATTTGATTCATTAAAGCCTACTTTAACATTTTCGTTATTTGTTTGGCTTAAAAAGTCTAATAAATATTTAGCATTTACTGCAAGATAAAATTCTTGATCAATATTTAATTCAATATCTATTTGTGTTTTTGATTCTGTATCTTCATCTAATGATTCAAATACAATAGATTGTGGTTTAAATGTAATTTTAATATTTGAGAATAATGAAGTTACAAGTTTAATTGATTCTACTAAAATATTTTTAGGAATTGATAAATTGTATTTTAAACTTGGTGGAATAATTCTTTCATAATCTGGGAATTTACCATTGAATAACTTAGTAAAAAATCTCATATTTTCTGTTGAAACTATTAAATTGTTTTCATCATATGTTATTTTTGCATTATCTAAAAATAGTTTTTGTATTTCAATAATTGCCTTTTTAGGAATAATAATTTGACCTTCATTATTAGACATATTTTCTAAATAAGAAATTGCTAATCTTCTTGTATCTGTAGAAACAAAATTTATTTTTGAACTTTTTATATCAATTAATGCACCATTTAATTCAAATTTAGGATTGTTATTATCTATTGATGGTGTAATTTTTTTGATTGAATTAATAAAATTAATTGTAGAAATACTTAAGTCTGTTAAGTTTTCATTTACAATTAAATTTGGATATTCATCTGCATCATACATTGGTAATTTGAAAGTTGATTTATTTTGTTTAATTATTAGATAGTTATCTGTTGTTTCAATTATAATATCTGCATCTTTTAATCTTTTAATTATACCTAATAAGTTAGAACCATTTACTGTAGCTTTTCCATATATAGCTTCAGAAATTGAATCAATTTTTGATTCTAAACCAATTTCATAATCTGTAGCTTTTAATATTAATGATGATTCATTTACTTCTAAATAAATATGAGAAGTAATTGAACTTGCATCTTTTTTTTCTAAAAATGGTTGCATAGATGAGATTACATTCTCAAATACACTTTTTGTAATTATGAACTTCATTTTATTAGCTCCTATTATATTTTATTAATTAGTGGAAGTAGTAGGCAATGTGAAAAGATGAAAACTTTAACGTTGACTCTAAAAGTAGGGACTTTAATAGAGTGAAAACATTTTGATAATAGTTCACATCTTTTCACACTTTGTACTGAAACTTTTTTTCCACTCCTTTAATTTATGATTTTATTTTTTAAATTTTGAATGATTAATTTAAAATTTTCATCTGTTTCAATTAATTCATTTGTTTTTTGAATATTTTTTGAAATAGAACTATGATCTTTCATTCCTAAAAACTTAGCAATATCTGGCATAGAATTGTGTGTAAGTTCCCTTGCTAGGTAGATTACAACTCTTCTTGCATTTGCAACTGTTGCTGTTCTTTTTTTAGATTTAATATCACTTGGTTTGATATTTAATTCATTTGCAACAAGTGAAATAATATCTGGTAATTTGATATTATCCTTTTTTTCTTGTATTTGCTCTTTTAATAGACTTTGTGCAAGTTCTAAATTGATTTCTTGGTTAAGTAAAGAAGCACTTGCATTAATTCTAATAAGTACTCCCTCAATTTCTCTAATAGAATTATCTAAATTAGTTGCAATGTAGTTGATTATCTCTCTACTTAAATGAATACCATTTAGTTCACTCTTTTTTTCTATAATTGCAATTTTAGTTTCAAGACCTGGAATTTGGATATCTGCTGTTAATCCCCATTCAAATCTTGATTTTAATCTATCTACTAATCCTGCAATTTGTGAAGGGAGTCTATCTGAAGTCATAACAATTTGTTTTTTAGCATTATGCAATTCATTAAATGTATGGAAAAATTCTTCTTGAGTTTGTTCTTTTCCAGATAAAAATTGAATATCATCAATTAATAAAACATCGCATTTTCGGTATTTACCTCTAAAATGTTCCATGTTTTTATTTTTAATTGAAAAAGTAAAATCATTCATAAACTGTTCAATTGTTACATAAATAACAGTTTTTCCTTTTTCAATTGCATCATTACCAATTGCTTGTAAAAGGTGAGTTTTTCCTAGACCAGTTCCCCCATAAATAAATAAAGGATTATACTGAACTCCTGGTTTTTCTGAAACTGCTAAAGAGGCATTATATGCCATCTGGTTGGAACTTCCTACTACAAATGAATTAAAAGTATATGAAGGATTTAATATAGTACTTTCGGCAGTTTCGTTTTTTGCTTTTTCTGAGATAATTTCTTTTTTACTCTTTTTTTCACCAGCAATTTTTATTTCAATATCTGGTTTTGTTCCATCATAAGTTTCAAAACATTGTTGAATTAAAGAGGTAAATTTACTTTTTATCCATGAGGCAATATATTTATTTGATACTTCAAATACAGCTATTTTATCATCTGAAGATATTTTTTTATAGGTTAATTGTTTTAAGTATCTTTTATAATCAGAAGGATTAGCTTCATTTTTGATAATTGATAAAAACTCTTTACTTGTCATTAAATTAAACACTCTTTTTATATAAATTGTTAGATTATAACTAAAAGTAGATTAAAAGTTTTTCACGTGTGAATACAATATTGATAAATAAGTGAAAAAAAAATCTTCTTTAAGTGAAAATTTATATATAATTGACCAATATTAAAGCAGTTTAATATGTGAATAAATAAAAAATAGGAAATGTGAAAAGTTGAAAATATTAGGAATAGATCCAGGAACAAGAAATTGTGGATATGCAGTAATTGAAAAAAATGGAAGAGATATAAAACTTATTGAAGCAGGATTAATAAAAATAAAAACAAAAATACTTCAAGAACAGATTGTTGAGATGTGTGAAGGTTTAGAAATGATTTTTAAAAAATTTGATATAAACGAAGTTGCAATAGAAGATATGTTTTATGCTTTTAATCCTAAAACAGTTATTAAATTGGCCCAATTTAGAGGAGCAATTTCTTTAAAAGTATTACAAGAGTCTGGAAATTTTTCTGAATATACCCCCTTACAAGTAAAACAAGCAGTTACAGGAAATGGAAAAGCCCAAAAAGAACAAGTGGCTTTTATGGTAAAAAGACTTTTAGGAATAAAAAAAGAGATTAAGCCACTTGATATTACAGATGCAATTGCAGTTGCACTTACACATTGTCAAAGATTAAAATGAAGTTTTCATAATTAAAACTTGTATATATTAATATATTCATCAGGAATTTTAATAGGATAAAATCCTTCTTGAAATATGTATATTAAAAAACATGCAAAAATAAAACCTAATATGTTTATTAAATAAAATAAAAATATATTTTTTCCTTTACTTACTATTAAAAATAAACTAATAATTGCAAAAAAATAATAAATTATAAAGTAATAGGAAAAAGGTTTTATTTGTACGCCAGATAGGGCAAAATAAATATTAGTATCGAGTTTAAATATGATTCTTCCTATTAAAATTGCAAAAATGTGGTTTATTAAAAAATAAACAATATAAATTTTTGAGAAAAAAACAAATTTTTCAATAATAGTTTTTTTTAATTGTCGTTCATTCCATAATTTTTTTATAGTTATAAATAGTTGAAAAAGAAAACTAAGTATTAAAATTATTTCAATGAAAACATTTCTATAAACAAGTCTAATTGTTTCCATAAAATTAATATGTTCATTTATTGAAATCATTAAAAATAAGTGATTTAATAAATGGAAAAAAATGAAAACTACAATAAGGTAAAAACTAAATTTATTAAAAAAATTATAGTATTTTGAGTCAGTCATGGATATCCTTTTTTATGAAATAATATAAAAAAAGATGATTTATTACTTGGAAAAAAGCGACATTAATTTTTATATTTTTTAAATGAAAATTTTTTTGCCATTTCAAGTTTTTTTTGAAAATATTGTTTTGGAGTTTCTTTCATAAATGTTTTGAATTCATTAATAAAATGTGATTGATCAAAAAAACCTTTGTCATATGATATTGATGTAAAAGAATTAATCATTAAAGAACTCAATGTTTTTTTTGTATCTTGTATTCTAATAATTCGACAATATACTTTAGGGCTTAGACCAACTTCTTTTTTGAATCTTCTTTGAACATGTCTTAAACTTAATGAAAACTCTTCACATAATTCTTCCAAATTTATATTTCCTTTATTAAATTTTATTTCATTAATAAAATCAAAAATCCAAGGAGAATTTTGTTGTTTTGAGTTATTTAATTTATTTAAAAGAAAAGATTCTAATATAGATATTTTATTTTTTAATTTTTTTTCTTTAAATAATTGTTTATATAAATTATCAATTTGCCATGAGGAACTATTTTCAATAATATGTATATTTTTATCAAAGCCTGAAATATCTTTATCAAAAAATCTATAAACTCCTGCTGCATTAAAGCGAACACCAATGATATCAATATCTTTTTTTGCTTTTACAAATGCAGGATTTTTGGATGGTGGAAAATATAAAAATTTTTCTTTACAAATCTCAGTTTTATCTTCAATTGTTAATGTAAATTCTGAAGAGAAATTAATTATAAAACCAGAGTTTCCATCAGAAACAATTTTTAAGGGCAAGAAAGAAGGTATTTTTTTAAATTTTACAATCCAAAAAGATTGTAAAAAAGGTTTTAATTCTTTACAAGGTTCTATAAGTTTAAAACCAATATTATTCAATTCTTCATTAAAATAATTCATTTTCCATCTTAATAAATATTTTATATATTATATCTTTTAAAAAATAAAGCAAAGTTAATAGATATTTTTATTAAATTCTATTATAATTTCCAAAAAATAGTTTAGGATATTAATAATGAAAAGAATAGGGATTTTATCATCTCATAATGGTAGTGGGTTTGATGCAATTCAAAAAGCTTGTGAAGAGAAAATTTTAGATGCACAAGTAGTGTTAATAATATCAAATAATACAAATGCCAATGTACTAAAAAAAGCAGAAGTAAAAAATATTCCAAATTTTGTAGTTAATAATAATAAATTTCCAAATGAAAATTTGGATGAAAAGATTACACAATTAATGGAAAAATTTAAAGTAGATTATATATTTTTATCAGGGTATATGAAAAAAATAGAAGAGAATTTAGTAAAAAAATTTGAAAATAAAATTATTAATTCTCATCCTGCACTTTTGCCAAAATTTGGTGGTAAAGGTATGTATGGAATAAATGTACATAAAGCAGTAATTGAAGCAGGTGAAAAAAAATCAGGTTGCACAGTACATTTTGTTAATGAAAACTATGATGAAGGTAAATTTATTTTACAAAAAGAATTGATTTTAAAAGAAAATGAAACTGTTGATAGTTTAGAAGAAAAAATTAAATTACTTGAAAGAGAAACTATAGTTGAAGCATTTAAAACTATTGTAAAATAAATATAGTATAATAGGATAATGTTTTATTAAATTATTTTTTGGAGAGAGTATGAAATGTTTAGTTGTTGATGATTCTAAAATGGCAAGAAGGATGACTATTAAGGCTTTAAGTGACTTAATTTCCGAAAATGATGAAATAATACAAGCTTCAAATGGTGAAGAAGCATTTAATTTATATAAAGAATATAATCCGGATATTTGTTTAATGGATTTAACAATGCCTGTTATTGATGGTTTTGAAGCTACTTTAAATATAAAAAAATTTGATGAAAAAGCAAAAATTATTATTATAAGTGCAGATATTCAAGAAACATCAATGGAAAAAGCAAAAAAAAATGGAGCATTAGGATTTATAAAAAAACCTGTAAATAGTGATAATTTAAAAGTTATGTTAGAAAAATTAGGATTATTTTAATGACTGAATATATTGAATTTGATGAAAATGAAAGAGACTGTTTACAGGAACTAATGAATATATCTTATGGTTCAGCAACAGCAGCAATTGCAGATATAATAAATAAAGAAGCTACCCTTTCAATTCCTAATATACAAACAGTAAATACAAAACAATTTAAAGAGTATTTAAAAGAGAAACTTGGAAACCAAGTAGATTATTTTATTACTAATCAATTAATAAGTGGTTCTTTTTGTGGTGAAACAATGTTTGTAATTGATAGAAAATCTACTGAAAATTTAGCTTTAGAATTTGATTTAGAAGGAGAAGAACTTAAAGATGATGATGAATTAAAAGATGTTATTTTAGAAATCTCAAATATTATCACATCAACAACTTTAAGTAAATTAGCTGGATTAATTGATTCTAGTATTTCTTTTTCTCCTCCTCAAATTGAAATTGTAAGAGACTCTAATAGCTTTTATAGAAGTTATATAAATGAATATAGTCATATAATTATTATTTCTACTGATATAATTTTTCAAGAACAGAATATTAGAGGGGAATTATTAATTCTTTCAAAAGATAATGCAACTATTTATTTAAAAGAAGCATTAAATAAAATATTAGAAGAGTTTTGATTATGAATTTTGATAATACAATATTTAATACAATAGATAATGGGATTATAATTTTAGATGAAAATTTAAATATTTTAGCTTGGAATAGATGGTTAGAAATTCGTACTGATATTTTGGAAAAAGATATTGAAGGTCAAAATATTTGTGAGAAATTTACTTATATAGATAATAAAAAACTAAAAAGAAAAGTTAAAGCTGCATTAGTAACAAAAAATCCTTCTTATTACAATGTAGATCCTCATCAACATTTAATCAAAATTAAAATACATTCAATTAATTCAGTATATGAATATATGCAACAAGATGTTACGATAGTACCTTATGATATAGATAAAAAAATAGTTTGTTTATATATTTATGATAAGACTGCTTTATGTGAAATAAATTTAAAACTTGAGAGACTAAATGATGAATTAATTGATTTATCAAATAAAGATTATTTAACAAAAGTATATAATAGAAGATATTTTAATGATTTTGCAAAGAAAGCAATTGAGTTAGCAAAAAGAAGTGAACATGACTTAAGTATTGTTGCAATTGATATTGATAGGTTTAAAACAATAAATGATACTTTTGGACATATTATTGGAGATGAGGTATTAGTTACTATTTCAGATATTTTAAGAAATACTATTAGAAAAAGTGATATTGTTGCAAGATTTGGAGGAGAAGAATTTATTCTTTTATTAAATAATGCTTCTTTAAAAGATGCTACAAAAATTGCAGAAAAAATCAGAAAAATAATAGAAAATACAAAAATTGAAGTTGATGGAAAAGAAATTAATATGACTTCTAGTTTTGGAGTAGCAACTTTTAATAAAGAAAATGAAGAAGATATTACTTCAATTTTACAAAGAGCAGATGATCTTTTATATATTGCTAAAAAACATGGTAGAAATAAAGTAGTAAGTTCTTTATAGCTTTGGTAAACTCCATTTTCTATAATAAGCAAGAAGTCTTAGAGTAACTCCAAATATAAAAGTTAAAGTTAAAGTAAAAATAGAAGTTAATTCAACTAAATGTAAAAAATATGTTATTAAGCCAATAATAATTGCAACTGTTCCATAAAATTCTGAAATTAATATTGATGGAACCTTATTAATTAAAATATCTCTTATTGTTCCTCCTCCTACAGCAGTTAAAAATGCAAGCATTAATACTCCAAGAAAATTGAAGTCAGCTTTTATTCCAATAAGTGCTCCTGTTATGGCAAAAGAAACTAAACCTATAGCATCAGATATAATAAAACCAGTTTTTCCTTCAAGATCAGTTATTTTATGAAATTTAAAAATAAAGGCAAGAAATAAAGTAATTGTGACTAAAATAATAGGAAGATTATTATTTAAAACATAAGGTGTATTATTAGCTATTACATCTCTTATTATTCCTCCACCAAGTGCAGTTAAAAAGGCGGAAATGAATATTCCTAAAATATCTAGTTTATAGTGAACAGCAATTAAAAAGCCACTAAGAGCAAATGAAATAATACCTATAATATCAGCAATTTCTAAGGGAGTCATTCTTCTTCTTTTTTAAAATATTATACTCTATTTGCTCTTATATTCAAATGGAAGTTTAAATAATGTTATTAGTTAGCTTTAAATATAAAATATACTTTAGTTCCAAAATTCTCTTTACTTTGAAGTTTTATCTCTCCTTTATGAATCTTTATAATCTTTTCAACAATTGACATTCCAAGCCCAGTTCCACCAGACTCTTTATTTCTACTTTTATCTGTTCTATAAAATTTATCAAAGATTTTTTCTTGATCTTTTTTTGAAATACCAATTCCCTTATCTTCTATGCAAATGATTTGTTTATCATTATCTTTATAGATTGAAATGGTTACTATAGAGTTTTCATGGCTAAAAGTAATGGCATTTTTTAAGATATTTTTTAAGGCTATCTTTAATAGCTTGTGATGACCTTTTATTTGTAGAGGTTCTTTTATTTGACATTCAAGGTTGATATTTTTTAATTTAGCAAAAGCTTGCATCTCTTTATAGGCTTCAAGAGAAACTTCATCTAAATATATCACTTCTTCTTTTTTCTCTAAAACTTCATGTTCATTTTTAGCTAAAAATAGTAAATCATCAATTGTTTGTTGTATAGTAATAAGTTCATCTAAGCAGTTTGATAAAGTATCTTTATATTCACTTGATTCTCTATCTTTTCTTAAAGCTATTTCTATTTCTCCTCTAATAATTGTAAGGGGCGTTTTTAATTCATGGGAAGCATCTGAACTAAACTGAGAAATCTTTTCAAATGATATTTGCAGTCTTTGTAAAAGATTGTTTATCTCTTGAGACAATAAATCTATTTCATCATTTTTATTTTTTGATTCTAACCTTTTTGATAAATCACTTGCATTAATACTTTTTAAATTTTGAAGTAGTTTTTCAATAGGTAAAAAAGATTTATATATTAAGAAGTATCCTCCAATAATAGATAAAATTAAAATAATAGGAACTATAAATAGCAAAATATAAACTAGGTTTTCTAGTGTAGAGTTTACAGTAGAAAAGTTTGTTGCAACTTCAAGAATATAATAGTTATTATCCATTTGGATTTTTAATCTACTAATTATATAGTGCTCTTTATATTCGAATTTTATTTGATTTAAAGTAAGAGCATTTAAGTCTTTGTTTTTTATTTTAATATCACTTGGAAAGTTTGTATTTTTTATCTCTTTATAACTATCTTCTTTTTTTAAAAGCCTTATATATAAAGGTTCAAACTTATACTCTTTTTCTTCATCAAACTCTCTTGTATTAAGCTCTTCTTTATGCTCTATAATATCATCTGTAATATCAAGTAAAATCACTTTTAATGTGGCTTCTAATTTATCCTTTGAGGATACTTCCAAAGTTTTATAAATTGAAAATGAAAAAAGCATTAAAATTAATACTTGAATAAAGATATTATAAATAAGAAGTTTTCTTTTAATTGATAGATTAGTCATCACTTATTTTAAACCCTAAACCTCTAATTGTTTTGATAAGTTTCTTTTCATATGGCTTATCAATTTTATTTCTTAGTCTATAAATATATACATTTACAACATTACTCATGTTCATATCATCCATATTACTTAAAGAAGAACTAATAACACTTTCTGATAGAACTTTGCTTTTATTTTTTATTAAAAACTCTAATAGGGCAAACTCTTTTGCTGTAAGATTTATAGTATCTTCACCTCTTTTTGCTGTTTTAGTTAATAAATCTAATTCTAAATCAGCTAATTTTAGAGTTGTTTGATTTTGATTAGTAGGTCTTAGTTGCACTCTTATTCTAGCTAGTAGTTCACTAAATGAAAAAGGTTTAGCTAAATAATCATTTGCTCCAATATCTAAGCCTTTGATTTTGTCTTCTATAGAATCTTTTGCAGTAAGCATTATAATAGGAGTGTATATAGAATTATTTCTTAGTGTTTTGCATACTTCTATACCATCTTTTATAGGAAGCATTATATCTAGAAGTATTAAATCATAGCTATTTACACTTGCTAGGTAAATTCCCTCATCTCCATTTAATGAGTAATCTACACTATAAGATTCTTCTTCAAGACCTTTTTTTAAAAAGTTAATAATTTTTTCATCATCTTCAATAATTAAAATTTTCATAACAAAATTATATTACAATAATATGAATATAAAATGAACGATTATTTTAGATTAAAAATAAACAAATAAAATTTTTATTAGGAAAATATTTGAATAAATTTATAAAACAATGAATAGTTATGAAAAAAGTCCTTTATATCTTTTAGTTATTGGGTTACTTGCAGCACTATTTTTTAGTGCAACTTTTGTTATTAATAGAGCAATATCATTAGAAGGCGGTCATTGGTATTGGACTGCATCATTAAGATTTTTTTACACTGTTTTATTTTTAGCATTAGGTTTTATATTTTTTAAGGGCTTTGATTATTTTAAAAAGATTTTAAAAGATTATATAAATAGATTTTGGTTTTATACTATAAGTGGAATCATAGGTTTTGGATTTTTTTATTCAATTTTATTTTTGTATGCTAGAAGTATTGCTACTAGTTCCTCAAAACTTGTGATTGTAGATGCTTCTCAATCAGGGGAAGTTTTTTTTGCCTTGATTGCAGAGATGATTTTCTTATCAGCCTTAGCTCCAAGCGTAACTAGTCTATTTGGAATATTTTTGACAATATTTGGTTTAATCCTTTTAGTTAAATTTGGCAAATAATCATATTAATTTAATAAAATGACTAACCAAGTTATTGTACAAATGGTGATGCTTATAAAAACAATGGCACTTCCAACATCTTTTGCTCTTTTTGCCATATGATTGAATTCTAAAGTTACTAAATCAACAGTTCTTTCAATGGCGCTATTTATTATTTCAGCTAGTAAAACACCACTAAAAGTGATAAATAGAAGTAGTTTATTTGTTATTGATTCATCAACAAAAAATATAGTAGGCAAAAGAATAATTGCAAAGAGAAGTTCAATTTTAAATGAACTTTCACTTTTTATTAAATCTTTTAATCCATTAACTGCATATGAAGTATTTTTTATAAAATTATATTTTGGCTGATTTCTCATTTTTGCTCTTTTCTAATAGTTGATAATATATCTAGCTTCTTATTGTAAGCATCTGTTTGCACTTCAAATAATCCAAGAATAGTGTGAAATAAGTTATCTTGAGAAAAATCATTATTTTTTATACTATTTAGTCTATTTAAATCCAATTGTCTTTTCATACTATCTCCAAACCACATAAGTGATGCTACATGAGTTTGCTCTTTTGGGGCCATAAAATAAGGCATTCCATGAAGGTATATTCCATTTTCCCCAAGACTTTCTCCATGGTCACTCATATAAAACATAGCAGTATCATATTTATTTGAATATGGTTTTAAAAAATCTATTACTTGTGATAAGAAGTAATCAGTATGCAATATTGCATTATCATAGGCATTTGAAATTTCTTCTTTTGTACACTTTTCTAATTGGTTTGTTTTACAAATAGGTTTAAACTTTTCAAATCTTTCTGGATATCTTTTATAATATGCAGGTCCATGATTTCCCATTTGATGTAAGATAATAAAGATATCTTCACTTTTACTATCTTTTATAAATTTATCTAAACCTATTAACATTCCTTCATCTCTGCATTCGCCGTTTTCACAAATAGTATTTAAATCTTTAGATTTATAATCCTCATATTTTACTCTTACTGCAACACCTTTAGAAGAAGAGTTATTATCTCTCCATAATATATTTACATCTTTTGTATGTTTTAAAACATCAAGTAAATTTTCATTTGATACGGCTTTACTATGACTATAGTTATCTCTTGTAAATTTAGAAAACATACAAGGAACAGAGTATGCAGTAGAAGTTCCACAGGATGACATATTTGAGAAGTTATATACTTCTTCTTTTTCTAAAAGTGGGTTTGTATCTCTTTTATATCCATTTAAAGAGAATCTATCTGCTCTAGTTGCTTCCCCTACTACCATTACAATTAGCTCTTTTTTATGTTCAGGTGTTTCATCAATAAGTGCATCATCCCCAGTTTTTTTAACAATAATTTTTCCAGTGAAATATGTCTTCTTTGTATAATTTACTATGGCAAACATCCAGTATGTAGGATTTGCATAATATTTAAGTGTTTTATGTTCTCTAAAAAAAGAGGTGTAAAATTTACTTGTACTAAAAAGTGTAATAACAATAAGAAGTAAAATTAATAGTAGAGTTTTTATTTTTCTAAAACTCTCTTTCTTAAATGAACCATAATCAATATTTGTTTTATAAACTAAAAAACTTGGAATTATTCCTAAAAATATCACATATAAAACTAACTGGAAACTAAATAAATCAAGGCTTTCATTTAGATTTGTTTCCAATGCATTTCTAATCATTTCTTTATCTATAATCACATTATAAGTATCCATAAAATAAGCGGTAAAAGATGAAACCATTAGTAGAATAATTAAAAAGGGTTTTATATAATATCTTGAACTAAGTAAAGATAATACAAAACTTATAAATAAAAACAGAGTGAAAAATATACTTATTGTATAAAGTATGTTAATGCCAGTAAAACTATATGCTAAAGAAAAATTTCTAAAAAATGAGAAATTGTAGAAAACTGTAAATAGTAAAGATATATAAATTATAAGCTTGTATTGCGAGATTTTTTTCATTGAGTTCCTTTGTTAAATTAAAAAAAATTTTATAGAATAAGCATTAATGAATAAGAAATTATGAGTTAATAAAGATTTAACACTTTATGAATTTTTGTTCATATTTCTATTAACATAACTTTAAAAGAGTTATTTCACTATCTGCTTTATATCTAAAATCAATACCCCAAGTTCCTAGCCCTTTATTTACATAAATACAAGTGTTTTTTTTATAAAAAATTCCTGCTAAAAAAGGTTGGAAAAGTTTTACAAAATAATGAAAAGGGAAGATTTGACCTCCATGGGTATGTCCACATAAGAAAAGTTTAGTATTTGAATTTACTGCTAAAGAGTAATCTTTTGGTTGATGGGCAAGTAAGATTGAGTCTTCATTGTTTTTTAAAAATTCAAAGACTTTTTTTTCTTCTCTTTGTATTTTAAAAAACTTTGAGAATCTGTCACTTATTCCAGCAAGGGCAATCTCTTTGTTTTGGTATTTTATAAAAATGGTTTTATTATCTAGAAAAGTAAAGTTTGTTAAAAGAGTTTTTAATCTCTTTAGTCCATAAAATATATCATGGTTACCACTTATATAAAATACCTTTTTCAAAAGATTTAAAGCTTCAAGTTGAGGTATTATTTTGTCTGCTTTACAATCAATAATATCTCCTGTAAGAGCTAAAAAGTCATATTCTATGTCATTGCAAAAGCTTACTAATTTTTTAATATCTTCTATTTTTGTTTTTTTGTTTATATGCAAGTCACTTAAGTGAAGAATTTGCAAACCCTGCAAATTCTTAGCTTTTACTTTAAGATTTTTTATTTCTAACTTTGTTGGTTTCATAGAAAAACTTTTTCTAAATCATCTTTTGAAATAAATTCAATACTTTTTATTACACCATTTTTCAGGCGATAAAGAGTTGACATTCCATCTTTTGCTTTAAATCTATCATCTTTTTCATCATAGATTAAAAGAATTTCATGTTTATAGTTTTTCATCTTAGGTAAAGCGAACATTTTTGTAATAAACATAGGCATACCTGAGATATTTGCTATAAAAATAGCATTGTGCTCTTTTAGAAAGTTAGAGTCTTTTTGAGCTAAAAACTCATTTACTTCTTTTCCTGTTCCTTTTTCAAAAGAGACAATTATTGTAGTTATATTTTCATCAATTGTTTTCTTTTCATCAAACTGGTTAGCTAAAGAGAAGTTAGATATTTTTTCATTTACAAGTAATTCATGTGAAAAAGCACAAATTACAAAAGTAAGAAGTAGAATAATTTTTTTCATCAATCTATCCTTTTATATAATCTAAGTGATAAGAGATATCTATTTGATCTCTAACTGTTAGAAAAAACATTGTTGGTGGTTCAAGATTGAACGATGTTAATTTAATAGAGAAGTTTCCATCTAAAACTAAATGGTTATCTTTGTCTTTTATTTGAGCAAGGGAACTAATCTCTTTTTCTAAACCATTTAAAGTAAGAAAACCTTTGATCAAAAAACTATTATCAAGTCTTTCTATAGAATTAAGTCTAAATGATATTTGAGGGAAAGTTTCTGAATGTAGCGTCTCATACATATGCAAGTCTCTTTTTTCATTGTCACTATGTAGTGAAAAAGTTGTTAAAGAGATAGTTCCTTTTAATGAACTTAACTTTTCATTCATTGTAAGATGTGAAATAATATCTTTTGTAGATGGATTGATGTTTTTATCCCCAAAAACCTCTGTGTGTGTTTTGATCTTTCCATCTACAAATTTTAAGTCTTGGGCATTTACAAAACTTAAAATCCCAGTAAATAAGAATATATATACTAATTTAACCATGGTAACTCCTTTTTTTGTGATTGTTGTGTAGCTAAGATTTTGATTATGCATACTAAGAATATAACTGGAACAAAGTACGTTAAATTTTCTAAAGCCACAAATAATCCAGCACCAGATGCAGCCCAACCTATAAATACCATATAAATACCAAGCACTTTTAACTCTTTTTTTACAATTGTTTGAAGTATTACTACATTGTAAAATGAGATTACAAAAGGATAAACAAGTGATAAGATAAATGCTTCATGTAAGAAATAAAGTAGGTATGAAAGGGCAAAAAGAGTTAAAATTAAAAGCTCTTTTTGTGTTTTCTCTATCTTTATATAAAAAGCACTAACAACTCCAATTAGGTGAAAAACAATTATTTCTAAAGTAAAACCATCTCTCCAAATAGAAGTGCTTAAATCCCTTGAAAGAGTTTCAAACAAAGTTGAATCAAGGAAAATCCAAAGAACCATCACAAATAGTGAGTATGAATAGTTATTGCTTGTTAAATCTTTATTCTCTTTTTGATTTAAAAATAGTGATGAAAGTAGGGCAATTATAGTAAAGATTATTGCAATAGAACCTCTTTTTGAAGCTTCATATGTGAAAAGAAAAGTTCCTAAAGCATATGAAATACAAAGGGCAAAACCTAATTGTATATTTGAGGCTTTTTTTAGTTCATTTATTAATAACGGTGCTAAAGCTCCAACACTTATACCAAGTATAAATAAAAGTAGGGCATTTAAATTTGGATAAAAAAAACTAACTGCTAATTGAATAAGCAAAAATGAAAATATCTTGTTTTTATTTGAGGTTTTAATATAAAAACTTAATATTGAACCAATAACACCTCCAATAGGAAGTGGTGCTATAACAAAGATATTTGAGGCTAAATGCTCAACAATACCTGTTTGTGCAATAAGTAAGTAATAACATAACTCAAAAGCAATAAAAAATACTAGGGCTAATTTTTGCATAACTGCTCCTTTTTATAAAAATAAAGTAGATAAAAAACCACCATTGAAATATCAAAGGCTGATATAAATAGTGCAACAATTTCTAATGTTCCTGCTGTATAAAGAGAGAAAAATAGTGAACTAATAAAAACTCTAATAAAAACAGTTAGTTTTGTAAGAATTGATTCATACTCTTTATACTTTAAAGCTAAGAAGTGAATAAGTCCTGTCATACTTACAAAGGCAAAAACTATATATTCATATTTTCCTTCAAAACTAAAGTTTAAACTTGGATAGATAAAGCTAGCAAGAAGAATTAAAAACACTCCTCCTAAACCATCACTTAAAAAGCCAAAAAGGTTATACTTTTGTAAGTTAGTAAATTGATATTTTATATTTAAAAAAGCTAGTACTGAAAGAAAAGCAAAAATACCAAAGATAGTTCTTGCAATCCAAAAATTATGAATAGAAGCATTTAAAACTCCTGCTTGAACAAATCCACTTAGAGATAAAACAGTGAAAATCCCTATAAGACCAAAAAGATAAAAGCTATAAAATTTTAATGTTTGAAGCTCTTTTATATGAGAAACAAACATTGAAATCACCATAAAGAAAACTGAAATTCCCATAGCAACGTGAGCATGAGCTACAATTAAATCATTTCTGTGAAATATCCATCTAATTTCTGGAATAAATAGAATATTTCCTTCAATATCTACAAAAAGAAAAGAAGCAATAGAAATAAGAAGTGCTAGTTTTGCAAACCTTTCAATTTTTGCATCTTGATACCATCTATATAAAAGTGGTACATAAAGGAGTGTAAGATATTGAAAAAACCACTCTTGGTTATAAGTTAACTCTCCTATAAAACTTCTATAAAGAACTGAGATAATATAAAAAAATAAAGGAGTAATCCAAAGAATATTCCATCTAGCTTTAAACTCATTTTTACTTAGAAGTTTGATGATTAAAAAATAAATAGGAATTAAAGCAAAGCTCATTCCAAGTGTATTGTCTCCATGTGGTCCAGTAACTGTTTTTTCAACTTGACCAATTGTAGGATTCATAAGAACTAAAAGTGCAAAAGGAGCAGTCATTACTATGTATAAAGAAACTTTAACCCATAAAGGTTTTACTCCGTACTGCTTGATGAATTTATATAAAGCAATGATATAAAAAACTCCAGCAAGGCTTAAAATAAAATTTAGTTCATAGGGAAAATCATAAAAAGCCAAACCTCTTGTATTTCCAAATAGAAGTGAAGAAATCATAAATATTAAAAAGATATACCAAAAAATAGTATATAAATTTAAATAAAAAAGCCCATCTTTACAAGAACCAATCTCTTTATTTATAAGTAAAAAAGGTAAGTATGAAAGCATAAGTGGAATAAAACCATAAAGCATAAGAGAGATATGTAAGCTTCTTATATTTACTGGGTTTAGTGTTGTTGAATCAATAAATACCCCAAGTAGATTTATTGAGTATAAAATACCAAAGAATAGTCCTAAAAAGAAAAATAGTAAAGAGACTCTAAACTGTTTTTCTATAAAAATATTAAAGCTGTCCATCTTTTACCTCCAGTGTTATATCAGCAAGCTTTGCTAGTTCTTTATCGTGGGTTGCAACAATTATTGTTACACCACTTTTTGCAAGTGTTTTAAAAAGATTAAATACATTTAAAGAGTTTTTTGAATCTAAGTTTCCAGTTGGTTCATCTGCAAAAATCACTTTAGGACTGTTTATTAAAGCCCTTGCAATAGCAACTCTTTGTCTTTGACCACCTGAAATTTCATTTGGATAATAGTTTTTTAGTTTCTGGATTTCTAAGATAGTAAGTAGTTTATCTATCTCTTCTTTGCTTGCTTTTTCATTTGCAAGAAGAATGTTCTCTTTTACGTTTAGATAGTTTATTAAATAGTGAAATTGAAAAACAAAGCCAATATTTTCTTGTCTAAACTTATCAATATTTTTAATCTCTTTATACGGAGTCTCTTCAAAAACAATCTCCCCAGAGTTTGGTTTTAATAGAGTTGATAAAATAGAAAGCAGAGTTGTTTTACCGCTACCACTCTCTCCTGTAATTGCTACAAAAGAGCCTTTTTTGATATTTAGATTTATATTTTTTAAAGCAAAGTCTCTATCATATTTTTTACATACATTTTTTAGAGTAATCATATTTTATCTCCTTGGATTAAAACAATTGGGTCTGTTTTTGAAGCATTTAAAGCAGGAAAAATAGAACCTAAAATAGAGATTGTAAGAGTTGTAAAGAAGATAAAAATAGTTATCTCTAGTGAGATCTCACCATTTACATAACCTTGTAAAAATGAGTTGTTTTTTATAAGAAATAGTGCAAGGTTTGAAATTATTAAAGCTATGAAAAAACCAACAACTCCTAGAATAACAGCTTCATTAACTATTTGTAAAATGATTTTCTTCATAGAGATTCCTATGGCTCTTTTAATACCAAATTCGCTTTTTCTTTGATTTATAGTGATACTTAAAATTGAAGCAATAGTTAAAAGTCCCATACAAAAAGAGATAAATGAAATCACATTTGATGAGGTTTTGATTATCTTAAATTGATTATAGTTGTCAACAAAATTGCTAGTTGATTTTGCTTCAATATCTTTATCAAAAAGGTCTATTTTCAGTGCTAGTTTTTCAATATCTGTGTCAATTCTACAGTTAACCATAATCATTGAAGCACTTTTATTAAAGATTTTACTAGCATCATTTATATTTAAAACTGCTCCTCCATTTTCAAAACCAATAGAGCTTTCAAAAACGCCAGAGACTTTAAAAGTTTTATTTGAAAGTTTTATTTCATCTTTTCTATCTAGGTTTTCATAAATTGATTTTCCTAAAAGAACTTCATTTTTTTTTGGGTAAGTACCTTGTATCAATTTGTAGTTTTTGAATCTATTTTTTGTAACTCCATAAACTGCAACAATAGGAAGTTTTTCCACCATAGAAGCTCCTACTATAAGAGCTGAGGCTTTTGTAACTTCATCTAAAGTTTTGATTTTCTCTATTAAATTTATATTAACATTTGAGAAAAAAGTATCAGAGATGTTTTTTTGAGTAACTATGATATCTCCATCACTTTTTAGCATTGAAGAGTACATAGAAATTACTCCATTTGAAATAGAAGTGATTAAGAAAATAGAAGTAATTGATAAAACCAAACTTAATATAATAAGAGATGTTTTTAGCCTATTTGCTTTTATGGCTTTAAAAGCGTATGACATTTTTTTCCTTTTTTTATTAATTATAGAAATTTATCAAGTATTAATGAACATGTTATGAATAGTTTATGAATTTTTGTTCATATTTTAAAAAGAACTAAATTTAAGTTAAGTTTTAGTATAATCGCGGAAAATTATCATAAAGAGAGTAAATGAGAGATATTAGAAATATTGCCGTAATTGCACACGTTGACCATGGTAAAACAACACTTGTTGATGAGTTACTAAAACAGTCTGGAACTTTTGCAGCTCACCAAGAGGTTGATGAAAGGGTTATGGATAGCAATGATATTGAGAAAGAAAGAGGAATTACTATTCTTTCTAAAAATACTGCTATTGATTACGAAGGTGTAAGAATCAACATTATTGATACTCCAGGACACGCCGATTTTGGTGGAGAAGTTGAGAGGGTTTTAAAAATGGTTGATTCAGTTTTATTACTAGTTGATGCACAAGAAGGTGTAATGCCTCAAACTAAATTTGTTGTTAAAAAAGCACTTCAATTAGGACATAGACCAATTGTTGTTGTAAACAAAATTGATAAACCAGCTGGTGAACCTGATAGAGTTGTTGATGAAGTATTTGACCTATTTGACCAAATGGGTGCAGATGAAGAGCAACTTGAATTCCCAGTAATATATGCAGCAGCTAGAGATGGTTATGCAATGCATGCACTAGAAGATGAGAAGAAAGATTTACAGCCATTATTTGAAACTATTTTAAATGAAGTTCCAAAACCAAAAGGAAGCGAAGAAGAAGGTTTACAACTTCAAGTATTTACTCTTGATTATGATAACTTTATTGGAAAGATTGGTATTGCAAGAATTTTCAATGGTACTATTTCTCAAGGTGAAACAGTTCTTTTATGTAAAGCAGATGGTGAAAAAGTTAAAGGTAGAGTTACAAAACTTATTGGTTTTAAAGGTTTAGAGAGAGTTGAAATTAAAACTGCTGGTGCAGGTGATATCTGTGCAGTTGCTGGTTTTGAAACAATTGATGTTGGTGACTCTCTTTGTGATCCAGCTAACCCAATGCCACTAGACCCAATGCACATTGAAGAACCAACTCTTTCTGTTACTTTTGCTGTTAATGATTCTCCATTAGCTGGAACTGAAGGTAAGTTTGTTACTTCAAATAAAATTGATGAAAGACTTGCAGCAGAAATGAATACTAATATTGCTATGAATTATGAGCAAATTGGTGAAGGTAAATTTAAAGTTAACGGAAGAGGTGAACTTCAAATTACTATTTTAGCTGAAAATATGAGAAGAGAAGGTTTTGAGTTCTCTATTGGTAGACCAGAAGTTATTACAAGAGAAGAAAATGGTGTAACTATGGAACCATTTGAGCATTTAGTAATTGATACTCCAGATGATTATTCTGGGACAATTATTGAAAAGCTTGGGAAAAGAAAAGCTAATATGACAAATATGGTACCTATGGGTGCTGGATTTACAAGATTAGAGTTTGAAATTCCAGCACGTGGACTTATTGGTATAAGAACAGAGTTTTTAACTGATACAAAAGGTGAGGGTGTTATGAACCACTCATTCTTAGATTTTAGACCACATTCAGGAACAGTTGAATCTAGAAAATATGGAGCACTTGTATCTATGGAAAATGGAGAAGCTTTAGGTTATTCAATTTTCAATTTACAAGAAAGAGGTGTAATGTATATTAAACCTCAAGATAAAGTTTATAATGGAATGGTAATTGGAGAACACGCAAAATCAAATGATCTAGATGTGAATCCAATTAAAGGGAAGCAACTTACTAATGTTAGATCTTCGGGTGCAGATGATGCTATTAAACTTGTTCCACCAAGAGTGATGTCCTTAGAAAATGCTTTAGAGTGGATCGAAGAAGATGAACTTGTGGAAGTTACTCCTTTAAGTGTAAGAGTAAGGAAAAGAGAACTTGATCCAACAGTTAGAAAGAGAGCTGCAAAAAAGGCTAAATTCGCAGACGAATAGAATTTAATTTTAAATATCTATTTGAAAGGGGAAGAAGCTTTTTGCTTCTTCCCCTTTTTTTTACAAAAAAATAAAAAAGGGAAAAATATATGTCCGATGATATGTCGAGGTGGCTTTTAAAATTTAAAAAAATTAAATAGGAGAATTTTTTCTCCTATTAAAAGGAGAAAAAATGAATAATATAAATACAAATAAAAAAGATTATGCAATAGTAATAACTATCTATATATTAACAATATTTACAACATTTATTACAGTAGTTAATTAGCACTAAAATAAATAAAATGCTAAAAATATTAGCACTAATTCTTGACAAGTGCTAAAAATATTTGTTATAATTTCATTAACTTGATAACTAAACTATCAAGTAAATTAATAAAATTAAAAAAAGGAGTCAAAATGTTACTTACAAAATTTGATCCATTTAAACAAATGAGAGAGTTAGAAAAAAATTTTTATAATTATCCATCTTCAAATGAAGGTGTAGGAAGTTTTGTTCCTGTAGTTAATACAAGGGAAGGTGAAAATGCATTTCATATTGATGTGGATTTACCAGGAGTTAAAAAAGAAGATATTAAAGTAGATATAAATAAAAATGTCTTAACTATTTCAGGAGAAAGAAAAACTAAGGAAGAAATTAAAGAAGAAGATTATTATAAAGTTGAAACATCATTTGGTAAATTTTCAAGAAGTTTTACAATTCCTGAAAATGTAGATATTGAAAATATTGAAGCAAGAAGTGACAATGGTGTTTTAGAAGTAGTCATTCCTAAACTTGAAGAACAAAATAATAAAAAAACAATTGAAATAAAATAATAAATAAGAGGAATTTTCCTCTTATTTTATAGATTTAAGTTTGTTAAAACTTTATTTTCTACATCTCTCATAGAAATAAATGGTTTTGTCAAATAATCTGTTACTTCCAAATCATCACACTCAATCATCTTTTCTTCTGTTGAGAAAGCTGTCATCATAATTATTTTTTGATTGGGTATTTCTTTTTTTATCTCTTTTACAACATCAATTCCAGTCATTTGTGGCATCATAATATCGCAAAGAATTAAATCATATTTATTTCTTTTTAATGAATTTAAAGCTGTAACTGGATTATCATATGTAGATATCTCAAATAAATTCTTTCTTGATAAAAATTTCTTTAACATTTCTAAAATAGAACTTTCATCATCAATAATTGCAATTTTTTTCATTTTAATCCTTTTTCAATTTTGCATTTTCAATTTTTACAACATCAAGAGCTTTGAAAACTTCAGCTGTTGCAGTTTCTACACCATTTCCTACTTCAATTAAAGTATCATTTGAGGCATTTTCTAAGTTTTTATCTAAGAAGTTTTGAACTCCACCATGTACTCTTTTATGTGCATCTTTAAGTGCCTGCCAATTTTCAGTTTTAGTAAAGGCTTTTCCTTCTTTTTCTGCATTTATTATCCATTTACCTAAATTACACTGAGTTTCATCAACAACTGTAAATTTTGTATTTTCTGCTATTTTTGCAAAGTTGTTTTCTTTGAAAAGGATATGTTGTAATTTAAGATTATTTAATTCATGAACTAATTCTGTATCATCAATTTGTTCTCTAGCAGAGTTTTTAAATTTTGCATTTTTTGCTACAGCAATTAAGTTATCTGATAAATCTTTTACTTCTTTTGCAAGGCTTGCAATACTAGTAGCATCACTTGCATTTTCTTGAGTATTTTTATCTAATACTGTAATGGCATCATTAATTTGAGAGATACCTAAACCTTGCTCTTTAGAAGCATTTGCTACATTATCAATTATCTCTTTAGTTTGAACAATAGCACCTTGAAGTTCATCATAACCTTTAATCATTGTATCAGCAATATTCTTACCATTGTTTGCTTTTGAAGTTGCTTTTTCAACTAAGTCTTTTATTTCTTTTGCTGCTTCTGCTGATCTTGAAGCTAGGTTTCTAACTTCTCCTGCAACTACAGCAAAGCCTTTTCCAGCTTCACCAGCAGTTGCTGCTTCAACAGCTGCATTTAGTGAAAGTATATTTGTTTGGAATGCAATTTGATCAATTACTGTAATTGCATCTGCAATAGATTCAACTTCTGAATTAATTTCATCCATTGAGGTAGCTGTTTGATGGGCTAATTCTTGACCTCTTTGAGCAGAGTTCATAACTACATCATCTAATTCTTTCATTTTATCCATATTTTCAGTACTATTTTGAATATTACTATTTATTTCTTCAACTGCAGCAGCAGTTTCTTCTAATGAAGCTGCTTGAGCATTTGCTGAATCTGATAAAGAGTTCGCAGAGTTTGTTAGTATTTGAATATTTTCTGCTAGCTGCTCACCACTTACCATAATAGTTGCTAAAATCTCAGAAATATTATCTCCAATAGATTTCGTTCCTCTTACAACAGAACCTAAATTTCCACTTACATTCTTTACATTGAAGTCATATTCAAAATTACCCTTTGAGTATTCATTTAAAGCTTTGTTAACTTCTCCTAAATGTTCTTTAAAGTCATCAATTAAAACATTAATAGCATTTTTCAAATCATTAGTTGATCTATTTTGTGTTTGGGCTTTTACTTTATATTCAAAGAAACCTGCTCTTACCATTTCAATAGATTTTTCACTCTCTTCTACTATTTTTTGATCTTGTGCTGTAACTTTTCTAATTGATTCTAAATATTCATTAAAGTATCTTGCCAAATCTCCTATTTCATCTTTAGAGTTAATATTTATTTTTTGATCAGCACTAGAAAATTTTGTAAGAGCTTTTACTGTTCCCGTAAGTTTAGATAAGGGGCTAACAATCATTCTATGAGAAATAAAAATTACTATAGAAGAGATGATTATAATAAGTAAGATTACACTTATTGTAATCATAGTTATACTATTTTTAGTATCATCTTGGCTTAATTGTTTCATTTGTGCCACTCTGTCTTCAACATCATCTAGATAACTTCCTGTGGCAATAACCCATCCCCAAGGTTTGAAAACTTCAAGATAAGTGTATTTTGGTTGTGGTTCATTATATCCAGGCTTATTCCAATCATAGGTTACTAGACCTGAACCTTTGTTTTTAGCTTGTTTTTCAATTTCTTTAAAAAAGTATTTTCCTTTTGCATCTTTGATATTTGCAACATTTGTGTTCTCTAAAGATTTTGATTCAGGGTGCATTAACATATTCAATTTTAAGTCATTTACCCAAAAATAACCATCTTTACCGTATCTGATTTTTTTAACTGCAATTAAAGCATTTTGTTTAGCAGTTTCTTCATCCATACCTTCTGAAGAGATTTTATTATATTCCTCTTTTACAGTGTTCATTGCTATTGAAACATAATTTTTAAGATTTGTTTCTTTGTGTTTATAGGCATCTTTTGTATAAGTCTCAATACTTTTCTTACTAAGATGATTTATTGAGTATATGGCCTCAAAAGCCAGTATAACAGAAACTGCAATAATTGTAGAAACTACAATTATTAGAAGTTTGTTTTTGATTGTTAGGTTTTTCATGCATATTCCTAAGTGATTAATTTTTCTTTAAGCTAAAAATATTCTACTTAAAAAACGTGGAGATTAAGTTTAAAAACTAAAAATATTTTTTTAAAATTCTTTTAGAGTTCTTAAAAGCTTCTTTTTTACTTTTTCCATAAGCTCTAAAAATTCCATTAGAGCTTATAATTTCTAAAATCTTTAGATTCTTTTTAGCTTTTATATTTAAAACTCTATTTACATTATATTTTTTTTTAATTTTTCTTACTTCTTCATATTTTTCTATTGTTAATACTTTTGCATTCATAATAATCCTTTCTCTATAAAATATTACTATATTATATAAAATATATATAATATTGTCAAGAATTTATAAATTTATTTATTTTGGGACAGTTTTGAGACACTCTTATGTTAAAATTTAATATGTATAATTTATTAAGGTATTTATTATGAAAGAATTTTTTACTATTGATATATTATTTAATATAGCTATTTCTGTAATGATATCTTTAGTTATTATAGAAGGTTATTTTTACTTAAGAAGTAAAAAATAACTCTAATATAATAGTTTCAATTTTAAATTAATGTTGTGCATGACAAGGGCTAACCCCTGATTTAAAAAACATTGCTGTTACTGTATCCATAGTTTGTATATGATTAATTAACCAAGTAGTAACATCATTTTCAAGATACTCTTTTAATTGTTTTATATTATTGTCTTTTTTAAATGAATCTAAAATATAAACCATCCTTTGTAAACAGTTATCATGTTCACTTTTATGTACTATATATGGAGGGAAATTAAGCTCAAGCATTTTTTCTTCTTCTCCTTTAAAGTGATTAACTGTATGACTATACCACTGTTTATAAGTATTTATTACTAACATTTTATTTTCAATTGATTCTTCTTCTATGAATTTTAATATGTTTTTATGTAAAGTATTAATTAAATCAATATCTTCATAATGAACTTCATTCATAAAATCTTCTGCAACAAGAGGTAGGTTTTCTTTATTAATTAACATAAAAAAGCCTTTTTAAATTTATTTTTATGATTTTTGCATAAAATGTCTATAAAAACATTGACTGGAGTCAATAATGAATAAATTAAAAAACTACTATCTTTTTAATGGTTTAAGTGAAAAGGATATGGAGCTTTTAGAGAGTATTTCTTTTGAAAAAAGTTTTTCAAAAGATGAAATTGTATTTTATAAAGGTGATAAGTCTAAATATTTATTACTTTTAGTATCAGGTTGTGTAACTGTATATAAACATGATTTTAAAGATAATGAAGTTGTGATTCATAACTTTAAAGCAGGTACATTTATAGCAGAGTTAGCAAATTATGAAAATATTAATTACCCTGCAAACTGTAGATGTGAAATGGATTCTAAAATAATTTTTATCGATTATCAAAAATTTGAAGAGTATTTTTTAAATAAAAAAGAATTTTTATTAATCTTTATAAAGTCTTTGACTAAAAAGATAAAGACTTTGGAAGTTTTTATTAGTTCGAATATGGTTGAAAATGTTGATGCAAAAATTGCAAAATTTATTTTTGATAATAGTGAAGAGATAAAAAATCTAAAACAAGTAAAAGTTGCAGAAGTATTGAATATTAGACAAGAGACTCTTTCAAGAAAATTAGCTCAAATGAAAAAAGAGGGTATTTTACATGATAAAAAAGGTAAAATTGAAATTAAAGATGAAAAAGCATTAAGTTCTCTATTTAGTTAGGAGTTAAAGTTATCTCACTAATTTCAGAACTGGCACCTAACCTCATTGGTGGTCCCCAAAAACCTGTTCCTTTATTTACATAAACTTGAGTGTTTTTTGTATGCTGGTTCAAGCCTTTTATATAAGGTTGTTGTAGTCTGACAAGTAAATTAAAAGGAGCAATTTGTCCTCCATGTGTATGCCCACAAAGAATTAAATCGATATCTTCTTTAATCTCATTCACAAACTTTGGTTGATGTGCTAATAGTACTCTAGGGAAGTTTTGTGTTTTATTTAAAGCCTTTTTTAAATCAGGTTTGAAAGCATCAGCTTTATACCCAAAAATATCATAAACACCAGCTAAGTAGAAACCTTCTTCTTGCTCTCCAATAAACACATTTTCATTTTCTAAAGTTTTAATATTTAAACTATTTACATAGGTAATAATTTCATTAACTCCATGAAAGTACTCATGGTTACCAACTATAAAATATACACCATATTTTGATTTTAAATTTTTTAATTCATCTAAAGCAGCTTTTGCATAATCTAATTTTGTATCAACTAAGTCTCCTGTAATAACTACGATGTCAGCATTTAGCTTATTTACTTTTTCTACTAGATTATGAATAAAGTTTTTATTTACAAGTCCTCCAATATGAATATCACTTAATTGAATAATTTTATATTTTTGTTTTAGTTTATTTATTTTTATTTGAACTTTTTCAATTTCTATATGTCTAGCATTATACATAGCTTTTGCATTTACACTACTTGCTATAAGGATTGAACCTATATCAAGACTTTTTCTAAAGAAATCTCTTCTTTTTTCATTTGGAACTGATTTATTAATAATTCTTGAAAAAAATTCATAAATGATTGTTGCTATAAATAGAAGAAAGATTACGCCAATAGGAAGAGATAAAAGAAAATAAACCCAATTGGGAACAAAAGGATTATATCTTACAAACATATATGCCAAGACTCCAAAAAGGTTGATGAGTAAAAAAATATTAAAATATCTTTTTACACTTTTTGAAAAATGAACTTTATCTACAAATCTTTTTGAAATAAAAAAAGTAAGTAATGCCATAACACTAAAAAAAATTGTTGCGAAAATAATAAATCTCATGGTCAAAATTATATCTTTTGTAAATTAATAGAAATTAAACTCTAACTTTAGTTTCTTTTATATATAATCTTAGTAATAAGAAAGTAAAAAGGCTTTAATATGAAGAAAATAATACTTTTTTTATCTATTTTTATAATGATAGTTTATGCAAATACTGTAAATCTTGATTTTTTAATGAAAAATAGTAAAAGTCCTATGTTAATTATTGACCCTAAAAATGGAGAAATAATAAATGTCAATAAAAGTGCAGCACTTTTTTATGGATATAATATAGAAACTTTAAAAACAATGAATATCAAAGAAATCAATACTTTTACTAAAGATCAAGTACAAGAAGAGATGCAAAAAGCAAAAGATGAAAATAGAGACCATTTTATTTTCAACCACAGATTTGCAGATGGTTCAACACAAAAAGTTCAAGTTTTTTCTTATCCTATTATATATAATAATAAAGATATGCTTTTTTCAACTATTCATAGGTTAGAAAATCAATATTTATTAGATAATTTTAATAAAAATCTCCAAGAACAAGTTACTTTACAAATATCTCAAATAGAAGAATCTAAAAAAGATATAGTAACAATTTTTATTGCAAGTTCTCTTTTACTAATTCTTTTTATATTAATTTTAATTTATTTTTTAAAGCAGAAAAGAAATTTAGCAGAAAAACTACAAAAAAGTAATGAACGCTTTGAATTAGCTATGGATACTACAAAAGATGGACTATGGGATTGGAACCCTATTACTAATAAAGTTTATTTTTCTAAAGCTTGGAAAGAAATGCTTGGGTATGAAGAATATGAAATTAAAGAAGATTTACAAGAGTGGAGCAGTAGAGTTCATCCTGACGAAATTGATAAAGCACTTGAAGATATTCAAAAACACTTAAGAGCAGAAACAGATTTTTATGAAAATATCCATAGAATGAAACATAAAAATGGTAGTTGGGTTTGGATTCTTGATAGAGGTAGGGCAGTTTTTGATTCAAAAGGTAATCCCATAAGAGTTATTGGATTTCATACAAATATCACTTTACAAAAAGAGGCTCAAAAAAAGATTGAGCAACAAAAAGAAGAGTTTCAGAAAATATTTTATAATTCAAATGATGCTATTGCAATTGTAGATTTAGAAACAAACTTTTTAAATTTTAATGATGCTTATTTAAAATTAACAGGTTTTACAAAAGAAGAATTATTAAAAAAATCATGTTTAGACCTTACTTCTTATGATGATATAGAGTCTACAAAAAAAGCATTAGAACTTGTCTTTAAGGAAGGACACATTGAAAATTTAGAAAAAATCTGTATTGTAAAAGATGGAAGACATGTTCAAACAAGTATGAATATTGCTTTAATGTCTGATAAACAAAGAATGATTATTACAAGTAGAGATATTACAAAGTTAAAGAATATCCAATCTCAAGAAAAACTTGCTTCTATGGGTGAAATGATAGGTAATATTGCCCATCAATGGAGACAACCTTTGACAGTAATTACTGCAAATGCTAGTGGTTTAAAAATACAAAAAGAATTAGGAATTTTATCTGATGAAGATTTTCATAAGGCAATGGATGCAATTGTAAGTCAATCTAAATATTTATCAGAAACAATAGATGATTTTAGAGCATATATTAAAAATGATAAAGCAAAAGAAGATACAACTATTGTGCAAATTTTGGAAAAAACTTTATCTTTGAGTGAAGCTACTTTAAAAAATAATTATATAAAAGTAGAAACACAATTCCAAAAAGATATGAAAATACATTGTTTCAAAAATGAAGTAGTTCAATCTTTCTTAAATATTATAAATAATGCAATTGATGCAATAAAAACCAATCTTAAACCAGAAGAGCTTAGATTAATTTTTATTAAAACACAAGAGACATCAACAGGTTTATCTGTATCTATAAAAGATAATGCAGGAGGAATAAAAAAAGAGATAATACCAAGAGTTTTTGAACCTTACTTTACAACAAAACATCAAAGTGTAGGTACTGGAATAGGACTTTCTTTATCCCATGATATTTTAACAAATCACCATAATGCTCAAATTACGGTTATGAATGATGAATATATTTATGAAAATACAAATTATAAAGGAGCAAATTTTATTATAAAATTTAAAAAAATTTAATTTGTATTTTCTTTACTAAAATTTTTTAAAAGATTATCAAGCTGTGTTTTTAAAGATTGCAATTTTTTAGTTGTTTTTAGTAAATCATCAGTTGATTCAATCATAATATCTTCACTTCTATCTAAATCTTTAATAACATCTGATTTATTCTCTAATTCAATAATTAAACTATCAAACTCTTCTGTTAAACTTTCAAGTTTTTTAGAGGCTTTTTTTGACTGCTCTAAAGCAGTTTGTGAATAGTTCATAGCAGAAGAAACCTTATTTATAAAAGAGTTTAAATTATCAGCAACTTCAACAAATTCTTTTTCTGTATTAACATTAATTGGTTGGATATCCTCTATATTTGATGAAGTTATTTTTTTAGATTTTTCAATAAATTCTCTAGCATTTTTTTCTATTCTTTTTAATTGAAAAATAGAGTATAAAGCTAATAAAAACATTATAGCCAAAGAGCTATATTGGAATTTTTTGATAAATTCAGTTTTTTCCTCAATATATGAAGTATATAAAGATACAATTTTATCCACTTCTTTTAATAGTTCATTATTTGAAGAAGCTATAAATAGTATAATAGAATTTAGTTTATCTGAATCCTTTTCTAAAAGAGCTTTTTGAAAATCAATTACATTTTTTTCAAAATTTTTCCATAAGTTCATTACTTTTAGCATTTGAGTTTCAAGTTCTTTTGTTGGAGCTTTAGAAATTTTTAATAAATCATTACCTTTAATTAATGTTGATAAACCTTGATTAAACTCCTTTCTAGCCTTTTCTATTTCAGAAAAATCATTTTCTTTAATTTGATACAAATAGAAAATATTTTTTGTAATTCTTTGAGTTAACATTCTTTGCTTCCCTGCAATATTAATAATTGTTGCATCTTTTTTATTTTTGTTATTTAAAAAAATTGTCACTGAAATAACAAAGAAAATTGATAAAATAAGTAATGAACCTATTACTTTTATTTTTTGACTAATACTAATTGTTTTCATTTATATTCCTAAGTAAATACTTTTTAATTCTTCATAATTTAAAATTCTTATTTTACCTTTTTCGATAAGAATTGAACTGTTTCTAGCAAGCTTTTTTAGAACTCTGGACAAAGTTTCTGGTTGAATATGCAATAACAAAGATACCTCTGCTCTTTTTAGTTCATTAAACATTTCTAAATCATTTATTAGCATAAAAGCTACCTTTGATGTTGCATCAAATACTAGTTCTCTATTTACAATACATTGAAGTTGATGGTTTTTATATATTAACTCTTGAATAAATTTTAAACATAAAGCATCTTTATATAAAAACAACTCCTTAAATTTTGTGAAATCTATTGATAAAATAGAACTATCTTTTACAAACTCAGCATTTGAGAAACAGCGAATCTCACTTTCATTTAGGTTTGATAATTCTGAAATCATACTATTAGAATAAATATAATAAAGAAAAATCTCATTATCATATTTATCTATTTTATATACTTTTATTTGCCCTTCTATTAGAAATAATAACTTATCAGTGGATTCTGTTTCATAATAAAGAATAGAATCCTTTTTATAGTTTGAAATTGTAGAAATTTCAGTTAGTACTTCAAGTTTATCTTCTTCAAAATGGGAAAACAAACTTATATTTTTTAAAATATCTTTTACTTTTTGCATTATTAAACCTAAAAATTAATCATACTCTTTTACTTTGATTTAAATCAAAGGATTACTTTATTTATTAAACTATAATTAAAAAATAAAGAATTTTAGCTTAAGAGGAGAGAATATGCTAATTGATAAATATGATAGAGTAATTGACTATATACGAGTTTCTGTAACGCAAAGATGTAATTTTAGATGTCAGTACTGTATGCCTGAAAAACCTTTTGAGTGGACACCTAAAGAAGAACTTTTATCTTATGAAGAGATATTTAAGTTTTTAAAAGTTGCAATTGATGAAGGAATAAAAAAAATAAGAATTACAGGAGGTGAACCCCTTGTACGAGATGATTTATATAAACTTATTGAAAAAATATCTTCATATAAAGATGATATTGATATAGCTTTAACTACAAATGGATATTTATTAAGCTCTCAAATTAAAAAGTTAAAAGAAGCAGGATTAAAAAGAGTAAACATTTCTATTGATTCCTTAAATGAAGATACTTTTTCTTATTTGACTAAAAAAAGACTTTTATCTAAAGTAAAAGATGGAATAGAAGCAGCTTTGGAGCAAAATATTGAAGTGAAATTAAATACAGTTGTAATCAAAGGTATTAATGATGATGAAATTTTAGACCTTTATGAATATTCTAAAAAAAGAGGAATTCAAATAAGGTTTATAGAATATATGCAAAATAAATGGGCAAATGAAAAGCTAAAAACTTTAAGTGGGAAAAATATATTGGAACAAATTGCAAAAAAATATCCAATAGAAGAACTTGAAATGAAAAAAAGTTCAGCTGCAAAATTATATAAAGATAATACAGGTTTCATTTTTGGAATAATTGAACCTTATGATGACTCTTTTTGCTCAACTTGTAATAGAATAAGATTATCTGCACAAGGAGATTTAATTCCTTGTTTATATTATGAAGACTCAATAAACATAAAAGAATCACTTGATAGTGATGAAAAGCTTTTAAATACTTTAAATGAAGTTATTGAAAATAGACCTGAGAAAAATCTATGGAATCATAATTCTACTGATATGGAAAATATCTCGTCAAGAGAGTTCTATTATACTGGAGGATAATTTTAATATTAAATATCAATTTAAATTTATTTTTTTAAGTAAAATCTAAAAAAAGTCTGTTTTTTTGACATAGGTCAAGAAAGATAATTTTTCTTAGTGTTAGAATTAGAATGTTTAAAATTAAAACAAAATCTAATAAGGAGAAGAAGATGTCACTTTCAAGAAGAGATTTCCTTAAAAGTTCTGCCGCAGCCTCAGCTGCAGCTGCTGTTGGAATGAGTGTTCCCTCACAACTTCAAGCAAATGCAGACAATGCACAAAAAGGTTGGAGATGGGACAAGGCTGCCTGTAGATTCTGTGGTACAGGTTGTGGAATTATGATGGCAACAAAAAATGGAAGAATTGTTGCTGTAAAAGGTGACCCTGCTGCACCTGTAAATAGAGGGCTTAATTGTATTAAAGGTTATTTTAATGCAAAAATAATGTACGGAGCAGATAGATTAAAACAACCTTTACTAAGAGTAAACTCAAAAGGTGAATTTGATAAAAATGGTAAATTTGCCCCTGTTTCTTGGGAAAGAGCTTTTGATGAAATGGAAGTCCATATTAAAAAAGCATTAAAAGAGTCTGGTCCAGAAGGTGTTGGAGTATTTGCTTCAGGGCAATATACTGTAATGGAAGGTTATGCAGCTCAAAAAATGATGAAAGCAGGGTTTAGATCAAATGCTCTTGATCCAAATGCAAGACACTGTATGGCTTCAGCAGTTGTTGGATTCTATCAAACTTTTGGAATTGATGAACCAAGTGGTTGTTACGACGATATTGAACTTACAGATACAGTTGTTTCTTGGGGTTCAAATATGGCAGAAATGCACCCAATTCTTTGGTCAAGAGTTACTGATAGAAAACTTTCAGACCCAGAAAATGTAAAAATTATAAATATGTCAACATATAGACATAGAACTTCTGATTTGGCAGATATTGAAATTATCTTTACTCCAAATACTGATTTAGCACTTTGGAATTATATTGCAAGAGAGATTGTTTATAATCATCCTGAATCAATTGATTGGGATTTTGTTAAAAAACATATAGTTTTTGCAGCAAGTCCAGTTAATATGGGATATGGACTAAGAAGATCAGATGAAAAATCTGTAAAAGAAGGGAAATATTCTGATAAAGAGATGGAAATCGTTTCTAAAGAAATGAGAAAAGAAGTTTCTAAAAAAGAAGCACCTGCATTAGCTCCATATGGATATAAAGAGGGTGATATTATGGAAAATAACCCTGCTGGTTTAAAACACTGGGAAATCTCTTTTGAAGAGTATAAAAAATTTCTTGAACCATATACTTTAGATTATGTTGCGGAAATTTCAAAAGGTAATCCTGATGAAGATATAAATGAGTTTAAGAAAAAACTTCAAACTTTAGCAAATCTTTATATTGAAAAAAATAGAAAAGTAGTTTCATTTTGGACTATGGGTATGAATCAACACACAAGAGGAACTTGGGTAAATACTTTAGCTTATAATGTGCACTTTCTATTAAATAAACAAGCAAAACCAGGTTCTGGTGCATTTAGTTTAACAGGTCAACCAAGTGCTTGTGGTACAGCAAGAGAAGTAGGGACTTTTGCCCATAGATTACCAGCTGATATGATGGTTGCAAATCCAAAACATAGAAGTATTACTGAAAAAGTTTGGAATGTACCTCAAGGAACAATTAATCCTAAAGGTCATCAACATATTATGAAAATTCATAGAGATTTAGAAGATGGAACTATGAAATTTGCTTGGGTTAATGTTTGTAATCCTTATCAAGACACTGCAAGTGCAACACACTGGATTAAAGCAGCAAGACAAATGGATAACTTTATTGTAACTTCAGATGGTTACCCAGGAATTTCTGCAAAAGTTTCAGACCTTATTTTACCAAGTGCTATGATTTATGAAAAATGGGGTGCTTATGGTAATGCTGAAAGAAGAACACAACATTGGAGACAACAAGTTTTACCTGTAGGGGAATCAATGTCTGATACTTGGCAATGGGTTGAGTTATCAAAAAGATTTACTGTAAAAGACTTATGGGGAGAACAAGCACTTTTAAGTACAGGTGGTAAGAAAAAACTTCCAAATGTAATTGAAGAAGCTAAAAAAATGGGCTATTCTGAAGATACAACGATGTATGAGATTTTATTTGCAAATGAAAAAGCAAAATCTTATGAACTTGATAAAAATGACCCAATTCAAAAAGGTTATGATAACTCTGAAGGTTTTGGAGATGAAAGAAATGTTGTAGGAAGTGATGGAAAAGTATTTAAAGGATATGGTTTCTTTATTCAAAAATATTTATTTGAAGAGTATGCTTCTTTTGGTAGAGGACATGCACATGATTTAGCTGACTTTGATACTTATCATAAAGTTAGAGGATTAAAATGGCCAGTTGTAGATGGTAAAGAGACTCAATGGAGATTTAATACAAAATATGACCCTTATGCAAAAAAATATGGAAAAGAAACTGGACATACAGAGTTTGCTTTTTATGGAACTTTAGCAAAAGCTTTAGCTCAAGGAGACTTAACAGGTATAAAAGATAAAACTAAAAAGTCTTTAAAAAATAAAGCAAAAATCTTTGCAAGACCATATATGGACCCTCCAGAAATGCCAGATTCAGAATATCCAGTTTGGTTAAGTACAGGAAGAGTTTTAGAACATTGGCACAGTGGAACAATGACTATGAGAGTTCCTGAATTATATAGAGCAGTTCCTGAGGCCTTATGTTATATGCATCCAGATGATGCAAAAAAATATGGTGTAAAACAAGGTGGACTTTGTTGGGTTGAAAGTAGAAGAGGAAAAGTAAAAGCAAGAGTTGAAACTAGAGGAAGAAATAGACCTTCTAAAGGATTAGTTTTTGTACCATGGTTTGATGAAAAAGTATTTATAAATAAAGTTTGTTTAGATGCAACTTGTCCAATGTCAAAACAAACTGATTTCAAAAAATGTGCAGTTAAAATTTATCAAGCGTAAATAATAAGGTTAAGAACATGGTAAGCAGTAGAAGAAAATTTATCTTAGGTAGTGCAAGAACTATTGGTTTAGTTGCATTAGGTGGTTTAGTATGGAGTGCATATGTAGATGAAGTAACTGCTTCAAAACTATTATTAAGACCACCTGGAGCATTACAAGAAGAAGATTTTTTAAAAACCTGTATTAAATGTGGTTTATGTGTTGAGGCCTGTCCTTTTGATACATTAAAATTGGCAAAACCAGGAGATAATAAACCTTTAGGAACGCCTTTTTTTGAACCACGTGATATTCCATGTTATATGTGCCCAGATATCCCATGTGTACCTGTGTGTCCTACACAAGCTTTAAGTGAAAAAGCGGTTAGTACAAATAATGAACTTGATATTAATCGTGCCCAAATGGGTGTTGCTGTAGTAGATGCAAAAAATTGTATTGCTTTTTGGGGAATTCAATGTGATGCCTGTTATAGAGCCTGTCCCTTATTAGATGAAGCAATTTATTTGGAATATTCTAAAAATGAAAGAACAGGGAAACATGCTTTTTTAAAACCTATTGTTGATAGTGATATTTGTACAGGGTGTGGACTATGTGAACATGCTTGTGTAACAAAAAAACCTGCAATTATAGTTCTTCCCAGACAAGTTGCTTTAGGGGAAGTAGGTGACCACTATATAAAAGGTTGGGATAAAGCAGATGATAGTCGTCTTAAAAATGCCCATAATAAAGTTAATAAAACTGAAATTAGTAAAGAAAAAGCTATTGATTCTTTAAATGATATGGAAGGATTATTAGATGAATAATATTTGGAAAAAATATAGATTCCTTCTTTTTAGAAGAGTTGTTCAAATCTCAATATTGTTTTTATATATTGCAGGAAATATTTGGGCATGGAACTTTTTAAAAGGTAATTTAAGTTCTTCTTTGGTTTTAGACAAAATTCCTTTAGCTGACCCTTTTGCTGTTTTGCAAATGTTCTCAGCAGGGGCTTTACTAACAAGTAATATTGTAATAGGTGCTGTAATTATTACACTATTTTATGCTTTAGTAGGAGGGCGTATTTTTTGTTCTTGGGTTTGTCCCGTAAATATGGTAACTGATTTAGCAAACTTTATTAGAAGAAAATTAAAGTTTAATCAGATTGAGAAAAAGCAACCAGCAAGTAGAAGATTACGTTATTATATCTTGGTTTTGGCTTTGATTTTATCGTATGTTTTAGGGATTACAGCCTTTGAATTTATCTCTCCTATTTCTATAATTCATAGGGGTATAATTTTTGGCATGGGTTTAGCTTGGGCAGCAATATTAGTCTTATTTTTATTTGATTTATTTATTTTAAAAAATGGTTGGTGTGGTCACTTGTGTCCACTGGGAGGTTTTTACTCTATTATAGGAAGCTTTAGTCTTATTCGAGTAAAACATGATGAGCAAAAATGTACAGTTTGTATGAAGTGTAAAGAAGTTTGTCCTGAGTCTCAAGTACTTTGGATGGTTGGAAAAAAGAGTACACAAGTATTAAGTGGAGAATGTACAAACTGTGGTCGATGTATAGAAGTATGTGACGATGATGCTTTAAATTTTTCTATTAGAACTAAATTAGGAGAAGAAAATGAAACTAATAAATAAAGCTGTTTTAGGATTAGCAGTGGTAAGTTCTTTTATTTTTATTGGCTGTAATAATGTAGAAGTAGCGGAAAAACAAGTTGCAAAACCAATGTATGATGATAGTACAATTGGTTTAAGAAAAGAAGATTTATTAAAAGAGAATGAAGTAGTCCCTGCGGAGACAAAATACAGTAATAACTTTGCAGGAAGTGGGAAAAAATTCGAAAGAGCTTTTCAAGATGCTCCTCCAATGATTCCCCATGATACAACAGGGATGTTACCAATTACTGTAAGTAATAATCAATGTGTTCAGTGTCATGCTCCAGAAGTTGCAAGTTCAATGGGTGCTTTACCTTATCCTGAATCTCATATGATAGATTTTAGACCAAAACATAATTTTGATGGTAAACAATTTAAAAAATCTATTGATAATATGAAAAATGAGATTTCAGTAAAAAAAGTTAGTACTTTAGCTGGTTCGAGATTTAACTGTTCTCAATGTCATGCTCCTCAAAGTGAAGGACAATTAGTTGATAATACTTTTCAACCAGAATTCACAACAAAAGATGGAGCAAAAAAATCTCACTGGAGTGGTTCTAGCCTTACAGAAGGTTTAGATACTTTAATGGAGTAGTTCGATGAAAAGAAGGGAACTTTTTAGTTCTCTTTTTTCTTCACAAGAGAAAGAAGAGACAGTTATTATAAGACCACCATATTATAAAGATAAAAGCTCTTTTGACAAAGCTTGCTATGAATGTGAAGGTATGTGTAGCAAGGTTTGTGAGGAGAATATAATAACTATGTTAGAAGATAAAACACCTTCTATAAACTTTGATAAAAATGGTTGTACTTATTGTGATGAATGTGCAAAGGCTTGTGAGTTTGGAGTTTTAGAACTTGAATATAAAAAGAAGATTGATTTAGCATTTGAAATTGATATGTTAAAATGTTTAAGTTGGAATAATACAATGTGTTTTTCATGTAAAGACCCTTGTTTGGATGAAGCAATTGATTTTTTGGCTATGTTTAGACCGTCAATAAATGATTCATGTACTTCATGTGGTTTTTGTATAAATGTTTGTCCAACTGACGCAATATCTTATAAAAAGGTTTAATATGAAATATATTCTTTTAATTATTTTACTAATTACAAACACTTTTGCAATAAAAGAGTTAACTGCAAATTATTCTTTAGAAGCAAGTGCAGATGTTCAAGACATATATTATGAAAAAAACTCTTTATATGTAGCAACAAGTATGGGAAAAGTTGATATATTCAATATAGAAAAAAAAGAAAAGACAAATATTATTGAAATACCTAAAATAAAAGATTTTATAGGAGATGAAATACCTGCAAAAATATATAGTATTGATAAAACTACTAATAAATTACTTATAGTTTCACAAGGATCTAAAGGTTATAGAAACTTATGGATTTATTCGGGAAATAAACTAAATAAAGAAATAGATATTTCAAAAAAATTATATATAAGAAAAGCAAAATTTCTTGATGAAAATAGAGTGATATTAGCCCTTTTAAGTAATGAGTTTGTTTTATATGATTTACAAAAACATACTATAGAGAAAGTGAAACAAATAACTCATTCAGCTTTTTCAGATTTTACTTTAAGTGAAGATAAACAAAGAATAATAAGTACAGATGAAAGTGGTATTGTAAGATTCTTAGATTCTAAAACTTTTGAAGAACAAAAACAATTAAAAGCAGTAAATTTAGATAAAGTTTTTCAAGTAGCTTATAAAAAAGGAACAGTCCTTACAGCAGGACAAGATAGAAAGAGTGCATTATATAAAGAAAATAAAATTGAAGAATTTAATTTTGATTTTTTAGTATATAGTTGTGCCTTAAATCCTAATGCTTTATTAGGAGCAATTGCTTATGATGAAAGTAATGATGTTTTGATTCTTGATATAAAAAACAATAAAAAATTGTATAGTTTAGTAGGAAATAAAGCTGTTATTACAAGAATAGTCTTTATAAATGATAAAGAATTATTTGTTTCAAGTGAAAGTAATAAAATTAATTTTTGGAGGTTACCATGAATATTTCAAGTATAGTTGTTCAAACAAAACCAGAGTATTTAGAAGAGGTTTTAAAGGATATAAAAGAGTGTGAAGTTTGTGATTATCATTTACATGATGATAAGGGTAGAATTATTATAACAATAGAAGGGGAAAGTGTAAAAGAAGAGTTAGAAAAACTTCATGTAATAGAAGCAATTCCTCATGTAATAGCTGCTGATATGCAAATGGCTTATAGTGAAGATGAGCTTGATAAACATATTGAGGTTTTAGATAATAGTGATGCTGTACCAAAAGTATTAAATGATGAAAATATTGATCCTTCTAAAATTGTTTACAATGGGGACTTAAAGAAAAAAGATTTAGAAGGGTTTGCAAAACAATTTGATGAGGTAAAATAAAATGGAATATAATGAAAGTGAATTCTTAATTGAAACCCTTGTTCCAAAAGATGAATTAATTATTTCAAGAACAGATTTAAAAGGTAATATAACTTATGCAAATGATACTTTTGCAAAAATCTCAGGATATAAAATAGATGAGCTACTTGGAGAGTCTCATCGTATTTTAAGACATCCTGATATGCCTAAAAGAGTATTTAAAAATCTTTGGGAAACTATAGGTTTAAAAGAACAGTGGCAAGGTGTGATAAAAAACCTTAGAAAAGACAGAGGTTTTTATTGGGTTCATGCAACAATTAGTGGTGTATATAAAAATGGACAATTAATAGAATTTAAATCAATTAGAACTCCTATTTCCTTTGAAGAAAAACTAAAATATCAAAAACTTTATGATGAATATAGAAACATAGATAAGGATAATATTAGAATAATAAAATATATTAATTGAAAGTTTTAAAACTAAATAATAATTATTATCATAACTAAGGTGGCACTAAGTTATTTTTGCTAGTATATCTATTTTGCAACTATGTTGCAGTAATTAAATACAAGGAAAAATAATGCAGAAAAAAGTTTTTTCTATAGTAGCTGCTTCATTTATATTATTCCCTAATATAGTGTTTTCAGCTCAGACAAAAACTAATGATACTGTTTCATTAGCTGAGGTAACCATTGTAAGTGATGGTTCTGAAGAAAATGAACAATCTTATTATAAAACAAACTCAACTTCTGTTACTCGTACAGATACGCCTCTTTTAGAAACAGCACAATCAGTTCAGGTACTTACAGGACAAGTATTAGATGACTTAAATCTTGTTACTCTTGATAATACCCTAGATTATGTAAGTGGGATCTCTAGACAAAATAATTTTGGTGGAATGTGGGATAACTTTTCAATTAGAGGTTTTTCAGGACATGAAAATTCAGGAATAAGTTTACTTAAAAATGGTTTTGCAGATAATAGAGGATATAATGCACCTCGTGATACAGCAAATATTGAAAGTATAGAGTTTCTAAAAGGACCTTCTGGTTCACTTTATGGAAATACAGAACCAGGTGGAACTATAAATATAGTTACAAAGCAGCCAAAGTTTATAACTGAAAACTCAATAGAAACAATGCTAGGAAGTGAAGACTTTTATAGGGTGTCAGCAGATGTAACTGGACCTTTAAGTGAATCTTTTGCTTATAGATTAAATGTTGCAGCAGAAAAGAAAAAAAGTTTTCGTGACTATATTGAAAGTGAAAGATATGTCATAGCTCCATCTTTTCTTTGGGAATTAAATGATAAGACTTATCTTACTTATAATGGAGAATTTATTAGACAAGAAGCACCTCTTGATAGAGGAATTGTAGCAATAAATGAAAATGTTGAAGCAATTGACTCTAAAACTTTTTTTGGAAATCCAAATGATGGAAATATGATACTTGAAAATTATACTCATCAATTAAAACTAGAGCATGAGTTTTCAGATAATTGGAGTGCTAAAATTGGATTGGCATACAAAACAGGAGCTTTTAAAGGAACTGGTTCAGAAGTAAAACCTTTTGTAAATGTAACAACAGATAGTGTGACTCTTCGTTCTCGATATAGAGATTATGACTCAGAAGATATCTCTTTTCAAGCAGATATTAAAAATGTTTCAAATATAGGAAATTTTCAAAATACCCTTTTATTTGGTGTTGAGTCTTATCGATATGAGTTAGATTCTTTGATGTATACTTTAAATAATTCAGTAAGAATTGATAATATATATAACAATCCAATTTATACTACTTTAGCTACAGGGAGAGGTACTTTATCTACAAATAAATATGAAGAACAAAAAGGAATGGCATTTTTTGCACAAGATGAATTGGCTTTTTCAGACTCTTGGAGATTACTTTTAGGTTTAAGATATGATGAAATAGATATGGATTCTATTGATTATAGAAGAAATACAACAACTTCTCAAAATAATTATGCTCTTTCTCCTCGAATAGGAATAACATATCTTATAAATTCAAGCTGGTCTTGGTATGCAACTTCTGGAAAGTCATTTAGACCAAACTCTGGAGTTGATATAAATGGAGAAACCTTTGATGCTGAAGAAGGTTTATCTATAGAAACAGGATTAAAGTTTGAATCTTATGATAAAGAAATAGGTGGAACTTTAGCTTTATATAGAATTGATAAAGAAAATGTTCTAACTGGTTCTGACCCAGATGGTACTTATTCTGTTGCAGCAGGTGAAGTGAGAAGCCAAGGTATCGAGTTTGATATTGGAGGAAGACTTACTTCTAATTTAAAGTTAAATGCAAACTATACTTATACTGATACAGAAGTTACTAAAGATATGGGTGGTGCAGTTGACTGGTGGACAGGAACAGTTGTAAACCTTGAAGGGAAAGAGTTATCAAATATACCTAAGCATAGTGCAGGAGTTCTTCTTATGTGGGAAGATACTTTGGCTAATAATGGTTCTTATGGTATAGGAAGTAATATTTTATATGTTGGTAAAAGACAAGGAAATTATATAAATAGTTTTACTTTACCTGATTATGTTACTGTTGGTTTAACTTCTTATTGGCAAGCTAATGAGAACTTAAAATTTAAATTGAATATTGATAATATTTTTGATGAAGATTATATCGCAAGTAGTTATGATCGTTCTTGGGTAACACCTGGTTCACCAAGAAGTTTTACATTGAGTATGACTTATAAATTTTAAAAAGGAATAAAAAAATGAAAAAAATCTCAGCATTAATAATTGGTCTTTTTGTAGGAACAGCAGCATTTTCACATGATTTGTGGGTTACAGCTACAAATGAAGATGTAATAAAGGCAAATATGATATATGGACATGATTTTCCAAAACCTGAAAAAATAAAAGAAGAAAGAAAAGTACTTTTTGAACCTATTAAAGTTATTGGTAAAGATACAACTCTTACACTTTCTCAAAAAGGAGAACTTTATAGTTATGTAGGTAAAGATAAACTAAAAGATGGTACATATATTATAAAAGCTACTTATAAACCAACACCTTGGATTGAAACAGTAGATGGAAAATGGGAAATGAATAAAACAAGAAAAGATACTAAAAAAGAAGTAAAACATTGTGGTATCTATTCTATGTCAGCAAAGTCAATTTTGAATGTAGGAAATGCTGATAGTGACTTAATTACAAAACCTTTAGGTAAAGGACTTGAATTTACTCCTTTAGTAAAAGCTTCACAGTTCAAAGAAGGAATGCCAATAAAGTTTAAAGTTACAAGAGATGGGAAACCTTTGAAAATACATGAAGTATATGGAAGTTTAGAATCATACTCTAAAGATGATATGAGTATGGCTTTTTATGGAAAAACAAATTTAAGAGGAGAAGTTACTTTTAAAGCATTAAAAAGTGGACTTTGGTATCTAAAAACTTCTTATGATAAAGATAGTGGAAATAAAGATTGCGAACATATAGGAGATAAAGCTACTATATCTTTTTATGTAAATTAAAAATAATATCCATTTTTGGATATTATTTTATAAAGTCATTTATAGCATTTAGAAGTTTATCTATATCTTCTTTTTTTTGAGAATAGTGAACTGAAATACGTAACCAGCCAGGCTTTTCTTCTAGTTCTTCTTTAGATTTTTTCCCTAATAAATCATGTCCATAAGGACCAGCACAAGAACACCCAGCTCTTGTTTGAATACCACTAGATGAAGAAAGTTTTTCACATATTTTATAAGGGTTTACATTTGCAATATTAAAAGATACTATTCCTATATTATCTTCTTCTTTATTTCCATAAATAGTAATATTTTCTATTTTGTTTAAACCTTTTAGTAGATGTGTAAGTAAGTCTTTTTTTTGGTTTTTAATAAATTCAAAGCCTATTTCATTTCTAAGTTTATATGCAAGAGCAGAACGAATAAGTTGTAAAATTCCGGGTGTTCCAGCTGTTTCTCTTGTACTAATATCTTTTTCATATTCTTGTATTTGAGAATTTACATAAGCAACTGTTCCACCTCCTGCAAAAGTAGGTGCAAGGGTATCATCTACTAAAGATTTTTTTATAGCAAGAATTCCACAACTTGCAGGACCTCCCAGGAGTTTGTGGGGAGACATTACAAGTGCATCATATAGTTCACATGGAATATTCATATATGAAGAGCTAGCTGCTGCATCAAAACATACAATAGCTCCATAAAGTCTTAATAATCTTGATATTTCTTCATAAGGAGTTATGATACCTGTAACATTAGAAGCAATACAAAAGCAACCTATGATTTCTCTATGCCGATTTTCTTGCAAGATTTCTTTTAATTGTCGTAAATTAATTAAGCCTTCATCTGTTAATTGTATTCTTACAACTTCACAAAGGGCTTCTCTATAGCTTACTTCATTTGAGTGATGTTCATAAGGTCCTACAATAATAAGTGGTAATTTCTTCTTTGCAACTGAAATTCCAAATCTCTTTATTGTTGCAGGTGGAATATATAATCCTAATAATTCTTGAAATTTTTTTATTGCAGCAGTAGAACCACAGCCACTTGGAATAATTGCAAATTCTTCATTTAGTTCTAAACTATTTTTTAAAGATTCAATAGCCTCATTGTAGTATTGCTGTGTTATATTTGCATTTAAAGACTCTTTAGAGTGTGTATTTGCATAGGTTTCAAGAACATCTCTTATTCTATTTTCTATTTGTCTAAAAGCAAGTCCTGAGGCAGTATAGTCAAAATAGTCATTTTTATTTTTACCTATTGTGTTATATCTAATAAAATCTAATGTATTTGTATTTTTATCAAAAAATGGTCTATAAATATCTTTTTTCATAGGATAATCATATCTTATTTTTATTATATGTTTGGTTAATATAAAATTAAAAAAGAAGAGAAAAATTTCTCTTCTTTTTATTGTTTAGCTTTTGTTATAATGTAGTCGTGAAATGATGAAAAGTTAGATATATTATACTCGTTTATTAACTCTTCTATACTTTCATTTACATCTTCAACTGCAAATTTGATACCTATTTTTTGATTAAATTGAGACTTGTCTCCTTCAAGAAAACCTCCTACTAAAAGTTCAAATCCCGATACAGGTTTTCCTTCTTTCTTTACTTTTGTTCCCATTAATCCAATATCTACAATATGCGGATGAGCACAAGAGTTAGGACAACCATTTACTGAAATAGTAATTCTTTCTCCAAATTCAGGGAATTTATTTTCCAAGTGCTCAACTAATTTTTTTGCAACACCTTTTGTTTCTGAAATTGCAAATTTACAAAAATCAATACCTGTACATGCTTGAGTTCTTGCCCTAAAGTTAGAAGGGTTTGGATAAATGTGAACTTCTTCCAAGTCTTTTGCAAACTCTTTTACTTTGTTTGTTGGTGCATCTAAAATAATAATATTTTGCGTAACTGTACATTTTAAAGCTGTTGCTTCATATTTTTCAAATAATTTAATTAAGTTATTTAATCCATCTACTCCTATATGTCCAGAGTTTAATGAACAACCAATATAACTTTTACCTTTTTGTTTACTTTCATGTATTCCAAAGTGTTCTCTAAATTTTGAGTGAGTATATTGTAAATCTTCAGGTTCTTTAATTCTAAATGTTAAAGAAGATTGAAGTACTTCAACAAACTTTTCTAAGCCCCAACTTTCAATTAGATGTCCTAATCTAGCTTTATTTCTTTTTTCTCTTAATCCATGATCCCTATAGATTTTAGTAATAGCTTTAGCTAATGGAACTACTTGTGATGGTGCAACATAGCCGATATGATTTGCAATTCTTTTATTTGAAGCTAATCCTCCTCCAACACTAACTGCAAATTGAACTTTTCCATTATCTGTTTTTGCCGCATTAAAACTTACATCTTGGATTTCATGGTGCATACAGTTTTTAGAACATCCATTTACTCCAATTTTATATTTTCTTGGAAGGTTGGAAAATAATCTATTTCCTTTAAAGGCTTCATTCAGTTTATCTACAATGTCTCTAACATCAGCAATTTCTTCATGGTCTATTCCATTGATAGGACAAGAAACTACATTCCTTGGAACATCTCCTGCTGCAAATATTGTACATAATCCAACTGTATCAAGAAGTCTAAAAATTTCAGGTAAATCAACAACTCTAATATAGTGAAACTGTAAATCTTGCCTTGTTGTAAAGTCAGCAGTTCCCCTTGCATATTTTTCAGATATCTCTGAAACTATTTTTAATTGAGGTAAAGTTAATTGACCACCTTCGAGTTTAACTCTAAGCATAAAATATAAAGTTTCATCATCTTCTGCTTGTAGGTTTCTATTTTGAGTATAAAGTCCATACCATTTTAATCTATCGATATCTTCTGGATGAACAGCTTCTCCTGTTACTGCATAAAGATAGATGTCTTGAAGTACATCAAGACCATCTTTTTCTTTTTTTATCCGTTCTACCCTTTGTGCTTTGCTTTCTTTTGCCATAATTTATCCTAAAATCTCTTTACATCCCCACTCAGGGAAGTTATCTCTAATATATTTATTTAAAGCTATTTCAGCTTCTGTATAGTCTCTTGTTTGATCTTCATTATCTTGACTTTCTTGTGCATCTACGATCATCCCAGCACCAACTGTTGAGTTTGTATATCTATCGATGATAATAAAGCTTCCAGTGTGTCTATTTTCATAGTATGAATCAACAGCAATTTGTCTGTCAAGTGACAAAGAACATTTTGCAATATCATTTAACTCAAGAGTGTCAGCAGAGATTTCTTTAAAGCTATTAATATCTTTTTTAAACTCAACTGCTTTAAATGAACCATTTATAACAGAAGTAGCTCTTTTAATGATATAGCTATTATTTAACTCCATTGGTTTTTCATCCATCCAAACTACCATTACATTTAGTTTGTTTGAAACTTTAGGAATAGAGTTTGATTTTACAATCATATCTCCTCTACTAATATCAATCTCATCTTTTAATGTAATTGTTGTAGCCATTGGTGCATATGCAGTTTCAATAGTCTCGTACGCTTCATCTTTTCCAATTGGTCTTAAATCTTTTATATCATTTGAAACAATTGATTTAACAACTGATGTTTTTCTTGATGGTAAAACTGTAATCTCATCACCAACACTAATAGTACCACTTGCAATAGTTCCAGAGAAACCTCTAAAGTTTAAGTGAGGTCTAGAAACATATTGAACTGGTAATCTAAAGTCATCATTCTCATCATGGTGAATTTCAACAGTATCAAGTAATTCCATTAAAGGTTTACCTGCATACCAAGGTGATTTAGGAGAGTTTGAAACAATATTATCTCCATCTAATGCAGAGATTGGAATATAGTTAAAGTTGATATCTGCATTATGAGGAAGATTTGGAATAATCTCTTCATAATCTTTTTTAATCTCTTTAAATCTCTCTTGGCTAAAGTCAACTAAGTCCATTTTATTAATAGCAACAATTAGGTTTTTTATTCCTAATAAAGAAGCTATATAAGAGTGTCTTTTAGTTTGAGTTAAAACACCTTGTCTTGCATCAATAAGAATAATCGCTAAATCTGCTGTAGAAGCTCCTGTAGCCATGTTTCTTGTATATTGTTCGTGACCTGGAGTATCTGCAATAATAAACTTTCTTTTATCAGTTGAGAAGAATCTATAGGCAACATCAATAGTAATACCTTGTTCTCTCTCACTTGCCAGACCATCAACTAAAAGTGCAAGGTCAATTTTATCCCCTGTTGTACCACTTTTTTTAGAGTCTTTTTCAATAGATGCTAATTGATCTTCAAAAATCATTTTTGAATCATAAAGAAGTCTTCCAATTAAAGTTGACTTTCCATCATCAACAGACCCACAAGTAATAAATCTTAATATCTCTTTGTGTTCATGCTCTTTTAAATATTGTTCAATATTTTCAGCAATTAAATCTGATTGGTGTGCCATTAAAAATACCCCTCTTGTTTTTTCTTCTCCATTGATGCGTCACCATCACTATCAATTAATCTACCTTGTCTTTCAGATGTTGTACAAACTAACATCTCTTGAATAATCTCAGGTAGAGTTGTTGCTTCACTATTTACTGCTCCTGTTAATGGATAACATCCAAGTGTTCTAAATCTCACTTTCTCTTTTTTTGCAGTCTTTCTTAACTCTTCTGGCATTCTTTCATCATCTACCATGATTTTTGTACCCATATACTCTACTACTTCTCTTTCTTTTGAGAAGTATAAATCAGGAATAGGTATCTCTTCTAAATAGATATATTGCCAAATATCAAGCTCAGTCCAGTTTGATAATGGGAATACTCTAATAGACTCACCTCTGACATGTCTACCGTTATAGATATTCCATAACTCTGGTCTTTGGTTTTTTGGGTCCCATCTATGGTTTTCATCTCTAAATGAGTAAATTCTTTCTTTAGCTCTTGATTTTTCTTCATCACGTCTTGCTCCACCAAATACTGCATCAAACTTTTGGATATCTAGCATTTGCTTTAAACCTTGAGTTTTCATAACATCTGTATGTAAAGCAGAACCATGTTCAAAAGGTGAAATGTTCATCTCTAAACCTTTTGGATTAGAGTAAACAATAAGTTCCATTCCCACTTCTTTTGCTCGTCTGTCTCTAAACTCAATCATCTCTTTAAATTTCCATTTAGTATCAACATGTACTAATGGTAGTGGTGGAGGTGCAGGGTAGAAAGCCTTTTGTAAAATATGTAGCATTACAGAAGAGTCTTTTCCTACTGAGTAGAGCATTGCTGGATTAGAAAATTCAGCTATTACTTCTCTCATAATATGCATAGATTCTGCTTCTAATTGTTTTAAATGTGTAAGTCTTTCCTTACTTATCTTTAATTCACTCATTTTATATCGTCCCATTAATTCTTTGTTTTAGATTCCTTCAAATTAAAAGTTTGAGTTCATCTATGATTTACTACTTTGCGTGTAATCCGCACTCTTTATGCTCGGGATTTTCCCACCACCATCTTCCAGCTCTAATATCTTCGCCAGCTTTAACTGGCCTAGTACAGGGTGCACATCCAATACTTGGATATCCTTGGTCATGAAGTTTATTATATGGAACATTGTTTTGCTTAATGTAGTTCCATACATCTTCTTCACTCCAGTTGATTAGAGGGTTAACTTTGATAACTTCAAAGTTCTCATCATATTCAACTACGCTCATTGAAGTTCTAGTAACACTTTGTGTTGCTCTAAGACCTGTAATCCAAACTTTCAAAGGTTTTAACGCACGTTTAAGAGGTTCCATTTTTCTGATATTACAACAGTTTTTTCTATTATCAATACTTTCAAAATGTCCATTAATACCTTGTTTTTGATAAAGCTCTTCTACTTTTTCATTTAAAGGAAAAAAAACATTTAACTTAACACCATATTTTAGATTTGTTGCATCCATAACATCATATGTTTCAGGATGTAATCTTCCTGTATCTAGTGTAAAGATATTTGCATCTTTATCTACTTTTAGAATCATATCTGTTAAGACTTGATCCTCTGCTCCTAAGCTGCTTGATAAAGCAGCATCTTGTTTATACTCTTTTAAAAAGTATTTTATTATGTCTTCAGCACTTAAGTTTTGAAGTTCTTGATTTAATTTATTAATTCTCATGCATATCTTCTTTTTTAAATTTGATAATCAGGTTCTTTAGTTTTTCCAAAAGATATTTTATTCCATGCTCTTTCGTGAAAATAATATAAAACCATTTTAGTAACAAGTTCAATTGAACCAATTGAAGCTGCCATTGTTAAATTACCAGTTATAAAGTAAGAAATTATAATTGTATCAAGTGTTCCAACTGTACGCCAAGAGACCGTTTTTACAACTGATCTATAAGCTTTTTCTGCCATTTTTTACCTCATATATTAAAGGATATACGAGGATGAGTTTTTACTCATCGTCATATAATCCTACACTTAGATATCTCTCTCCTGTATCACAAAGAACAGTAACAATTGTTTTTCCTTTGTTTTCAGGTTTAGAAGCAATTTGTTCTGCTACATAAGCATTTGCTCCGGCTGAGATACCAACTAAAAGCCCTTCTTCTTTTGCAAGTTTTCTTGAAGTTTCAATTGCATCTTCATTACTTACTTGAATAACTTCATCATAAACCGTAGTATTTAATACATCAGGAACAAATCCTGCTCCAATACCTTGAATTCTATGTGGTCCTGGTTTACCACCACTTAATACAGGTGATGCTTCAGGTTCTACGGCAATTACTTGGATATTAGAGTTATGTTGCTTTAAAACTTCTCCAATACCAGTAATTGTTCCACCTGTACCAATAGCTGCTACTAGAATATCAATTTTTCCATCAGTATCATTTAATATTTCTTGTGCCGTTGTTTTTCTATGAATATCAGGGTTCGCACCATTTGCAAATTGTTGAGGAACAAAAGAATCAGGTGTTTTTTCTGCTAATTCATTTGCTTTCTCAACTGCACCTTTCATCCCTTTTTCTGGTTCTGTTAAAACAAGTTCAGCACCTAAGGCTTTTAATAGTTTTCTTCTTTCTATACTCATTGATGAAGGCATTGTAAGAATTAGTTTAATTCCTAAACCTGCACAAACTGAAGCAAGAGCAATTCCAGTATTTCCACTTGTTGGTTCAATAACTGTAGTTTTCTCATTGATTAAGCCTTGCTCTAAAGCAGATTTAATCATATTTGTTCCAATTCTATCTTTTACTGAGTGAGTAGGGTTCATAAACTCACATTTTCCTAAGATAGTAGCTTGAGTCTTTTCACTTGCAGCTTGTAGTTTTACAAGTGGCGTGTTTCCAATTAATTCTGTAACATTGTTTGCAAATTTCATTTTATATCCTTTTTAATTTAATAACTTTTATATACTATAATGTAAAAATCCATTATATTTATCTTCATATTCATCTAGTTTTGTTAGAGGAATATCAAACATCTTTTTTGTTCTTTTTTTTGCTTCATCAAAGAAAATATTTAAGATAGGATTATCTGTTTTATTATCAATGACTTTTAAATCATCTTCTAAAGCAACTAAAATATCCTTAACTAAAATTTCCTCAGCCTTTTTTGCCAAAATATAACCACCTTTTGCTCCCCTAATACTCTTTACTAGTTCAGCACGTCTTAACTTCCCTAGCAACTGTTCAAGGTAGTTTTGTGGGATATTGGCATTTGAAGAAATCTCCTTGATTTGCATGGGAGACTCTCCATCATGTTTACTTAACTCATACATGGCTGTTAACCCATATACACCTTTGGATGAAATTAAAGGCATCTTTTTCCTTTAAGCTAATGCTTGTTCTAAATCTTCAATTAAATCTTTTGGATTTTCTAATCCAATTGATAACCTAACTGTAGTAGGATTTATACCAGCTTTTAATAACTCTTCTTCACTTAATTGTGAGTGAGTAGTTGAAGCTGGGTGAACAATAAGTGATTTTGAGTCACCAATATTTACAACTACAGAGAATAGTTTTGCAGCATCAATAACTTTTTTTGCTTCTTCATATGAAGCTACTTCAAAAGATATAAGACCTGATGCTTTACCATCTTTAAAATATTTTTGAGCTTTTTTATAATCTGTATTTGATTCTAACCCTGGATAATTTACAGACTTAACTTTTGGATGTTTTTCTAGGAATTTTGCAATTTCTAGAGTACTATTAGAGTGTTTTTCCATTCTAATATCTAAAGTCTCAATAGCCTGTAATAGTAACCATGAGTTATGTGGAGACTGAGTTGCTCCAATATCTCTTAAAAGGTTTAGTCTAATTCTTAAACAAAAATTTGGAAGTGGAACATCCACATAAACTAAACCATGATATGATTCATCTGGTTCAACAAAATGTGAATATCTTTTTGAGTTTTCTTTAAAGAATTCATTTAAACCATCTCGTTCTACTACTATTCCACCTACAGCTGTTCCTTGACCATTTGTATATTTTGAAGTTGAATGAACAACAACATCTATTCCCCAAGAAATTGGATTAAATAATGCTGCACTTGCAACTGTATTATCACAAATAGTTAAAACACCATTTCTTTTTGCTATTTCTACAATTTTTTCAATATCTGCAATTGCAATTTGTGGATTTGATAAAGACTCAAAGAAAATAGCTTTTGTTTTATCATCTATTTGTTCTTCTAAATTACTTGCATCAGAATTTCTAAAAACTCTTGCTTCTATACCAAATCTTTTAATTGTATGTGTAAGCAAAGTCACTGCTCCACCATAAAGTTTATCAGAGATTAAAATATTATCTCCTGCTTCGGCAACATTTGCAATTGAATAAAAAATTGCAGCTTGTCCACTTGCTGTACAAATTGCAGCAGCACCCCCTTCAAGTTGTGCAAATCTTTGTTCTAATACATCAGTAGTTGGATTCGTAAGTCTTGTATAAATAGAACCTAACTCTTTTAGTGCAAATAAATTTGCTGCATGCTCTGCATCTCTAAAGGCATATGCTGTAGTTTGAGCAATTGGAACAGACATCGTACCCCAACCTTCTTTGTTGTTGTAACCTCCATGTACTGCAATTGTTTCTTTTTGCATTTTATTTCCTTTTTTTGATATCTATATTTTATATGTGATGAAATTGTATACTATTTTTTAATTAATGTCAAGTGTTTTAATTATGATTACTCAAATATAGTATAAATAAGGGTTCTTTTTTAAAGTCTATTAAATTAGTATAGTATTTAAAGAATCTTTAAAATATACGTATAATCGACATTTATAAAAAATCATAGAGATTTGTTTCTAAATAATATTTTTAAAAAAGAATTTTAGAAATTCTTTTATTTATTCTTGAGCTTTTTACATAACAATAAAAGTAAAGTAAAATTAATAAAATAATAAGATAGAATGTGTAATAGTTGTATATACAATTAAAAGGTAATTTAAATGGAAATAGACTTAAATAATTCTTTAGATTATTGAATAAAATAAATATAAATCAAGAATTATTATGAAAAAAGCAATAAATCATATATATTTGATAATTCTTTTATCAATACTATCTTCAGTTGCACCTATTGCAACAGATACTTATATACCTTCAATACCAGATATAGCAGATGCCTTTCATGTTTCTATAGAAAAAATAGAGTTAACTTTATCTATATTTTTAATTGGTTTTTCAGTGGGGCAGGTTTTTGGGGGTCCTATGTCAGATAGAATAGGAAGAAGAAAAAGCTCAATAATAGGACTTTTAGGTTTTGCATGTTTTAGTTTTGTGATAGTATTTAGTACTAATATTTATGAATTGTGGATATTTAGATTTTTTGAAGCATTTTTTGGTGGACTTGTCGTAGTAAATGCAATGGCAGTAGTAAGAGACAAGTTTCATGGACAAGAAGCTGCAAAAGTATTTTCTCTGATAGGAACTATTAGAAGTATAGCCCCACTTGTAGCTCCTGCAATTGGCTCATTCATAATACATTTCTTTTCATGGGAAGCAGTATTTATTTTTCTAACTTTTTATGCACTTTTTATAGCCTTTCTTGTATATAAGGATTTAGATGAAAGCTATACTTATGTAAAGCAAAGTATATATCAATCATATAAAACAGTACTTACTCATAAAACAGCAATGAAAGCTATGTTAACTTTAGCTCTTGGCTTTTCTGGTTTTTTCATTTTTATTGCAAAGTCTTCTTTTATTTTTATTGAACACTATGGAGTAACAACAGACTATTTCCCTTTTTTCTTTGGTTTTAATTTTGTAATTTTAATTTCAATGATTAGGGTTAATATTTGGTTTTTGAAAAGACATAGTGCTTTAGGAATAATTAAAACAAGTGTATTAGTTCAAATTCTTATGGGAATACTTTGGATAATAACGTATGAAGATCAAAATATTATTATAACTATGCTTTTAATGGCTGGATATATGAGTATGATGGCATTTGTATTTGGTAATTGTATGGCTTTAGCTTTGGAACATTTTCAAAAAAATGCTGGTGTGGCATCTGGAGTAGTTGGAGTTTTACAGTTTGGACTTGGTGCAATTATTTCTTCAATTGCATTAATGTTTCATTCTTCTTCATTTTTGCCAATAGGAATTAGTATAACTAGTATTTCTATCATTGCTTATTTAATTATAAGAACTTATAAATAGAGAATCTTAAAACTTTACTTTTCAAATAAAAAGCAGAGTTTTAGTATACTTATTTTTGATTTATAAAGAGGGGCAATATTGAAAATAGCTATTATTGGGGCAGGAGCTGCTGGACTTATAGCAGCAATTACTGCAAAAAGAGTAGATGAAAATGTAGAACTAGATATCTTTGATATAAATACTGCAATAGGAAAAAAGATACTTGCAAGTGGAAATGGAAGATGTAATATTTCGAATATAAATGCACAGGTAGAAAATTATATAGGAGAGAATTCTTCTTTTGTTTCTTTTTGTTTATCTCAATTTGATTTTAGTCATTTTAAGAAATTCTCAAAATCTATTGGATTATTACTTGATATAAAAGAAGATGGGAAAGTTTATCCTTTATCAAATGAGGCTAAATCAGTAATTAAACTATTACAGTCTCAAATACAAAGTTTGGGAATAAATTTTATAGCTAGTACAAAGATTTTAGATATAAAAAAAATAAATGATAAATTTATTCTAAATTCGGAAGATAAAAAGTTTGAAAACTATGACAAGGTATTAATAAGTTCAGGGCTTGCAGCAGCTCCACAGTTAAACTCAACAGAAATTGGTCTTAATCTTGCAGAAACTTTTGGGCACACTTTTAATATGACTTACCCCTCTTTAGTAGGACTACAAACAGATTTTGAGTATAAAACAAGACTTCAAGGTGTAAAAAAAGAATCACAAGTAACTTTATATGTTGATGGACAAAAAGAAAATGAGATTCAAGGTGATGTTCTTTTTACTAAATATGGAGTTTCTGGTTTTGCAATTTTAGATATTTCTCAATATGCTGTTTATCCAATGAAGTTATATCAAGATATTCAAATATCAATAAATTTATTTCCTAAACAGAGTCGAAATGAAGTTTTAGGAATGCTTGAGTCTTTGATAAAATCTTTACCTAATGAGAATTTAGAAAATTTATTAAGTGGAATAGTTTCTAATAAATTAGCTTCTGTTATATTAGATGTAATTAAAGTAAATAAAGAAACGAAGGCAAAAGATATAAATGCAAAAAATATTAGAGCCATAGTAAATACTCTTATAAACTTAAGAATGAAAATTATTGATACTCAAGGATTTAAACATGCTGAGGCTAGTGGTGGTGGAATTAGAACTGATGAAGTTGATGAAAAAACCTTTGAAAGCAAGAAGTGTAAGAATCTATTTTTAGCAGGAGAAGTTTTAGACATAGTCGGAAATAGGGGTGGTTATAATTTACAATTTGCTTGGGCAAGTGGATATTTAGCTGGAAAATCATTGGCAAAAAATTAAAATATATAAAGGAGTAAAATAATGAATAGAGCTTTAGATTGGGCGATGGTAATTACTCTTTGTGCTTCTTTTATGTACACAGTTAGTATTGCTTTTTTTAATGAGTATTTACTTACATTAGGTGTAGAACCTAGTTTTATTATAAGAAATACTGAGCAAATCTTGTATCATTCTATTTTTATTTTGGCAGAAACAATTTTGATTTCTGGAGTTTTCTTTTTCCCTCTTTTAATTATATTTACAGGGGTAGTTTTAGTTTCATTAATAATTATATTTAGGTTTTATAAAACTAAAAAGTTATTTGTGAAATATAAAAAAAATAAAGCTAATAAAAAATTAAAAAAAAGAAGAATCTCTCTTAGCTTTGGAAGTTATTTAGATAGGGTAATAATTTTTATATTAAAAGTATTTGTAATTACTTTAGTTGTAGTTTTCACAATGATATATTTTGAGAAAAAGGGTGAAAAAAAAGCTCATAGGTTATTAACTAAGATTGAGAGTAATCAAATTAAAGAGAGTGAGTTATTAACAAAAGAGGGAGTAGGTAAAATTTTATTAATTTCTTGTGGTACAAACAACTGTGCAGCAATTGATGTAAAAAGTAAAGAAATCATTTACTTTGAAAATAAAATCACAGATAATACAATACATAGTTTTTTAAGAGAGTATAAAGAAGAGTAAAATTATTTATACTCAACTTTATTTCTACCACTATTTTTTGCACTATAAAGTGCTATATCCGCTCTTTTTAAAAGAGATTCAATAGTGTCTTTTTCTTGTGATATTGTTACTCCAAAGCTGGCAGTTCTATTTTGCACTTTATAAAAAGAGTATTCAGATATTTTTTTTCTGAGGTTTTCCATTAGATTTAATACTCCATCTAAATTTGATTCAGGACAAATTATTATAAATTCTTCTCCTCCATATCTTCCTATAAAATCTGTTTTTCTTCTATTTGTGCTTAGTATAGTTGCAACTTCTTCTAGTACTTTATCTCCTGTTTGATGACCATAAATATCATTAACTTCTTTGAAGTTATCAATATCAATTATTACTAAGCCAAAAGAATGATTAAATCTTTCACTTCTATATAGTTCAAATTCTAAAAGTTCTTCAATTTTTCTTCTATTGTATAGTTTTGTTAATTTATCTGTTGTTGCAAGTTTTTCTAACTCTTTATTTTTTTCTTTAATATCTTTTTGAGCTTTTTCTAAAAGTTTGTTTGTTTTTATAATCTTTCTATTCCAATATCCTATTAAAAGAATTATTATCAATGAAACAATTCCAACTTTCCAAACTAATTTATAATTAATACCTTTTTCATATTTTATGGGTAGCCATTTATTGAATATTTCTCTATGAACTTCGTTTGTCATACTATTTATAGCTTTCTGTAATATATTAAAGAGAGTTTCATCTTTTTTTATTACAGCCATTGATAAATCTAGAGTTTCATTTATTTTACCTGCTATTTTTAATTCTCCAAAATATTTTTGCTGAAACTCATATCCTATACTAGCAAGAGTATCAATGAATCCAAAAAGCTCGCCACTTTTTACTTTATCTAGACCTTCTTTTATGTCTTCAACTTCTATTAAATCAAGTGAAGGATATTTTTGTCTTAAAATTTTAACAAAGGCATCACCTTTGATAATTCCTACTTTTTCTCCCTCTAAATCTAAAATATGGTTTATAAATGGTACATCAACTGTTGTAGCTACAACCAAAGGAACATTTAAATAGCTACTTGTAAAGTTTAGAAACTTCTTTCTTTCAAAAGTTTCCATACTAAGCGCTAACATATCACATTTACCTTCTTTTATGTAAGTTATTGATTCATTCCAATTATTTGTTTTTACAAGTTGAAATTTAGCAGATAAAATTTTTTCAAATAAAGTATAATAGTCTGAACTTATACCTGAGTGTTCATTATTCTCATTCAATCCTTCAAAAGGTAAACCATCAGGATTTATACAATATTTTATGGTCTTTGTATTTAAATAAGCTTTTTCATTTTTATCAAGTTCAACATGTCCCCCTTTATACTCTTTTATTGAACCAATCCATTTTGTTACTAATGTCTCTTTTTCTTTTTTTGTAATAGAGTCTAAAGCTTTTTGTAATATTGATTTTAAGAGAGGTTTTTGAGGGTTTACTCCTAGCCTTAAATCTTCTTTTTTTGTATTTGGTAAGATTAGTTCACTTGCAAGTTTTATATTAGAGTATAAGTTTTTTTTGATGAAATAGTTTATATTTGTAAGATTTTGCATTAAGGCATCAATTTTACCAAAAACTAAATCTTTTGTTAAAGCTTCATATGTATCATAATAAACTAAATCTATATTCCCCACTTTTTTCAGTTCTTCAATATAGAAAACATCTTTTAAAACACCTACTTTTTTTCCTTTTAAACTTTCTATTCCTAGGTATTCTCCAAAATCATCTCTAACAAAAACCATAATAGGAATATCATAGTAAGAACTTGTAAAGTTTGTAAAGGGTTCTCTATACTTTTTATGGGAAATACTTGTAATTACATCAAGCTCTTTATTTTTGAAGGCAGTATATATAGTAGTCCATTTTGCTATTGTTTTTTCAAAAACTAATCCTGTTCTTTCTGATAAAATATTTAATAATTCATGCTCAAACCCAACAGGAGTATTTTTTGTATAATATGAAAAAGGTGCAAAATCAGGCATTAATCCAATTTTTACTAAAGGATTCTTTTTTATAAATATTCTTTCTTCTTCTGTCAAAAATACTGGTTTTGCAAGAACTTGAGTAAAAAAAGAAAAAAACATAAGTATAATAAATAATATTTTCATTATATTTCCAAGGTTTTATTTTGTTTATAAAAAGTATTATACATTAAGATACTTAGAAGATAAATATATTGAGAATGTATAATTTCTAACCAGTTGGCTAAACAAGAAAATAACTTTATTTGATATGATACTTTCAAAATTTTGTTAAATTTAAATGAAAAAATATAATAATGCTATTTATTTGCAACTAAGTTGCCCTATAGTATATTACACAAATTTTTTATAGGAAATAAAAATGGGAAGAGAATTAAATAAAAAACAAATAGAAGAGATAAAAGAACTTTTACTAAAAAATAAAGCAATCATTGAAGGTAATTTAAATAATCTTTCAAATGAACATGTAAATTTAAGTGAGATGGATTTAAATGATGAAGGTGACTTTGCTGCTGCAAGTAGAGATTATAGTACAGATATTCATATCAAAAAACAACAACTTGAAGAGTTAAGATTAATAGACCATGCGTTAAGAAAAATATATAGTGGGAAATTTACTGGCTTATGTGAAATGTGTGATTCTGAAATTACAATGAAAAGACTTAGAGTTAAACCTCATGCAATGTACTGTATAGATTGTAGAAACTACCTAGAAAATGAAAAACAGATAAAAAAAGCTGTTTAGCTTCTTATAAAACCTTAGAGTCTATTCTAAGGTTTTTATTTAAATATGAAGAATATATAATTTTCTTCAATAAAATATATGCTAAATTTACTTCTATTTATATATAATTATTAAAAATTTTAGGATAATTTATAATGTTGATGTTAATCTATTTTCTTATTGCTGTTGGAGTATCATTTTTATGCTCTATTTTAGAGGCTGTATTATTATCAATAACAGTATCTCATATTGAAATAGTAAAAAAAGAAAAAAGAAAACTAGGTCTTTTGATGGAAAATCAAAAGAAAAATATTGATTTTTCAATAGCTGCAATTTTAACTTTAAATACTTTTGCTCATACCTTAGGTGCTGCAGGTGTTGGAGCAGAAGCTGCAAAGGTATTTGGTGAAGAGTATATGTTTTATATTTCAGCTATTCTAACAATCTTAATTTTAGTTTTTTCTGAGATTATTCCTAAAACTATAGGGGCTTACTATTGGAAAACTTTTGCTGGTTTTTCCACTAGAGTTATTCGATTTTTAGTAATAATAACTTATCCAATTTTACTGATAATGAATAAAATCACAACCTATATTACACCTAAAAGAAAAGAAACAATAACAAAAGATGAGATTATAGCTACAGCAAATATTGCAGAGAGAAAAGGAATTCTTAGAGTAAAAGAAAGTGCAATGATTGAAAATCTTTTGAAATTAAATGAGATAAAAGTTAAAGATATTTTTACTCCAAGAAGTGTAGTCTTTGCAGTCCAAAAAGAAGATTTTTTTAAAAGTTTTGAAAATAGAAAATATTGTGATTTGAATAAATTTAAAGAGTATTCACGAGTACCTGTGTATGATTCAGGAATAGATGATATTGTAGGTGTTCTTATTTCAAAAGAGTATTTTCATGAATTATTGGAAAATAAATATGAAAACAAAGAGGACTTAATTAAACCTGCGACAAGAGTAAATGAAAATATTGCAATTTCTAAATTAATAGATATGTTTTTAACTAAAAATGAGCATCTTTTTATCGTTACAGATAATTATGAACAAACTGAAGGAGTAGTTACTTTGGAAGATGCTTTAGAGTCTTTATTGGGAGCTGAAATTGTAGATGAACTTGATAGTAATGTAGATTTACGAGAATTAGCAAAAATAAAAATGAAAGAAGCAAGAAAAAATTTAGAAGAATAATTTCCAAAGGTTTAAACCTTTAGAAATCTTTTATTTTTTATCTTTACAATGTTCTGCGTAGAAGTTACCAAATTTAAGTCCTGTTCCACCTTTATCTTGTTTAACAGTATATTTAGTAACAACAGGATTACACTCATCAATCCAAGAGTATAAATCATAAATTTTTACTGTTTTAAATCCCATTTTTCTAATAGTTTCTGCCTCAATTGAAGCTCTTGCTGCTGAGTTACAAACAATAATTAAGTTTGGCTTGATGAATTTATCATCCATATCAAGTGCGTGAAGTGCTAAACCCTTTTCTGGTGCTTGTCTACCAATTCTAACTGCACCTTTGATATGTGCTGCTGACCACTCTTCCATTGTTCTAACATCTGCAACTAACCAATCTTTTGAATTTAAAGCTTTTTTTACATCTTCTGTAGTAGCATAAGTTCCAGCTTTTTTATTTGCATCTTTTAGTTGAGAACTTAGTTTTTCATAACTTATAAAGTCTGTTGCAAAAAGTGTTGAACCTGCAACAAAAATTGAAAGTAGAATCATTTTTAGTTTCATTAGTTTTCCTTATGTTTTATTTCTTCTAGATTATAATTAATAGTTATTTATATTCAACTTAATATTTACTTAATATCTATTATGATTATTATAAATTTAGGTTATAAATCAAGAAAACTATAGATACTTTTACTTTTTCTTTATGCTTATATATTATAATTATACAGTTAGTTTATAATAATAGGAAAAAGTATGGATAATACAGATTTAATGAGAGAAGCCCAAACAAAATTTGAAAAAAAATTAATACAAGAAAAATATAATGTAAATGTAGCTTTTTATGTTCACTTAAAAGAGTATAATAACACTGTAAGAGATGAGTTAGAAAAAAGACTTGAAGAAGTATTTTTTTATGCAAGAGGTGTTGATTGGAAGTTTGATAGTTTTGGAATTGAGAAAGCCGGAAAAAGAAATAAAGATATTTTGGGTTTTTTTATTTTTAGAACAGCAAATATCACAGAATTAAAAAAGTTATTTAAAGAATACTTTGAAGACTATGATAATGCAATTAAAATTACATGCTCTGTTGCAGAGTATGAAAAGATAAATGAAACTTTCTTTGAACTAGATGTATAGTAAATTTATTTAAATATAAAGGAATGGAAATGAGTTTTAAAAAAGTCACTTCATTAACGATGTTATGGATAATGCTTGTTATGACTTATACTGGAATTGTTCTTTTTATTGCACCTCCAGGAAGAGTTGCAAACTGGTCTAATTGGTATTTTTTAGGTTTAACAAAAGAGAGTTCAGCTCAAATCCATTCTACTTTTATGGTTTTATTTATAGCAATGACTCTTTTTCATATTTTTTATAATTGGAAACCTCTTACAAGTTATATGAAAAATAAAACAAGGCAAATGGTTTTTTTCACAAAAGAGATGTTCGTAGCCATTTTTTTAATTATCTTATTTATTTTTGGTACTTTATCTTATTTGCCTCCTTTTTCTAGTTTTCTAAATTTTGGAGAAAGTATAAAAAATTCTTGGGAAAAAGAGTATGGATTAGCTCCATATTCCCATGCAGAACTATCATCATTTAAAGATTTCTGTAGAAAATTAAATTTTGATTTAGAGAAAAGTAAAGAAATTTTATCTTCTAATAATATTATCTTTATTGAAACACAAAGTTTACAGCAAATAGCTCAGAATAATAAACTTAGTCCTCAATTTATTTATAACTTATTAAAAAAGAATTTTGGAGTTGAAGGTAAAATTGTACAATTATCAGGATTAGGGAAAAAAAGTATTGAAGATGTTGCTATATCTTTAAATATTTCTACTCAAGAGTTTATTTCTAAATTAGAAAATTTAGGAATTGAAGCGAAAAAAGATGATAAATTCAAGTTACTAAGTGAAAAGTATAATACTAGCCCTATGAGTATTTTAGAGAAGTTAGGGTTTAGAGAAAAAAAGTAAGTTTTAAAACTTACTTTAATAAATTATAAATATCTAAAGGGGTTTTTACAATATAATCAGCTCCATTTTCTATTAACTCATCTGTTCCTCTAAATCCCCAAGATACACCAACAGCTTTCATTTTTGAGTTTTTGGCTGTTTTCATATCTACATCACTATCTCCTACAAAAAAGATATCTTCGCATTTAAGATTAAAAGCTTCTGCAATTTCTACTGCTGCTTGTGGATTTGGTTTCTTAGGAACATTTTCTTTTGAACCATGAACTTCAATAATATTTGAATATTTTGAGAAAAAGTCTTTTACATATTTTATTGTAAATTCATGGGGTTTGTTCGATAATACACCTACTTGGTATTTATTTTTATCTAAAAGTTCTAAAAGTTCATAAATACCTTCATAAGGTTTTGTATTATGATGAATTTCTTGGTCATAAACTTTTTTGAATCTATTTAAGACTTTTTTTGCAAGTTCATTTTCACTATTTTTTGGAAGGGCATTTTTTATTAAAATATCAGCTCCTCCTCCTACAAAATACTTATATTCTTCAAGGGGATGCTCAGGAAGGTCAAACTCTTTTAATACTATGTTTGTACAAAGAGCAATATCCATTAAAGAGTCTATTAACGTTCCATCTAAATCAAAAATAACACCTTGCTTTTTCATTAAATTCCTTTTTATTTTTTAATTTTATCAATAGAATATATAAAAAAGATAAATTCTTATATTTTAATATTTATTTGTAATAATACCTTTTTTATTTGAAGGATAGATATGGATAGTTGGAAAGAAGTGATTGAAAAAGAGAAAAATAAAGAGTATTTTATAAGTTTAAAAAAAGTAATTGATTTAAAATATGAAACAACAACAGTTTTCCCTCCCAAAGAGTTGATTTTTAATGCATTTTCTAAAACAAGTATAGAAAATCTAAAAGTAGTTATTTTGGGACAAGATCCTTATCATGGACAAGGACAGGCGCAAGGATTGGCTTTTTCTACTCCAAGTAATATAAAAAACCCTCCTTCAATGCAGAATATTTTAAAAGAGATAAAAGCTGATTTAAAAAAAGATTCTATTTGTTTAGATGGTGATTTAAATCCTTGGGCAAAACAAGGGGTTTTACTTTTAAATGCAATTCTAACAGTTGAAGAATCAAAAGCTAAATCTCATCATAATTTAGGATGGGAAATTTTCACGGATAATATAATAAAATATATTTCTTCAAATTGTGAAGGAGTAATATTTTTACTTTGGGGAAGTCCTGCAATTAGTAAAAGAAAATTAATTGATGAATCAAAACATCATATATTAACAGCTCCTCATCCAAGCCCTCTGTCTGCATATAGAGGCTTTTTTGGATGTAAACATTTTAGTGAAGTAAATAAAATTCTAAAAAAAGAAAATAAAAAAGAGATAATATGGTAGAAAATTATAATGAAGAGTGGGAATTAAAAAATACTTCTAATATAAATAGTTTATTAAGATTTCGAAAGGCTTATTTAGATGAAGAATTAAAAGATTTATTGATTGTAAAACATCATTACCATATTGCAGATGATATTATGTTCCCTGACCCTTCATGTTTATCTTTCTTTACTGCTTTTGAACAAAATCATATTTTAAAATATGAAGAAGAACACTATTTCTTTTTATCTGCTGTAAATATAAGTGAAGGTTTATTTGAATTTTATATTTATTGTAAAGATTATGAGAGAACAATTGCTTTTTTGATAGAGTTTTTAAAGTCAAATAGTTTATATAAGTGTGAATTTGAAGTAGTCCTAAATGATAAAGGAAGTAGATTAAAAAATTTAATCTAAGTCCTTATTTAACTCTGTTAGAAAGGAAACAAAGTTTTTATTATGAATCTTATTGATTTGTAGTAAAATATAAGCAACAATAACTACATTTAAATGAATCAAGGCTTCTTTAAAGTCTAAAAAGGCTAATAAAATACCTGCAATAAGAATAAAAACGGGATATACTAGTTTTAATCTTTGTTCATCTTTCACAATAAGTATTTGATAATCTTTCAAATTTAATTTTATAAAAGATTTATCTTCACTTGTAAGTTTTTTTGATGTTTTTAATTCATCTAACTTTTTTAACACCTCAAGTTTTTTCTTATATTGATAATATTTTACAAAAATCATTATAAGAATAATTAATGAAAGAAAATTAGAAATTAACTCCAGTGGAATTTGTTCCATGTCTTAACCCTTTTTTTTATTTAGAAGATTTTAGTATATTTGAAATTATAGTTTACTAATGGCTTAAATAAAATTTAATATTATTAATATATAATTTCATTATAAATTATAATTAAAAGGAGTTAAGATGAAGAAGATTTTATTAGGTCTTATGTTAAGTTGTGCTTTTTTATTTGCAGCAATTGATTTAAATACGGCTACAAAAGCTGAATTGATGAACATAAAAGGAGTGGGAGAAAAAAAAGCTCAAATGATAATTGATTATAGAAAAAAACAAAAAATCAATAAGCCTGAGGAATTGATGACTTTAAAAGGTTTTGGAAAAGTATTAATAAGTAACATAAAAAACAATTTAGAAGTGAAATCAAAAAGTAATTAATATAAAAGTTAGTGAAACTTCACTAACTTTTATTTCCTTCTCTTTATAAAATTTGCTAAAATATAAAAAAAGGAGTAGGAAATGAAAATATCAGGAAACTCTTTCTGCCCATGTGGAAGTCAAAAAAAGTTTAAAAAATGTTGTAGAATATTTCATTTTGGAGAAAAACTACCTAACCCTTTAGAATTAATGAAATCACGATATAGTGCTTTTGCAGCTTGTGATGCAAACTATATAATTAAAACTACTCATCACGAAAATCCTGAGTATACTACAAATATTAAAGCATGGGAAGATTCAATACATGATTTTTTTGATCATAGCCAATTCAAAAAACTTGATATCTTAGAGTTTATTGATGGAGATACGGAAGCTTATGTTACTTTTAAAGCAACTATTTTTCAAGGTGCAATTGATATTTCTTTTGTTGAAAAAAGTAAATTTGTAAAAGTTGGAGATAATTGGTTATACCGTAGTGGTGAATTTATTGAATAATCAGCATTAATAGTATAAAAATATAGAAAAATAAAGAGAGAATATGAAAATATTATTAGCACCTGCCGAAACTAAAAATAGTGGAGGAGAAAATAAACCTTTTTGTAAACAAAACTTCTTTTTAGAAGAGTTATTTGAAAAAAGACAAGAAATTTTTAATATTTATGAAGACTTTGTTTTAAACTCTACAATAGAAGAGTTATCAAAGTGGTTTGGTTTAAAAAAACTAGATGAAGTAGAAAAGTATAAACAAAGTTTAAAAGAAAAGCCTACAATGAAAGCAATCACTAGATATGAGGGAGTAGCCTTTGATGCATTAGCTTATAATTCTTTGGATAAGAATGCACAAAAATATATAGATGAAAATGTATTATTATTCTCAAATCTTTTTGGACCAATAAAAGCAAATGATTTGATTCCTGATTATAAATACAAACAAGGTGCAAAACTTCCCAATATAAATGTAGAAAAATTTTATTTAGATAATTTTACAGATGCATTAGATGAGTTTGTACAAGAAGAAGTAATTGATTTAAGAGCTGGATTTTATGAAAAGTTTTATAAGGTAAAAAAAGCAAATGTTTTAACTTTTAAGTTTATAAAAGATGGAAAAGTAGTTTCTCATTGGGCAAAATTTTATAGGGGGAAACTTTTACAAGAAATTGCAAAAAATAATATAAAGAACCATAGTGAGTTTATGGATATGCAAATTTCAGGATTAAAACTTCAAGAAATACAAGAGAAAAAGAATATAAAACTTCTAATAATGAATATAGAAGATTAACAATGGGGTTATTTACCCATTGTTTTTAAATATTCTTCATATTTTATATCTTCTAGTTTTTCTATTTTAGCATTAACTTCATCAAGCATTTTATTTTTGTATTTAGATACTTTTTTTCTAATTTCTTTAGATTTTATACCAATCATTTGAGCAGCTAAAATACCAGCATTTTTAGCTCCATTAATTGCAACAGTTGCAACAGGAACTCCTCCTGGCATTTGAACAATTGATAATAGTGAATCCATTCCTTCTAAAGAAGAGCCTTTAACAGGAACTCCAATTACAGGAAGAGCTGTTAATGAGGCAACCATTCCTGGAAGATGAGCTGCTCCTCCTGCACCTGCAATAATAACTTTAAGTCCTCTTTTTTCTGCACCTTTTGAGTATTTAACTAATCTTTCTGGAGTTCTGTGAGCTGAAACAATTGATACTTCATACTCTATTCCAAACTCTTCACACATTTGTGCTGCTGCTTTCATAACTGGAAGGTCTGAATCACTTCCCATAATAATTCCAACTAGTGGCTTATTCATATTTTCTTACTCCCTTTTATTTTTAAAATGTTTTTTGCTTTATTGGCTTTTTCTAAAGCAATATCTATATTATCGTCTAAAACTGTAATATGTCCCATTTTTCTAAATGGTTTTGTAATTGATTTTCCATAAAAATGAAAAGATAATTCAGGAATTTCAAGTGCTTCATGAATACCTTCTATAAAGGGTTCTCCTTCATAACCTTCTTCTCCAAGCAAGTTTACCATAACTGCTGGAGATATTAGTTTTGTAGAACCTAATGGCAAGTTTGTAACTGCACGGATAATTTGCTCAAACTGTGATGTAGCACAGGCTTCTACTGTATAGTGTCCTGAATTATGTGGTCTTGGTGCAATTTCATTTACTAAAACTTCACCTTTTTTATTTAAAAATAGTTCAACTCCAAAAATACCAACACCATCTAAGGCTTTAATTGATTCAGTTGATATCTTAATGGCTTTTTCTTCTATTTCTTTTGAAATTCTTGCTGGAGCCATAACTGAATCACAGATATTTACTCTTTCATCAAAAAGCATTTCAACTACAGGATAACATTTTATTTCACCTTCAATATTTCTAGCAACAATAATTGCAAGTTCTTTATCAATATCAACTAACTCTTCTATAAAAGATTCTGTTTCAAGGGCAATTGTATTTGCTTCTTCTTGAGTTTTTAGCATTTGAACCCCTTTACCATCATAACCACCAAGTTTGGCTTTTTGAATTACTGGAAAACCAAATGCTGCTAAATCTTCTTTTGTTTTTACATCTTTATAAGCAGGTACAGGGATACCTCTTTCATCAAGAAGTTTTTTTTGTTCATATTTATTTTGGATTAATTCCATTACATATGGGGAAGGATGAATATTATAGCCTTGATCAAAAAGCTCTTTTAATATTGATGTATCAACATGTTCTAGTTCGAAAGTAGTAACATCAGTCTCTTTTACTAATTGTTCAAGTTTCTTTTTATCATGAAATCCACCCATAATATGGTTATCTGAAACTTGTGCAGCAGGACAATTAAAAGTTGGGTCTAAAATTGTTACATGAAATCCCATTTTTTTTGCTTTTTGAGACATTATTTTTCCTAATTGTCCCCCACCAATAATTCCTAATTTTAAACTAGAATAGTTAAAGTTCTTATCCATTTATTTCTCCAAATTAATTTTTATAAAAGCATCATTGAATCAGAAACAATACACTTACCACCATATTTTTTAGTAAAAGCCCTAATTTCTTCTTTTATTTCTTCAAATTTACTATCTGTACATACTGTAAATATATAATTATTACTAAAAACATCAGTTACTTCATCTGCAGTTCTAAGACCATGACCTCCACACCCTTCAATATCTCTAATAATTGTATATCCATTTATTTCATAGTTTTTAAATAAATCTAATAGTCTATTTATATAAACTGATTCAATTATGATTTCAACTTTTTTCATATTTTCCATTATTAACCCCACAAAATATTTATAAAATAGTAGTAAAGTGGTATTCCCAAAGATATATTAAATGGAAATGTTACTGCTAAACTTAAAGGAAGGTAGATACTAGGACTAGCTTCAGGAACAGATAATCTCATTGCTGCAGGTACAGCTATGTAAGAGGCACTACCACTTAATAGTGATAGAAGAAATGCATCGCCTTTAGATAAATCAAAGAAATATGCAAAACTCATTGCAAGAGATGCATTAATAATTGGCATTATAATTGCAAAACCTATTAAAAAGAAACCAAGTTTTTTAAGTTCATAAATTCTTTTTGCTGCAACAAGTCCCATATCAAGAAGAAAGAAAGCTAGAATTCCTTTGAATAAGGCACCAAAAAGTGGCTCCATTGAGTTCCAACCTTTTTCTCCTGTGACAATACCTATTATTAAAGCTCCGATTAAAAGAAATACTGATGGATTTAAAAAAGCTTCTTTAAAAATTTCAAGCCAACTTGTATTCTTTTTTTCTTCAGAATCTTTTTTTGTAAATAAGGCTACAAATACAAGTCCTATAACAATTGCAGGTGACTCCATAAGAGTCATTGCAGCAATCATATAACCTCCATATTCAACACCAATAGTTTGTAAATAAGTAATACCTGTAATAAAAGTAACAGCACTAATTGAACCATAAGTTGCAGCCACTGCAATAGCATTATAGTTATCAAGTTTTATTTTAAGAATAAAAAAACTATAAATAGGTACAAGAATTGCCATAAATACTGCTAATAATAGAGCTTTAAAAACATATAAATCAAAACCACTTTTAGATAATTCATACCCTCCATGAAGTCCAATTGAAATTAATAAAAAAAGTGAAAAAAACTTTGGTAAAGGTTGAGGAATAGACAATTCTGATTTAAAAAAAATAGCTAGCATTCCTAGAAAGAAAAAGAGAATAGGTGGATTTAAAATATTTTGCATTATTAAATCTATATTCATTAAGTAAGTTCCTAATTGTAGATGTTAATTCTTGGGATTATACTTAAAAGATACTTTGATTTTCTTGTAGTCTGTAAGATAAGCCCTTGATGAGCTTATCTTACAGTAGGTGAGATAGTTAAGAGAAAATATCTGCCATTTGATTCTCATACCAAGCAACAGCGTATTCAGCTTCTTGTATTCTATAAGATTCATCAGCATTCATAGGACTTAGTCCTCCTGCACCTGGAACAGCAATTATTCCATCTTCATGGGCTTCATAAACAGCAGCTACTGTAATTCCATAGTTTGGAGCAATTAAACTATAACAAGTATTTGCTAGCTTTGGAGGATTTACAATATCTTTATTTTTTAATAGTCTTACAATTTGTAAGGCTGCAATCTTTGCTTGAGAATTTGCAGAAAAACCTGATTTCGGCATTTTTGATGCAATTGATGCATCTCCTATAACATGAATATTCTTTATAAGTTTTGATTCAAAAGTTTTTGTATTAACAGGACACCAGTCTCCATCTGTTAATCCTGAATCAAAAGCTAATTTCCCTGCTTTTTGGTTTGGTATATAGTTTAGAACATCAGCTTTAACATCTTCATCTTCTGTTTTTATGATTCTATTTTTGGGATCTACTTCTAAAACCTCTCCACCAAATTCGGCACTTCTCCATTCAATCATATCTTTATAAAGTTTTTCCCAACCTTCTTGAAATAAACCTTGTTTAGAAAATTTATTTTTTTGGTCAAGAATAATGATTTTTGAGTTTGGTTTATTTTTCTTTAAATAATTAGCTACTAAAGAGATTCTTTCATATGGTCCAGGAGGGCATCTAAAAGGATTTGCTGGAGCAACCATTACATATGTTCCTCCATCTTTCATCTCTTCTAATTGTTTTCTTAATAGTAAAGTTTGTGCTCCTGCTTTGTATGCATGAGGTGAATACTGTTCTGAACCTTTTACATAACCTTTTTCATATTTAAAATCAATCCCTGGGGATACAATTGCTCTATGGTAAGCAATTTTTTCTCCATTTTCAAGAATTACTGTATTTGTTTCTCCATCTACTTTCTTTACTTTTTCATGGATAACTTTTATTTTATATTTACTTTCAAGAGTTTTATAATTGTGTTTTATATATTCTATATCATTTAACCCTGCAATAACAGTATTTCCAAATGGACAAGTATAATACTCTTTATTTTGCTCAATTAAGATAACTTCTGTTTCAGGACTAAATTTTTTTAAATATTTTGCAGCTGTTGCTCCACCAAAGCCACCACCTACAATTACAACTCTTTTTTTATCTGTTGGAAGAGATACCGAAGTTATACTACTACAAGCAGCAAAAGATAAAGCTACTGAACCTACAAGTATTTTATTGAAATGTCTTCTATTTATCATTGTTTATCCTTTTATCTTTGAACTTTTGAGAAATAATAAGCAATTTGCTCTAATTCTTCATCTAAGAAACCTTTTACATGCTTTTGCATCATTGTTCCTTCTCTTTTCCCATATTTATAGTCTAATAGGATTTGATACATTCCTGTTTTACTCATACCTGCAATATATGGAGTAATAGTTTTAGATTTTCCATCTGTTCCATGACATGAAGCACATGATAAAGATAGCATTTCCCCTCTTATTGGATCATACTCTGTAGCATAAGAAAAGCTACATAAACAGAACAAAGCTATAATAAACTTTTTCATCTTCTCCCCTTTTTGATTAATTTCATGAACTTTAATAAAGCCCAAAAGATAATAATATTTATTTTTTCTTAACTGTGTCTTAATGCATAAAATTAAAAAAAGATAAAAAAGAAAGAATAGTTACAAAAAGATTACAAGAAAAATGGCAATATTTAAAACTACTCTAAGTTATTTATAAGTTTGATATGTTATATTTTTACAAACTTTATGTAAAAAAAACACATTTAATATGTAAAATATATAAAGTGAAAAGGATAAAAATTAATGAGAGATGACATAAGTATTAGAAAACCAAGAAAACAAGATGGTAAAAAAATACATGAATTAGTAAAGAGTACTAAGGTGTTGGATGTGAATTCTGAGTATTTATATCTATTACAAGCTACACATTTTTCTAATTTATGTTCTGTTGCAATTTGTGAAGAAGAAGTAATAGGTTTTGTTTCTGGATATATGATACCAAATGAAAATAATACTCTTTTTATCTGGCAAGTTGCAGTGGATGAAAACTTTAGGGGAAATGATCTTGCAAGGAGATTGATTTTAGATATTGTTCAAAGGAAGGAATTAAATATTAAGTTTTTACATACAACTGTTTCTCCTAGTAACAATTCTTCAATTAGAGTTTTTGAAAAAGTTGCAAAACATTATGAAACGCAAATGACTAGTTGTGAATTTTTTACAAAAGAAGATTTCAACAATCAACATGAAGAAGAGGTTCTATATAAAATAGGACCATTTAAATAAAGGAAAATTAAAATGAGAATTTTTGAAAATTTAGAGTCAGAGGTAAGAGGTTATATAAGAAGTTTCCCAACAATCTTTGAAAAGTCAAAGGGAGCAATATTAACTAATGAACAAGGTGAAGACTATATAGATTTTTTTGCAGGAGCAGGAACATTAAATTATGGACACAATAATGAGCATGTGACAAAAGCTTTAATTGAATATTTACAAAATGATGGTGTTGTTCACGGTTTGGATATGGCAACTAGTGCAAAAAAAGAGTTTTTACATGCATTTAATGACACAATTTTAGTTCCAAGAAATTTAGATTATAAAATCCAATTTACAGGTCCTACAGGAACTAATGCAGTTGAAACAGCACTTAAACTTGCAAGATTAGTAAAAGGAAGAAGTAATGTAGTTTCTTTTACAAATGGTTTTCATGGTTTAACTCAAGGATCTTCTTCAGTTACAGGAAATGATGATTACAGAGATGAAAGTTATATTAGTAGATCAAATGTATCATTTATGCCATTTGATGGTTATTTTGGTGATATGAATACAATGGCTATTTTTAGGAAATTTTTAGAGGATAGTAGTAGTGGACTTGATATTCCAGCAGCTGTTATTGTTGAGACAATTCAAGGTGAAGGTGGAATTAATGTAGCTTCAAAAGAGTGGTTACAAGAGTTAGAATCTATTTGTAGAGAATATGATATTTTATTAATTATTGATGATATTCAAGTTGGTAATGGTAGAACTGGTGAGTTTTTCTCATTTGAGTTTGCTGGAATTAATCCTGATATTGTAACTGTTTCTAAATCTATTGGTGCAGGATTACCAATGGCAATTGTTTTATTAAAACCAGATTTAGACCAATGGAAACCAGGTGAGCATACGGGTACATTTAGAGGAAATAATTTAGCATTTGTTGCAGCAAAAGTAGCAATTGAACAATATTGGCAAAATGATGATTTATCAAATGCAGTTAAATATAAAGAGGATTTATTAAAAAAGACTTTAGAAAAAATTGCTGATAAATATAAAGGTACTTTTGATATTGAAGTAAGAGGTAGAGGATTAGCTTATGGTTTTGAAATCAAAGGTGATAATTCTGTTGCTGGTGAAATTTCTTCATATGCATTTGAAGAAAAACTAATTGTAGAAACTTGTGGTAGTGAAGATCAAGTTGTAAAATTTTTACCACCTTTAATTATTGATGAAGAAACATTAAAAGAAGGACTTAATCGTCTTGATAATGCAATTGAAAAATTAGTTGCAGATAAAAAAGAAAAATTAACAGAGGAATTTTAATAGTATGATAGTAAGAGATATAAATAAAGACATTATTGGAACTGAAAAAGAAGTTCATGCAAAAGAAGGACAATGGACAAGTAGAAGAATGCTTTTAAAAGATGATGATATGGGATTTTCTTTCCATGAAACAATTATAAAAGCAAATACAAAAACACATATACATTATCAAAATCATTTAGAAGCAGTTTATTGTGTTGCAGGAAATGGAAAAATTGAAGATTTAGCTACTGGTGAGACTCATGATATTTATGATGGAGTAATGTATGCTTTAAATAATCATGATGATCATAACCTTTATGGGGGGAGTGAAGATATGAGACTTATTTGTGTATTTAATCCTCCTATAAAAGGAACTGAGAATCATGATGAAAATGGAGTCTATCCTTTAGAGGATTAAGTGTGCGATTTATCTATATAAAAAACTATTTGAATATTTCAAGAGAAAAAAAGTTTGAATTTATAAAATATATATATTGTTTTGATAAATTTAAAGTAATTAATCAAAAAATTGTTTTAAATGACAATTCTTTGATTATGGAACTAGATTCAAACTCTTCATTTGAAATTGCAAAAAAGTCAATAGATACATTTTTCAAGGATTATGAAGATATTGAGTCTTTTTTCGTAGATTCTTTAGCAATAGAAGAGAATAAACTTTTTGTTATGCGTGATAATAAAGTTGTTAGGAGTGTATACATTAAATGAGGCTATTAGCTTATAATATAGATAGTGAATTATTAGACTATATTGAAGAAAAACAACTTTATATCACTGATATAGCAGAAGATATTAGTGATGCAATTTATCATAGTGAAGTTAGATATTATAATATGTTAGTAATAGATTGTAGTAATTACTTTGATGCAAAGAAGATCTTAAAAAATATAAACTATAGAATAACAGCAACAATTTTTTTAGTTGATGATTGGACTAAGGATTTAGAAATAAACCTATTAAAAAAAGGTGCAATGTCAGTTATAAAAAAACCCACTTCAAATAATTATATTTTAGCAAAAATGCAAGCAATACATAGAGAAAACTTTGAAAAAGAATTAATATATAAAAATCAGTATAAAGCAAATTTAGAAGAGAAATCTTTAGTGAATAATCAAGATAAAAAAATTTTTTTCAAAGGAAAGTCTTTTTCTATTCTTAGCTATTTAATAAAAAATCGGTATAGAGCTCCCATATCAAAAGATGAATTATTACAGACAAACTGGGATGAACCTGAAATGGTTTCAGATAATGTTATTGAGGTAAATATAAATTCAATTAGAAATAGTTTGAAAAAAGAGTTTGATGAGAATTTTATTGAAACAGTTAGGCATAGGGGTTATAAAGTAAGTATATAAATAAAAGCTAGTTTTTAGCATAAAATTTTTTACATTACAAAGAGAATAATTAAAAAATCAAGGAATTTTAGAATGGATATAAAAGTATGCAAGTTTGGAGGAAGTTCAGTAAAAGATGCCTCCCAAATTAAAAAAGTTTTTAGTATCGTTAAAAGCGATATTAAACGGAAAGTAATAGTTGTTTCAGCTCCTGGAAGAGATGAAAAATTTCAGGAGAAAATAACAGATCATTTATTAAATGTATCAACAGAAGGAAATCATTTTAGTGAGCAAAAAATAGAAGTTTCTGCAAAACAAAGTTTTGATGCAATTGTTGAAAAGTTTGAATCACTTTGTAAGGATTTAGAAATTGATAAAAAAACAATTATTGATAGTTTAATAAAAGATTTAAATAATAAGACATTAAAGTCAGAAAAAAAAGATGCATTCTTTTTATCTCGTGGAGAACATTATAATGCTAAGATAATAAGTGAATATATGAGAAAAAGAGGTCTTAATATTAAACTTATGCTTCCAGAAGAGTTTGGTTTTATTTTGAGTTCAAACTATTGTGATGGTAAGGTTTTAAAGCAATCACATAAAAATATAAGTGAACACTTTAAGTTTGATAAATATGACTGCTATTTAGTTCCTGGTTTTTATGGAATTACTCAAGATAATGAGATAGCTGTTTTAAGTCGAGGAGGTAGTGATTTAACAGGGGGAGAGTTAGCTTATTCTTTAGATGCAGATGTATATGAAAACTGGACTGATACAAATGGAGTTTATGAAGTTGATCCAAGAATTATCCAAGACGCAAATGTTATTCCAAGACTTACTTTTAAAGAGTTAAGGCTTTTAAGCTCAAAAGGTTTTAATGTTTTCCATTTTAATGCAATGTTAAATTGTAAAAAAAGTAAAATTCCAATAAATATTAGAAATACTAATAATCCTGAGCATGAAGGAACAATTATCTTAAGTGAAAGAGTTCCTATGGAAGACTTAGTAGGAATTGCAAAACTTGATAATATGGCTGCAATTCATTTACAAAAAGATATGCTTGCTGATGAAATAGGATTTACAGCAGAACTTTTAAAAGTTTTTAGTGAATTTGGTATCAATACTTACCATTATCCAACAGATAGAGATGATATTTCAATTTTAGTTGACCAAGAAGATTTGAAAGGAAATATAAATAATCTAAGAAGATCAATAGAAAGAAGGTTAAAAACAGATAATATTTTTGTTACATATAATTTATCTATTATTACACTAGTTGGAATAGGCTTAAAAGAAAATGCTTTTGCTGTAGTTGATGCAATTGCTGCTTTAAAAGAAGAGAATATTTCTTTTGAAATGTTTGATATGAGTCCCTCAAAAATTTCCTTTCATATAGGAGTCTCTCAAAATATTTCTGATATTGCTTTAGAAACTTTATATAAGAAAATGATAGCAGTTTAACTTATATCAAATTTATTATATAGTATATATTTAGTAATAAAGTAAAAAGGATTAGAAATGAGATGGTTGGTAGTTATATTTTTTTTGAGTATAAGTTTAAGCTTTGCACAAACCGTAAAAAATACAGAAGAAAAGATTCAACAAAAAGTTGATAGTTTACAAAAACCTCTTTATAATCCTTTTGTTGAGAATTATATTTTACATGAAATAAAACAATTAAGAGATGAAAATAGAAATTTAAAAGTAGAACTTCATGAAACATTAGCAAAAAAAGAAGTTCAAATGAATAACAATGTTGTAAATTATGCAACATCAACAATAAATAACATGTTTTATATTATTGCTGCTGCAACTTCTTTATTAGTAATAGTTGGTTGGTCTTCAATTAAAGATACCAATGAAAAAGTTAAAAACATGATTGATGAAAAGACTTCAAAAATAATTCAAGAATATGAAGAACGACTTTTAAGTTTTGAAAAAGACTTAGAGAAAAGAAGTAAACAAGTAAAACAAAATCAACATGAAATTGAAGTTACTAATACAATTCACTCCTTATGGATTAGATCAAGCCAAGAATCAACACCAACTGGTAAAGTAGAGATTTATGATGAAATCTTAAATATTAGACCAGATGAAGTAGAAGCTTTAACATATAAAGCTGATGCAGTTTTAGATATGGGGGAAGCAAATTGGGCATTGAGTCTTACTAATCAAGCATTAGCAATAGATTCTACCTATGCAAATGCTTATTACCAAAGATCAAAAATCTATGCTGTATTAGGTCAAGAAGAGAATGCAATATTAGATTTAGAAAAAGCAATTAACTTAAATGAACAGTATGTGGAAGAAATAGAAAATGATGAGGAGTTTCATTCTTTACTTAATCATGAAAAAGTTGTAGAGTTTCTTAAATTAAAAGCAACAGTTTAGACTTCCTTTGGAAGTTTTTTACTATATAAAAAAACTAATGCAAAAATTGCAAAAATAGTAGAGTAAAAAAATAAAAATTCTCCATATAACCAACCAGCAATTAAAGCCCCTAAAAAACCACCTAATCCATAAGCTACACCAAACATAAATTGTTGAGCAAGCTTTTTATTTTCGTATAAAGAGTATAAATACATAACAACTGCACTATGAAATAATCCAAAAGAAAAGGCATGAATACCTTGACTTATAAAAGTGAGTGTTAAGTTATCTGGATACATAAAAAGAATAAACCATCGTATTGCAGTAATTGCAACAGAAAATTTTATCAAAGATAAAAGATTTCTTTTAAGTAAAGGTCCTTGAAAATATAAAATAAGTATTTCACAAATAACACCAAAAGACCAAAGGTAAGATGTCATTTCTAGACTAATGCCATGCTCTGTCTCATATATTGTAAAGAAATTATAAAAGCTTCCAAAACTAAGTTGCATAAAAAATAGACTTACCCAAAATGGCCAGTATTTAAAAAAAGAAAAATTAGAATTTGATTTAGATTCATCATGATTTACATCATCATATTTTAAAAGTAATAATGCAAATGTCACTGTTAAAATATTAACAGCAAGATAATAATGTATTGCAATATATGGATTTGTTAAAAATTGCCCTAGAAGTAAAGAAATAACCATAAAACCAATAGAACCATAAAGTCTAGATTTTCCATATCTAGACTTTCCTAAGACTTTTACAGCTGTAACTTCTAAGTAGGGTAAAATCATAGATAAACAAGCTGCAAGAACAGCATTATTTATCATAAGTAAATATAGATTTTCTAAAGTTACATATAACATTAATGAACAAAATACAGATAAAAGAAGAGCTATTTTAAAAACATTTTGATTTAAAGTGATATGCTTTAGGAATAAAAAAGGTGTAATAAATTTCATAAGTGGAGCAATTGCAAATACAATACCAATTTCAAATGCACTATAACCAATATCATGTAACACTTTTGGTAAAAATATTACATAAACTCCAACCGCTGCAAAATAGAAAAAATAAAATGCTGAAAGTTTAAAAAAAAGCATTATTTTTCAGTTTGAATAACGGTTGATTTTGTCAAAAGATCTTGAAATGTTTTTTTGTCTTTTCTAAAGAAAGGTAAAAAAGCAAGAATTATTGTTGTTGCAGAAATTAAAAAAACTAAATACCTTATAATTGCTTTAGGTAGAGAAATCTTATTTTTCGTATTATCATCAATTAATTTTAGTGAGTAAGCTTTAAGTCCAGGAGTTTGTCCTTTTGCTATCCAAAAAAGGACAATAATTAATCCAAAAACTAGGGCTGTAATCCATCTTGCTTCATCACTTCCTTGAAAATCATCTTTCCCATCCATAATTAAATAAGTAGTTATATACATAATAGGCATCATAATCATAAACATATCAACAATAAATGCTTTGATTCTATGTCCAATAGGAGCAGAGGCGAAAGGGTTATCATTTATTTCTTCTTTATTTGAAGAAAGATTCTCTTTGATATTTCCCTGTTTTATATCTCGCCATCTGTTTGCCATAAAAATTAGTTACCTCTACTACCTGGTTTATAAGCAATATCTTTAAAATTACATTCTTCTGGAGTATACATTTTAAAGGTAAAATCTTCTAGTGCAAAAAGTGGTTTATCTAAAGGAAGTTTACAATTTTCCTGTCTTGTTAAATCACTACCTTCTCTTGAACAAAATCCTCTATTAGCAAGTGCAGCATAAGCAACAATATTTCCACCACCATTTTCAACTTGTTTAGCAGCTTCAAGGGCAGAACCACCTGTTGTTATAATATCTTCACAAATAATATAATTTTCACCTTCTTGAACTTCAAAGCCTCTTCTTATAGTCATCTCTCCTTCAACTCTTTCAGCAAAAATGAATCTTACATCTAAAGCAGTTGCTAAGGCAAATCCAGCAATTAAACCACCTAATGCAGGAGAACATACAGCATCAACTTTTATTCCAGATTCTTTAATTTGTTTTGCAAGTGCTTCAGCAAGAATTTTTGCTGTTTTAGGTTCCTCTAAAACTTTTGCTGACTGTAAGTAAAATTTAGAATAGTTTCCTGAACTTAATTTAAAATGTCCTTCTAGTAAGGCATTTGCATCTTTGTATATTTGTTCTACATTCATAATTAAACCGTTAAAATTTCTTGTTCTTTTGCTTTTAAAGTTTCATCTGCTTTTGAAACATATGTATCTGTAATTTTTTGAATATCTTCTAAAGCTTTTTTATTTTCATCATCAGTTATTTCTTTTTCTTTATGTAAAGCTTTGATTTTATCATTTGAATGTTTTCTTACATTTCTAATTGCAACTTTTGCATTATCAGTCATACCTTTTGCTTGTTTTGCACTTTCTTGTCTTTGTTCCATTGTCATTGGGGGGAAAAACAATTTAATTAAATCTCCATCATTGTTTGGATTAACTCCAATATTTGCAGCATTAATTGCTTGCTCTATATCACTTAAAAGATTTTTTTCCCATGGGTTAATAACAATAGTTGTTGCATCAGTAGCAGTTACTGAACCTACTTGTGATAATGGTGTTGGTGTTCCATAATAATCAATTTTTACACCATCTAAAATCGTAGTACTTACTTTACCTGTTCTTAAAGTTTTGTAGTCTCTTTTTAATGATTCTATTGATTTTTCCATATGGTCTTTAGTTTCTTCGTATATTTCATTTAACATTGTTTCTCCTTATTTTGATTACATTGGTTTTTGAAAAAGATTATACCATTAAATACTTTTATTATTTTATTTAATGGGTTTAAAATATTAGCTACTAAAGACAAAACTTTAGTAGCTTGTAAAGGAAAGATAAGAAGTAATAAATACTTCATTTTATTTATTATTTACTTTCTGGGATAGTAGGAACACTTGGTACAGCATTTGTTGGTGCAGCAGGTGCTGTACTATCTGATTTTGGTGTAGTTGGAATTAAAGTGTCAGTTTTTATACTATCTACAGCACTTTTCATCTTTTGTTGATTATAAATATATCCTAGTGCAACTGTATTTATAACAAAAAGAAGTCCTAAAAACATTGTTGCTTTGCTTAAAAAGTTTCCTGGTCCTTTTGCTCCAAAAAGTGAATCATTACTTCCACTGTATGCTCCAAGACCTATACTTGAACTTTTTTGTAATAAAATAGTTATTGTTAGAATAATTGCTAATACAAACTGAACTATTAAAAGTGTAGATGTCATATTAATTTCCCTTTTTAAAAAATGGTATATATTTTACCTGAAACTTATTAAGAAAAAGTTAAAATAATCTTTATGACTAATAAAAATCAATTCTCAAAATATGCAAAAGAATATAAAAATCATAATATTATTCAACAAATAGTAGCAAAATCGTTAATACGAGAGTTAGAAACAAAATCAAAAAGAATACTTGAATTAGGATGTGGTTCAGGACAAGTTTTTAAATATATAAATTGGAATATAGATTTTTATAAAGCAATTGATTCTTCTTATGAAATGTGTAAATTACACCCAAAAGCAGATAATATTCAGGTTAAATGCTTTGATTTTGATACAGAAGAATTTATAAATGAAATTAAAAATGATAAGTATGATATTGTATTATCATCATCTGCATTACAATGGTCAAAAGACTTAAAAAAAATTATAAAAGTCCTAAGCACTATTACAAATGAGATTAATGCAGTTTTATTTACCTCAAATACTTTTAAAACAATACATGAAATTACTAATACAAAATCCCCAATATTAGATGAAAATACGATAAAAGAAGCTTTTTCTTCTTATTTTGAATGTGAGTTTGAGACTATCTTATATAAATTAGAGTTTGATAGTAAAAAAGAGTTATTTACTTATATTAAAAAATCAGGAGTAAGCCCAAATGCTTCTTTACCATATCAGAATGCTAAAAAACTTTATAAAGAATATACTTTAAACTATTTAGAGTTTGAAGTTATATTTGTTAAAACTATTTCTAAATTATAAAGTTCATATCTTATATATTTAAAGTTCTCACTTGTCTTTATAGATGTTAGCTTTGTAAGTTCTTCAAGAACTCGAGAACTTTCTTGTGCTCTTTTAAAATTTGCAATTAAAATAGAATTTAAATCATCTCTATTTTGTTCACTTTTTATTGATTCTCTAAGAACATCATTTTTAACATCTCTTGAAGCCAATACTTCTAAATAGTTTTCAACTCTACATAAATGTCTAAGGGATTTAAGCTTTAATGCAGTATTTTTATCATTGAAACTATATCTAAAGATATCTTCAATAACTCGAATACCTTCTTTTAATCTATTTAAATTTGCATCTATAAGTCTAAGTGTTTGATTATTGTTTATCATTATATTAAAAGATTGAAATAACTAGCCAGAAGGCTAGTTATTAGTCATCACTATTTAAAATACCAAGTATTTGTAATAATGAAACAAATAAGTTAAAGAAATCTAAGTAAAGTGCAATAGCTGCTTCAATTGGAGTTTCAAATCCTCCTCTTATGATTTGTTGCGTATCATAAAGAATAAAAGCAGAAAACAATAGTGCACCAACCCCTGCAATACCTAGTTGTAATAAAGGTGATTGAAAGAAAATATTTGAAATTGAACCAACAATAAGAATTATTAAAGCAATGAATAACATTTTACCCATTGAAGAAAAATCTCTTTTTGTTGTCATAGCAAACATAGAAATACCACCAAATGCAACTGATGTCATTAAGAATGCTTGTGCAACAATTGATGCACCAGCAGGCATTGCTAAAATTGTACTTAATAGTGGAGTAATTGTTAAACCACTTAAGAAAGTAAAACCAAATAATACTGCTAAATTAATACCTGGCTTATTTTTAACTGCATATAATGCAAATAATAAAATAAACTCTAAGATAACTAATCCCCAATACCAGCTTGCAATTGTTGACACCATATCAAGACCGATGTAAGCTCCTGCAGTTGCTGCTAATAAAGAACCAGCAAATAATTGATATGTAGCTTTTAAAAAGCTCATTAGTTGAGCTTTAGACGAATCCTGTGTCTTGTATTGAGAGGTTTCTTGTGAAAGATAATCTCTGTTATACATTTTAATCCTTTCTTGTTTTTTGATATTTTATTATCTTAGTCTTAATATTTACTTTAAGATTATATATTAGTTTTAGCTTATTATTAAGAAAAGGAATTATATAAACTAAAGTTCTATATATTAATGTTAAAAATAAGAATAAACTTAAAAAAGCAGAAAAAGAGATAAAAAGAAAGAATTTCAAAATTTAAGCCAGGATTAATAAATAACTCTTGACAAGGGGAGAAAAATCTATTATAATTCCCATCCAATTTCAGAGGAACGGCATCAAAAGTGATTGATAAAGTTGTGAAGAGATGG